>JBHJHH010000075.1:0-47680 GCA_050331015.1 Geminicoccaceae bacterium
GCCCGATCCCTTCGGAGATCGACGAGCCTTCCGAGGCCAGCGTCCCGGTGGCGTAATAGCTGTAGAGCGCCGCGCCGTCCGGATCGATCAGACCGATCTTCACTTCGGGATTGCGCGCGCGCAGCCCGTCGGCGACGCCGGCGATCGTGCCGCCCGATCCGGCGGCGCAGATGAAGCCGTCGACCGCGCCGCCGGTCTGTTCGAAGATTTCCGGACCGGTGCCCTCGATATGCGCCTGGCGATTGGCGACATTGTCGAACTGGTTGGCCCAGATCGCGCCGTTTTCGGCTTCGGCGGCGATCTCGTCGGCCAGGCGCTCGGAATAGCGCACGTAATTGTTCGGATCGCGGTAGGGCACAGCCGGCACCTGGCGCAGATCGGCACCGCAGATGCGCAACATGTCCTTCTTTTCCTGGCTCTGCGTTTCGGGGATGACGATGACCGTCTTGTAGCCGAGCGCGTTGCCGACCAGGGCGAGGCCGATTCCGGTATTGCCGGCGGTGCCTTCGACAATCACGCCGCCTTTGCGCAGCAGGCCGCGGCGTTCGGCATCGCGCACGATATAGAGCGCCGCGCGATCTTTCACCGAGCCGCCGGGGTTGAGGAACTCAGCCTTACCCAAAATGGTGCAGCCGGTGCGGGCGGATGCCTTCTTGAGATGGACCAGCGGCGTGTTGCCGACCAGGCTGACAAAATCGTGATAGGTCATTGGCTTACCGTAAAGTGGCGGCTCCCTGAACGTCAGGTGTAGCGAGCGTCGCTGACGGCGGCAAGCGAACAACCTTGGCCTGGGCGCTGCCATGGGCTACCTCCCGCGCCATGGACGGACAAGACGAGCTTCTCGACTTTCTGTGTGACGGCGCCGCGTACGGCAGACCGGGAGAACCGGTCGAGCGCATCGACACGCATGCCGCGCACATTTTTCTGTGCGGCGACCGCGCCTGGAAGATCAAACGTCCGGTTGCCTACAGCTTTCTTGATTTCAGCACGCTGGCAGCCCGCCGCTCGGCCTTGCGCGCGGAATACGAACTCAATCGTCGCACCGCGCCCGCGCTCTATCTGGGCGTACGCGAGATCACGCGCGCCAGCGACGGTTCCCTGGCGATCGACGGCGAGGGTGAGGCGATCGAGCCGATTTTGGCCATGCAGCGCTTCGATCAGGCTGCGCTTCTCGATGTCGTGGCAACCGAGGACCGGCTGGAGCCGGCGGTTATCACCCAGCTCGCGCGCGACATCGCCGCGTTTCATCGCGATCTGCCGCCGCTTCGCCATGTCGGCGGGGCCGAGCACATGGCCAAGGTAGTCGCTGGCAATGCCGAAGACATGGGTGCGGCAACGCCGGCCGTGTTCGACCCGGACAGGCTGGATGCGCTGAACCGGGCGACGGGCGCGCGGCTCGAGCGTGACCGGGCGTTGCTCGATCGACGCCGCGACCAAGGCTTCGTGCGCCACTGTCATGGCGATCTGCATCTGCACAACATCGTCATGATCGACGGCCGGGCGATCTTGTTCGATGCCCTCGAGTTCGACCCGGCCTTCGCCCAGATCGACACCTGGTACGATCTGGCCTTTCTGATCATGGATCTGTTGCACCGCAACGAGCCGCACCTCGCCTTCGAACTCATGCAGGCCTATGTCGAGGCCAGCGACGACGCCGAGGGTGCCGCGCTGCTCGATCTGTTCGTGGCGATCCGTGCCGCCGTGCGTGCCAAGATCGATGGCTTTGCCGTTGCCGAGGGCCGTGAGCGGTCGGGTCAGGCGGACGATGCCCAGGCTTTTTTTGCGTTGGCGGAGCGTGCGCTCAAGCCGGTGCAGCCGGTCATGCTGGCACTCGGAGGCTTGTCCGGCACCGGCAAGAGCACGGCTGCGCGCACGCTTGCTTGCGGTCTCGGGGCGCCGCCGGGCGCCGTGGTCCTGCGCAGCGATGTCACCCGCAAGCATCTCTACGGCATACCGCCCGAGCAAAAGCTGCCGACGAGCGCATACACGCGCACCGTGACCGAACGCGTGTATGCGCGGCTCGAAGCCCGTGCCGCCTGCCTGCTCGAGGCCGGACGTTCGGTGATCGTCGATGCCGTCAATCTCGATCCCCGGCATCGCGCGAAGCTTGAGTCGATCGCCGCCAGTGCTGACGTGCCGTTTCAGGGGCTCTGGCTGGACGCGCCGCTCGAGGTGCTCGAAACGCGCGTGGCCGAGCGCAGCGGCGATGCCTCGGATGCCGGCGTGGAGGTCGTGCGCGGCCAGTGGCGCGCCAGTCGATCGGGGATTGCATGGCCGAAGATCGATGCCAGCGGCACGCCGCAGCAGGTATCTGCGGCAGCGCGGCGGGACCTGCGCGCACGTGGCGTGATCTGGCAGGCTTGCGTGCAAGGGGAGGGCTAAGAACGATGTGTGGCCGTTACGTGCTTGCCCTGCAGCCGGTGCTCTTTCCGCAGGCTTATGGCCTGGACGCGCCTGCGGGCTATCGGCCGCGCTACAACATCACGCCGGGCATCGACATTCTCACCCTGCGTGCCGGCCAAGACGGTGAGCGCTGCTGGGCATGGCAGCATTGGGGCCTCGTGCCGCCGTGGGCCGCGGGGCCATCGGATCGCGGTAAGCAGATCAACGCGCGCAGCGAGACGGCACATCAAAAGCCGATGTTTCGCGATGCCTTCAAGCGCCGGCGCTGCCTGGTACCGGCCGAGGGCTATTACGAGTGGGCGCAGATCGGCCCGGGCAAGAAGCAGCCGCTCTATTGCCACATCAAGGGAGCGCCGCCGATGGCGTTCGCCGCGATCTGGCATCGCATACGCCTGCCGGACGACAGCGTCTGCGAGTCCGTGGCGATCCTCACGGCTGCGGCCGAAGGCGCCATGGCCGGGCTGCATCCGCGCATGCCGCTCATGCTGCCGGCCGACCGCTTCGACGCCTGGCTGGATCCGGCGCGTCAGAAGGCGGACGAGATCCATGCCATCATGCAGGGCTTCGGCGAGGCGGACATCGTCTGGCACGAGGTCAGCACGGCGGTGAACAGCATTCGCTCCGAAGGGCCCGGCTTGATCGCGCCGCTCGAGCGCCAGCCGGAGCCGGTGCAGCCGAGCCTGTTCTAGGCGGCATCACCGCGCGTTATCGGTGGCATCACCAGAAACCGGCTTGGCGCCGGCTTGCCGTCGCCGTAGCGAAGGCAGGCGAGGGGCCCTTCACCACGCGGGAGCGAACCATGGCGGAACAGCCGCATCTGATTGTCGGCAACAAGAAATACAGCTCTTGGTCGATGCGACCGTGGCTCGCCCTACGCGTGGCCGGGCTGGACTTCAACGAGACCGTCCTGCCGCTCTATGGCGATGACTGGCCGGAGACCAAGCAGCGCCTGCTGCCCTCCCTGACCGTACCGGTCTTGCGCTTCGGCGAAACGACTGTTTGGGACAGTCTTGCGATCATGGAGACCATTGCCGAGCTGGCGCCGGATGCCGGGCTGTGGCCGCGCGCGCCGGACGCCCGCCGGCTGGCGCGCTCGGTGTCTGCGGAGATGCACAGCAGCTTTCAGGCGTTGCGCGCCGAATGCCCGATGGTCCTGCACGAGCGGCGCAGCGTCACGCTGAGTGACGCCTGCCGCAACGACATTGTGCGCATCCAGTTCGTCTGGTGCCATTGCCGCGAACGCTTCGGCCAGGACGGCCCGTACCTGTTCGGCAAGGATTTCACGATTGCCGATGCCATGTTCGCACCGGTGGTGACGCGTTTCGAGACCTACGCCATCGCCCTCGAGGACGACGCTGCGGCCTATCGTGATGCCGTGCTCGGGCATGTCGCCGTCAGGCAATGGTACCAGGACGCCGCGCAGGAACCCTGGCGCATCGCCCGTTACGATCGCTAGCCGAACGACAGCGGGGCGCTGGCGCCTTCATCGGCCTGATGAGCCGGCAGAAGGCGCCAGAGCGCAAAGCGCTTACTGCGTCAGCCGTGCGGCGTGACCGCGATGGCCAGCGCGCGCGAGAAGGTCACGTCGACCTTGTCGCCCGGCTTCAGGGTCTTGATGAACTCCTGCATTTCCGGGGTCATGACCTCGATGGTGTCGACGATGCCCGCCTGATCGGTGAACGTCACCTCGTTGGTCTCGAGATCGACCTCGTCGATGGTCACCGTGGTGGTCGCCTGCTCGACGATCGATCCGGCCGGCTTGTCGCCCAGCTCGGCGCGGCTGACGGCAGCGCTGACCTCGCCGGTCTTGTCCAGGCTGCCGGGCTCGGTGATGTTGGCGGCAATGGCTTCGATATAGGTGATGTTCACCCGGTCGCCCGGCTCGATCTGATCGAAGTTGCGCACCTCCGGGCCGGCGACGACGGTGAACACGTCGCCTTCTTCCGAGCGCAAGGTGACGTTGCGCGATTCCGCCTGGACCGCGACGACATCGGCGGTAGCGGTCACTTCTTCGCCGACAATGGCGCCCTGTACCGCTTCGGTGGCATCCGACGCGGCATCGGCAGCTTCATCGGCGGTACCGCAGGCGCTGATGGCAAACAGACCGAGCGAGGCGGTCAACGCTGTAAGACGGCGCATGGACAATTTCCTTCCCTTGAGTGTCGGCGTCCTTCCGACATTAGCGCTTTCTTGTGATCCCACTATGTCAGTTGTGTCACGTCGCGGCGAAATCGCGCGCCAGTCGCTCAGGCGTTCGGGTTGGGCCGCTCGCTGCCGACACCCGCGGCCAGCGACGCTTCCAGATAGGCATCCAGATCACCGTCGAGTACGGCCTGGGCGTTGCCTTTCTCCACGCCGGTGCGCAGGTCTTTGACCATCTGGTAGGGCTGCAGAACATAAGAGCGGATCTGGCTGCCCCAGCCGATATCCTGCTTGCCGGCCTCGGTCTCCTGCGCGGCTTCGCGGCGCTTTTGCAGCTCGAGTTCATAAAGCCGCGCTTTCAGCATCTTCATCGCCTGGTCCTTGTTGCGATGCTGTGAGCGATCGTTCTGGCACTGCACGACGATGCCGCTTGGCTGATGCGTGATGCGCACGGCACTGTCGGTCCGGTTGACGTGCTGGCCGCCGGCGCCGGAGGCGCGGTAGGTGTCGATGCGCAGATCCTTGTCCTCGATGACGACCTCGATGTTGTCGTCGACCTCGGGATAGACCCAGACGCTGGCAAAGCTGGTGTGACGGCGGGCATTGCTGTCAAACGGCGAAATACGTACGAGCCGGTGCACGCCGCTTTCGGTCTTGAGCCAGCCATAGGCATCGTCGCCGACGACCTTGACGGTGGCCGACTTGATGCCGGCCTCGTCGCCTTCGGACTCTTCGATCCAGTCCAGCTTGTAGCCGCGCGCATCGGCCCAGCGCGTGTACATGCGCAACAGCATCGATGCCCAGTCCTGGGACTCGGTACCACCAGCACCGGCATTGACCTGCAAGAAGGCGTTGTTGCCGTCGGCTTCGCCGGAAAGCAGCGAGCGAAGCTGGCGCTTGTTCACCTGCGCCTTGAGATCCTCGAGATCGGCGATCGCCGCCTTGACGGTCTCGTCGTCCTCTTCCGCTTCCGCCAGTTCGGCAAGGTCAACCGCGTCGGTGAGGCGCGCTTCCATATCGCGCTGGGCCTCGATGCCATCGGCCAGCTTCTGGCGCTCGCGCATGAGGGCCTGCGCGGCGTCGGCATCGTTCCAGAGGTTCGGATCTTCGGAGAGCGCGTTCAGCTCATCCAGGCGGCGCAGGGCTTGGTCCCAGTCAAAGATGCCTCCGGAGAATGGTCAGGCCCTGCTGGATTTCGTCTTGAAGATTGGCGATTTCGGCGCGCATGGGGCGGCTTCTCCATCTGCTTTGGTTTTTTCGTGAACGTGGCGGTGGCGTGCCTGTACTAGTACAGCCCACCGGACGACACCGCGCTGGTCGACGGCGACACCGGCGGCCTGGCCACGCGGTTGCCGCCCGGCCGGGCGCCTGTCTGTCCGGTCGTGCCGGCATCGGCGCCATAGCTGTCCTCTAGAGCTTGCCAGTCGCCGCCCAGGCCGATCTGGCCGGTCGAACGCTCACGCGGCTCGGTACCCGGCAAGAACGCCTCGACGATGGTGGTCTCGGTGAGCGCGCTCGGTAGCTTGCCGGTCTTGGCGTCGATCTTGACCATGCGCACGCCCGGTACGGAATGAAACGGCGTCGCCGGCTTGTCGGCCAGGGCAGCCTGCATGGCATCGATGAAGATCGGCAGCGCAACACTCGAGCCGGTTTCCTTGGCACCCAATGATTTCGGCTGATCGAAGCCGACATAGACGCCGACCACCAGGTTCGGGCTGAAGCCGATGAACCAGGCATCCTTGCTGTCATTGGTCGTGCCGGTCTTGCCGCCGAGTGGCTTGTTGATCGCCGAGCCAGCGCGCACGGCGGTGCCGCGCTCGACCACGCCCTTGAGGATCCAGGTCATCTGATAGGCCAGACGCGGGTCGACGACCTTGGCGCGCATGTCGATCAGCTCGGGCGGCGGCGCACCGTCCCAGGTCTCCTGCTGACAGCCGTCGCACAACTTGGCACTGACGCGCTGCACGGTCTCGCCGTAGCGGTCCTGCAGGCGGTCGATCAGGGTCGGCTTGATCTGCTTGCCGCCGTTGACGAGCATGCCATAGGCCGAGGTCAGCTCGAGCAGGGTGATTTCGTTCGAGCCGAGCGAGGCGGACAGGAACGGCTGCAGGCCGTTGTCGATGCCAAAGCGCTCGGCGATGCTGATGATGCGCTCCATGCCGACATTCTGAGCCAGGCGCACGGTCATCAGGTTGCGCGATTTCTCGACGCCGGTGCGCAAGAGGCTCGGGCCGTAGAAGGTGTCGCTGTAATTGGTTGGTCGCCATTTCTCCAGCCCCGGGCCCTGATCGATGGCGATCGGCGCATCGACGATCACCGACGTCGGCGTGTACCCGGCCTCGAGCGCACTCAGATAGACGAACGGCTTGAAGGCGGAGCCCGGCTGGCGTTTTGCCTGGGTGGCGCGATTGAATACCGAACGCTCGAAGGCGAAGCCGCCGCTCAAGGCGAGCACGCGGCCCGTGTTGGGATCAAGCATGACGATGGCGCCATCGACCGCCGGCGGTTGGCGCAGCTCGTAGCGTGCGGCACGCTCGCCGCTGGCCGGCAGCCATTCCACGGTAATGACATCGCCGGCGCTAAGGATCTGGTTGACGCCGGTCGCGCCGGTCCAGCGCACGCCGGCAAGCGGCAGCTGTCCACGTGTCCCGTCGCCAAAACCGATGGTCGCTTGGTTGGCCGTGCTCTCCAGGACGACGGCGAACTCCCAGCCGTCGACGTCGAACCTGCCGGGGAACTCAAGCAGCTTGGCCGTCCAGGCGAGATCACGGTCGCTCAGATCGACCGCGCCGATCGGGCCACGCCAGCCATGCCGGCGGTCATAGGCCTCCAGGCCACCGACCAAGGCTTCCTGGGCAATGCGCTGCATCTCGGGCACCATGGTGGTGCGCACCGACAGGCCTCCGTCGTAGAAGCCGGCTTCGCCCAGCTCGTCGACCAGCTGACGGCGGACTTCCTCGGTGAAGAAGTCGGCGCGGACGATCTCGGCTTCCGAGCGGTGCTCGACCTTGAGCGGCGCAGCGCGCGCCGCCTCGGCTTCGTCAGGCGTGATGAAGCCCTCGATCTCCATGCGCCCGATGACCCAATTGCGCCGCGCCACGGCCTCGTCGTGATTGCTGATCGGATCGTAGCGCGAGGGGGCCTTGGGCAGCGCAGCCAGATAGGCGGCTTCGGCCAGGGTCAGATCACCCACCGCCTTGTTGAAGTAGGACAGCGAGGCGGCGGCGACGCCATAGGAGCGCATGCCGAGAAAGATCTCGTTCAGATAGAGTTCGAGGATGTGATCCTTGCTGAAGGCGCGCTCGATCCGCAGGGCCAGGATGGCCTCCTTGATCTTGCGCTCGATCGAGACCTCGTTGGTCAAAAGAAAGTTCTTGGCAACCTGCTGCGTGATCGTGGATGCACCCTGCGGCCGCAAGTTCTGCCGCGCGCGATCGATGTTCTCGCGCACAGCCCGCAAGATGCCGAGCATGTCGAGGCCGAAATGCTGGTAGAAATTCTTGTCTTCTGCCGCGAGAAAGGCCTGGATCAGGTGCTCGGGCATTTGATCGAGCGGCAGAAAGACCCGTTTCTCGCGCGCATATTCTGCCATCAGGCGACCGTCGGCGGCATGGATGCGCGTGACCGTCGGCGGCTCGTAGTCAGCAAGCGCGCGGTAGTCCGGCAGATCGCGGCTGTAGTGATAGAGGGCAAAGGCCACGCCGCCCGCCGCCACGATGCCGAGCATCAGGCCAATGGCGCCAAGATAGGCGGCGGATTTGCCAAGAAAGCGGAGGAGCTTCATCTGCAGCCGTTCGTCAGGGCTCGGGTGTCGAAAGCACGCGCCACATCAAAGCTGGCTTTCCGTGAAAAATAGGTCACCGACGCGAAAGCGCTCGACGGCACTGGCGATCGCTTGGGCGAGACGGGTTTGATGCTGGGCATCCAGTAACGCTGCTTCATCGCTGCGATTGGTCAAAAAGCCAAGCTCGATCAACACCGACGGGATCGAGCGCGAACGCAAGACCATGAACCGTGCCGAGCGCCGTGGCTTGGGGATCATCGGCGAAACCGCACTCAACTCGATATGGGCCAAACGTGAGAATTCGCCTGAGCGAAACAAGGTGTCGGCGAACTCCATGTCATTGAGAATGCCCTCGATGGTATCGTCGTAGTCGATTTCGCCTTCATCGACCTTGTTTTCGCGCTTGGCCAGGCGGGCCGCTTCGGCATCCGAGGCGCGCGAGGAGAAGGTATAGATCGAGGCACCGCGCAGGCCCTTGGCCGGATTGGCGTCGGCATGCAACGAGATGAACAGGTCGGCACCAGCCCGCTCGGCCATCTGGTAGCGTTCACGCAAAGGGATCTTGGTGTCGTCGTCACGCGTCAAGAGCACGCGAAATCGGCCGGTATCGCGCAAGGCAGCCGCCAGCTTACGGGCCACGGCAAGCGTGATCTCCTTCTCTTCGCCGCGCGTCCCCAAGGCACCGGGATCATGGCCGCCATGGCCTGCGTCGATGGCGATCAAGGGGCGGACCGGCCTTTGCGCCGGCTGCGCTCGCGGTGCGGCTGGCGCCGCTGCCGCGGCCGCGGTGCTGGTCACGCTCAAGCGTTGCGGCGCGCCCGAAGGTGCCGCGTCGGCGACGACCGGCGTCTCGGGCTTGAGCCTTGGCCGTGGCGCATCCGGTGCCGCCGGCCGCAGGCGCACCGGCGGCTGCGGTGTCGCGGGCGCCCGCGCTACCGGCGCGGTCGCTGTTTCCGGCGCGGTCAGCGGCAGCGCCGCGACCTGCTGCTCGATCGGCGCGTCATCCGGCTTGACATCGATGACGATGCGATGCCCTCGGCCGGCTTCCGGTGCCAGCTCGAAGATGCGCCAGACACGGAAGTTGCCGGTCATGTCGAAGACCAGCCGCATCGTCTGGGCATTGAAGCGGCCGTGCCGCAGACCGCCGACCAGGCCGCTGCGCGCGTCTTGCGGTACGGAGCCCGCCACGATCGGCAGATCGACGACCAGCCGTGGCGGCCCGGCCAGCGAGCGCGTCGTGTAGGCGAGGGCCTGGTCGGCATCGATCACGATGCGGGTGAAATCACCATGACCGCCGACCCGGACGCCGTTCAACTCGGCTGCGGCCGTCGCGCGTGGCGTGGCGAACAGCGCCAGGCCGATGACGATGCCAACGACAAAAAGAGCCAGACGGGCGTAGACGTGTCGTTTCAAGATCGATCGATAAGTCGTTGGTACGGCGAAGCATGCGCTTGCCATGATGGGGGTGGCATGTGCAACCGCGGGCGACAATATCGGATTGTGGCGTTCCCGCACAGCCTCTATAGTCGTGATGTTGTGAGCGGTATGTCGGTTGTCTCAAGTCGAGCCGCGACCAAGCGCAACGTGACACGCAAGGCCGGAATTGCCGGCACCAGTGAGCCCCGCCGAATGCACCCAGGCATGATTCCCAAACGCCTGCCTATCAGCACCGGCTTTGACCAGAACAGGGCAGCGGATCCCCGCTCGCGCGGCGCATCGACATGCGCGCGGACCGGGTCGATCCGCTCCATAAGAGAAACACGCCGCCTCGTCCGATGGCCCGATAGAACGGCTGGGGCGAGGCGGCCGGAGATGTTCGCGTATGACCAAACGTATGCTTATCGATGCCAGCCACCGGGAAGAGACCCGTGTGGTTGTCGTCAACGACCATCAACTTGAAGACTTCGATTTCGAGACTTCGACCAAACATCAGCTCAAAGGAAACATCTACCTCGCCAAAGTAACCCGGGTTGAACCGTCGCTGCAGGCGGCCTTTGTCGACTATGGCGGCAACCGCCACGGCTTTCTAGCCTTCAGCGAAATCCACCCGGATTACTTCCAGATCCCGCAGGCCGATCGCGAGGCCTTGCAGGAAAGCGTGAACAGCGAGCCTGAAGACGAGGACGCTGCTGGCGAGAACGGTGTCGACGGCGACGATGAGATCGATGCGGTCGAGCAGGCCAAACGCAGGCGTTTGCTGCGCTCGTACAAGATCCAGGAAGTCATCAAGCGCCGCCAGATCCTGCTCGTGCAGGTGGTCAAGGAAGAGCGCGGCAGCAAAGGCGCGGCGCTGACGACCTATCTTTCGCTGGCCGGGCGCTATTGCGTGCTCATGCCCAATACCGGCCGGGGCGGCGGCATTTCACGCAAGATCTCCAATCCGGACGATCGCAAGCGCCTCAAGGGCATTGTTCAGAGCCTGGATGTGCCGCTCGGCATGGGCCTGATCGTGCGCACCGCCGGTGCCGAGCGGACCAAGCTCGAGATCCGCCGCGATTACGACTACCTGCTGCGCTTGTGGTCGGACATTCGCGATCTGACCCTGAAGTCGATCGCGCCGTGCCTGATCTACGAAGAAGCCGATCTGATCAAGCGCTCGATCCGCGATCTGTACACGCGCGACATCGAGGAAGTGCTGGTCGAGGGCGAGGACGGCTACCGCACGGCAAAGAAGTTCATGGGCATGCTCATGCCCTCGCGCGCGCGTCATGTGAAACTGTACAAGGAAGAGACGCCGCTCTTCCTGACGCACAAGATCGAAGAACAGCTCGATGCCATGTACATGCCCGAGGTGCGTCTGCGCTCGGGCGGCAGCATCGTCATCAATCCAACCGAGGCGCTGATCTCGATCGACGTCAATTCCGGCAAATCCACGCGCGAGCGGCACATCGAAGAGACCGCCTATCGCACCAATCTGGAAGCGGCCGAGGAAATCGCCCGGCAGATGCGTCTGCGCGACCTCGCCGGCCTGATCGTCATCGACTTCATCGACATGGGCGACGGCCGCAGCCAGCGCAATGTCGAGCGCAAGCTGCGCGATGCCACGCGCAATGACCGCGCGCGCTTGCAGCTCGGCAAGATCAGCAGTTTTGGTCTGCTCGAACTGTCACGCCAGCGCTTGCGCCCGAGTTTCCAGGAGCTGAGCTCGCGCATCTGCCCGCACTGTGCCGGCACCGGCTATGTCCGCTCGGTGGAGAGCGCCGCGCTGCAGGCCATGCGCCGGATCGAGCTCGAGGGCGTCACCGGCCAGGTGAGCAATCTGCGCATCGCCTGCTGTGCCGATGTCGCCATCTATTTGCTCAACCAGAAACGCGACATGCTGATCACGCTCGAGCAGCGCTATGGCATGTCGGTGCGCGTCGACATCGATGCCGCGCTGATCCCGGGCCAGCTCGAGATCGAGCGTACCGCCACGCGCCAGGAGGATGCCGAAGACACGGCGGCTGCCGAGACGCGTGCTGCCGAGGTTGCCGAAGAAACAGACGCCGAAAGCGCCGAGCAGGACGACGGGGATCGCGGCAAGCGCCGCCGCCGTCGCCGCCGCCGTCGCGGCGATGATGACGCGCAGGCGCCCATGGCGGCCGCTGAGGACACGCTCGCAGCGGATGACTATCTCGACGATCCCGACGCCGAGGGCGCTGAGGAGCCCGATGACATCGCCGCCAGCGCCGACGAGGGTGACGAAAGCGACCGGCCGCGCCGCCGCCGTCGCCGTCGTTCGGGTCGCGGTCGGCGGCGTCGTTGGGGCGAGGTCGATGACGCGCTTGGCGCATCGAATGAGGGGACCAACGGAGTGGATGACGCGTCGGCGGACGATCAGACGCCGCCGGCGGCTCAGCCGGATGCCGATCAGCCGCCAGCCGATGATGCGCCGATGCCGATCGCGGCCGAAGCTGCGCACGACCAGCCAAGGGACACGGACGCCGACAGCGAACCGCCGGCTGCCGATGACCTGCCGCCATTCGTGGTGCCGGAACCGGTCATGGGCACGGCTGAGCCGGCCGGGCTGACGGCCTTCGGCGAGGTTGCGGCTGCCGACAGGGCATCCGCCGACGAGATGCAGGCCGGCGATGTCGATCCGATTGTCATCGCCGAGCAGGAGCTCGTGCCCGGCAGCAGCGTCGAGCCGTCCGAGCCCGAGCCTGCGGTGGCCGCGTTTGCTCCCGAAGCGGCCGAGATGCGCGCGCCGGAAGCCGAGCCCGAGGTCGCGGCGGAACTTGAGCCGGAGGGTGCTGCAAAAGCCGAGGCGGAGCCCCAGGTCGCCATGGAATCCGCGCCCGCGCCCGAGCCGCAACCAGAGCCGATCGAAGCGGGCGTGCAGATGATCGCGCTTGGCCCTGATGGCACGCACCGGCAACAGCTCACCGAGCTGGTCGAGGACGATGGTCAGGCGGCGGACCAGCCGGCCAAGTCGCGTCCGAGTGCGCCGATGCGGCAGATCGATAGCCCGGCGCGCGTGCAGGTGACCACCCGGGCGCCTGTGGTCGTCGACCTGGCGAGCCACGCGCAGGCCCCAGGTGAACCGGCAGCGTTCCGCTCCTGGTCGCCCTATTCGGCCGATCGCCCGGTGTCCTCGACAGCCGAGGTGGCTGAGCCGGTCGCCGGTGCGCCCGTGACCGAGGGCTTCCAGCCGGGACAGGGTCTGGCGGAACGGCAGCCGGCCGAGGCGCTGGTCCGCGCTGAGCCGGCAAGGGAGCTAGCTGCGCCCTGGGACGCGTCGGAAGGCACTGCGCCTGACGATCAGACGCCGTCCGCGGGCGAACCGGCCGAGCCGGTCGAGCATGCCGACGAGCCCGGCACGCGGGTGACGACGCTGGAAGACAGCGGCGCTGGGCCGGACGACCACGACCGCGGCGGCTGGTGGAGCCGCTGGGTGCGCTAGGCCCAGGCGATTGTGTTACGCGGCGCCAGCGGCCATGGCTTGCCGGCGTCGCTTGACCCAGCCGACCAGACGCCGCATCGCCTCGGCAATGTCCTGTTCACCGCAGGCATAGGACAGGCGCATGAACTCGCCGCCGCGTTCGAGATCGAAATCGTAACCGGTGGTGATCGCCAGGCGCTCCTCGTCCATCAGGCGCTGGCAGAGCTCGGCGGAGTCCAGCCCCAGCTCGGCGATGTCGAGATAGACGTAGAACGCCCCGTCGGCCGGCGCGATCTTGTGCAGCCCGGCCTCGCTGAGTGCGGCAAGCACACATTGGCGATTGCGCGCATACATGGCGTTGCGCGCATTCAGCTCATCTTTGTGATTGAACGCCTCGATCGCCGCCAGTTGCGAGGGCGTCGGCGCGCTGATGAACATGTTGCCGGCGATGTCCTCGATGGTCGGCTGCAGGCTCATCGGAGCCACCAGCCAGCCCAAGCGCCAACCGGTCATGGCGAAATACTTGGAAAAGCTGTTTACGACCACGGCTTCCGGTGCGATTTCGAGCACCGTTGTCATGGGCACATCGAAACACAAGCCGTGGTAGATCTCGTCGACGATCAGGCCGGTAGCGCTCTCGCGACACCAGGCGACGATCTCTTCGAGCTGGCCTTTGTCGAGCATCGTGCCGCAGGGATTGGACGGGCTGGCCAGGATGATGCCATCGAGACGCTCGGGGCAGCGTGCCAGCAGATCGGCCGTGAGCTGAAAGCGGGTCTTGCTGTCAACGCGGATCGACACGGGCTCGAAGCCGAGCACTTTCAGCGTGTTGGCATAAGGCGGGTAGCCGGGGATGGGCAGCCCGATCCTGGCGCCGGTCTCGAACATGGCGAGAAAGGCGAGGGTGAACGCACCGGACGCGCCGACCGTGACCACGACCTGCGCCGGATCGACGTGCACGCCGTACCAGTCGGCGTAGTGCGCAGCGATGCGCTCGCGCAAAGCCGGCAGGCCGCAGATCGGCGTATAGCCGATTTCCTCGCGCGCGATGCCTTGCTGGGCCACCTCGATCACCTTGGCGGGTGCACCGAGCGACGGTTGGCCGACCTCGAGGTGAAACACTTTCTCGCCGGCGGCCTCGAGGCTCGCGGCTTTGGCGATGACCTCCATAACCAGAAACGACGGCACCTGGCCACGCGATGACGGCTTGGGACCGATCGTTGAGGGCGTGTCATTGGGGAGTGCGCTCATAAGCAAACTTTCTTTAGCGGATCGGTTGTGGCCTGGACCAAGCTGCTACATTTAAGAAAAGGCAAGCGCTTGCCGCATGCAATCCGTTGACGTGCGTGCAGGCGGCTTTTCAGGAGGTCTTGCGTGCTTGTGACGTTTGGTGAGCGATGGCTGCAACCGGCACGTCGCAGCGTGCGCGCGCTGGCAGCCGCCTTGGCCTTAGTCGCGCTGCTGGCACCGACCATGGCGGCTGCCGGCCTGATCCGCGACGCTGAAATCGAAGATCTGGTCGGCGACATGACCACGCCGGTCTTTCAGGCGGCCGGCTTAAGCCCGAACGGCGTGCGCGTCTATCTCGTCAACAGCCCGGACATCAACGCTTTTGTCGCCGGCGGTGCGAATATGTTCGTGCACACCGGCCTTTTGCAAAAAGCCGAGCGCCCGGAGGAAGTCGTCGGCGTGCTGGCTCACGAAACAGGCCACCTCGCCGGTGGTCACTTGAGCCGGCGCGAAGGTGCCATGCGCCGGGCCACGGCTGACATGCTGATCGCGGCCGCCTTGGGGGTCGCCGCAGCCGTGGCCGGTGCGCCGGACGCCGCCGGTGCCCTGATCGCCGGCGGCCAGCATGTCGCCCAGGCGAATTTCCTGAAGTTCAACCGTTCGCAGGAAACCGCAGCCGATCAGGCTGCCGTGACCTATCTCGATCGCATCGGCATGAGCTCAAGCGGCCTGGTCGATGTCTTCCGCAAGCTGGAACAGCAAAACCTGCTCGGTTCGGCGGCGCAGAACGACTACCTCTCCACCCACCCGCTGACCCGCGACCGCATCACCTTCGTCAAGCAGCACGCCGCGACCTCACCGCACGCCAACGACCCGGCGCCAGCGGCCATGGTCGAGCGGCACAACCGCGCGCGTGCCAAGCTCGATGGCTTTCTCGATCCGCCTGCCAAGACGCTGCAGCGCTATGCCGGCGACGACACGATCGCCGGCCAGTATGCGCGAACAATCGCGCACTACCGTCTGCCGGACATGAACGAGGCTTTGGCCGGGGTCGACCGGCTGATCGCGACAGAGCCGAGCAATCCGTTTTTTCATGAACTCAAGGGCCAGATGCTGTTCGAGAACGGCCGGGTGCGCGAAGCCATCGCGCCCTATGAGCAGAGCCTGGCGCTCAAACCCAATGAAGCCCTGTTCATGGTCAGCCTGGCGCGGGCGCAGATCGCCAGCGGCGATGACGAGCTGCAGGCCAAGGCGATCACGCTTTTGGAAAGTGCCACCGACATCGAACCAGATTACGGCCTGGCCTGGTATATGCTGGGCGTCGCGTACGGCCGCTCCGGTGATCTCGGCCGCTCCAATCTCGCCTTTGCCGAGCACGCGCTGATCACCCGCGATCTCGAAGATGCCGATCTCTACCTGCACAAGGCGGAAAACCATCTGCCCCAGGGCGGCAGCCCGGAGCGCACGCAACTCGCCGGCCTGCGCCAGGCGGTCGCCGAGGCGCGCAGCAATCTGCGCCAATAGCTGCGATCGGTGACCGAAGACGGCGTGAGCGCGCCCAGCATCGGCGCGCGCCGGTCAGACGCGCTTGTGATTGGAACATCGCAGATTGCCCGCTAGGGTCGTCGAAGTCGTTTTGCTTGCGGAGTCACCAGTTCATGCGATCCACCCTTGCCGCGCTCGGCGCCTTGACACTCTTCGGTCTGGCGATCGGCCAGCCCGCACGCGCGGACGTGGCCGCCGAAGATCTGCCGGTCGATGCCATCGAGGGTATCGTGCGCGACTACCTCATGGACAACCCGGAAGTCATCTACGAGGCGCTGGAAGTCTTGCAGGCGCGTCGTCAGGCCGAGCAGGAAGAGGCGCGCAAGGAACGCATTGCGGCGCGCGCAGCCGATCTGTTCGACAATCCGCATGATCCGAGTATCGGCCCGGACGATGCCGCCGTGACCGTGGTCGAGTTTTTCGACTACCGCTGCGGCTATTGCCGGCGCATGATCCCGGCGCTGCGTCAGCTCATCAACGAGCGTGATGACGTGCGCATCGTCTTGAAAGAACTGCCTGTGCTGGGCGAGGAGTCGGTACTGGCCTCGCGCGCGGCGCTGGCGGCGCATGGTCTCGACGCCGAAGCCTACAACGAGCTGCATTTCGCGCTCATGGGCGCTGAGGATCTGTCACGCGAATCGATCCTGCAGATCGCCAGCGAGTACGGCATCGATGCTGATGCGCTGGCGGCGGCCATGGATGACCAGGCCGTCGTCGGTCTGATCAACAGCAATTACCAGCTCGCTCAGGAGCTTGGCATCGAGGGCACGCCGGCCTTCGTCATCGGCGACACGCTCGTGCCCGGCGCGGTCGATCTCGCCCGCCTGAACACCCTGATCGACGAGGCCAAGACGTCCTGCGTCGAGTGCTGAGGGCCGGGCTACAGCTTGCGTAACAGACTGACGCCGTCGGCGATGGGCAGCAGCACATGGTCGACGCGCGCATCGCTTTGCAGATCTTCGAGCAGGGCGCGCAGCGTGCGTGCCTGCTTGTCGCTGGCATGCGGATCGGCGACCGTGCCGTGCCAGAGCATGTTGTCGAGAAGGATCAGCGCACCCGGTCGCACAAGCGCGAGCACCTGTTCGACATAAGCCGGATAGGCGCCCTTGTCGGCGTCGATGAAGGCGAAATCGAAGCTGTCATCGCGGCCTTCGTCACGCAGCGCGCGTAAGCTGTCCCGTGCTTGGCCGAGACGCAGATCAATGCGCTCGGCAACGCCGGCCTCGGCCCAGGCGCGTCTGGCGATGGCGGTCCACTCGGCATTGGCATCGAGCGTGACCAAGCGGCCGTCTTCCGGCAGGGCCAGGGCGCAGGCCAGGGCGCTGTAACCGGTGAAGGTGCCGATTTCCAGACAGCTCCTGGCATCGATCAGACGCACCAGCCAGGCCATGAACTGACCCTGTTCGACCGCGATCTGGTAATCCGCTTCGGGCAGTGCATCGGTGCGGGCGCGCAACGCAGCCAGTGCCGGGTGCTCCGGGCCATTCACCTGGCGGACAAAACCGGCGATGGTCGGATCGAGATCGATGGTCGAACGGGTCATGGGTCCGCCATCTACAGGGCTTTGGCGGCGTCGAGCACGTTTTCCACGTGGCCCGGCACCCTCACCTTGCGCCAAGCCTGCACGATCTTGCCGTCACCATCGATCAGGAAGGTCGAGCGGTCGATGCCCATGTACTTCTTGCCGTACATGCTCTTTTCCACCCAGGAGCCGTAGGCTTCGACCAGGCCGCCGTCCGGATCGGACAGCAACGGGAACGGCAGCTCGTATTTGGCCTTGAACTTGTCGTGGCTGGCGACGTCGTCTTTCGAGCAGCCGATCACGGCGACGCCAAGCTGCTGGAACGCGCCGTAGTGCTCTTTGAAGAAGTTGGCTTCTTTGGTGCAACCCGAGGTGTCGTCCTTGGGATAGAAGTACAGGACATACGGCTTGCCGGCGAGATCGGCTGAGCTCAGCCGGCCGCCGCCGTCGGTTGCCAGATCGAAGCTGGGTGCGTTATCGCCGACATCGACAAGCGTCTCGCTCATGGTGCCTTGTGCTCCTTGTTGGTTTTGCCGTCGTCATGCAAAGGACCGACCACCTGGTCGAACAACAGCGCCGTATGCCGGTGCGCGGCCGCGAGCTGGGTTTCCAGATCGTCGAACGTCCCGGCGATATGTTCGCTGTCGCCAGCACGGGCAAGGGCGCTGCGCAAACCCTGGGTGAAACGCTCGCTGCTGCGCGCATCTTCGTCGACGAGGCGCAAGATCGCCTGCAGACGGTGGTAGAGCTGCAGGTGCGCGGCCAGCGGTCGCGCGTCCTCACGGTCGAGCAGCCCGCAGGCACCGGCGCGGGCAAAGACCTCGGCCGTGGCGCCGCCGATGATTTCTCGATGCGCCTGCCCATGGGCCAGTTGCAGGAACTGGGCGAGAAACTCGGCATCGACGAAGCCGCCGCGCACGTGCTTCAGGTTCCACAAGTCCCTGCTGCCGTGCTCACGGTAGATGCGCGCGCGCATGGCGACGACGTCGCGGCGTAGGCTTTCGATCTCCCGTTCCGACGCCACGACCGCATGGGCGACCGCTATGACACGCTCGCCCAGGTCGGCATCGCCGGCAACCCAGCGCGCGCGGGTCAGGGCCTGATGCTCCCAGGTCTGGGCGGTTTCGCGTTGATAGCGCTCGAACACGTCGAGGCGCACGGCCGGCGGACCGACGTTGCCGGAAGGCCGCAGCCTGGTGTCGATCTCGTAAAGCCGGCCCTCATTGGTGCGCATGGTCAGGGCATTGACCAGGCGCACGCCCAGGCGCGAGGCATAGTCCGCCAGGCTCAAGGGTCGATCACCGTCCGAGCGCGCTTCACCCGGGCCGTCATAGATGAACACGACGTCGAGATCGCTGCCGAGCGTCAGCTCGCCAGAGCCCAGCTTGCCCAGACCGAGAACACCGAAGCGCAGCTCCGGCAGCCGGCCATGGGCCTCTTCCAGCCAGCCGCCAGCGACCGGTAGCAGGGCGGCAAGCACGGTATCGGCGATCGCGGTCAGCTCGGCGCAGGCTTCATCGCCGTTGCGGCGGCCGAGCAGGATGTCGAGCCCGATGGCGAATTGCCGGCCGCGCGCCCAGCGTGCCGTCAGCTCGAGACGGTCTTGCAGGTCACGCGCCTGGGTGAGCTCGCGCGCGAGGCTCTTTTCCAGCGATGCGTCCGCGACCCCCTGCTCGTCCTGGGAGGGCACCAGCAGGGTTTCGAACAGCTCGGTATGGCGCGCCAGATGTTCGGCCAGGGGCGGTGCGATGCCGCTCAGATCGGCGAGCAGATCGAGCAGATGCGGGTGCGGGTGGATCAGGGAGAACAACTGCACGCCGGCGGGCAGGCCGCTGATCATCTTGTCGAAGCGCGCAAAGGCATCGTCGGGCGACGGTTGCGCCGCCAGCACGCTCAAGAGCTTGGGTGTCAGTTCGGTCAACAACTCGCGCGCGCGGGCACTGCGCGTGGCGCGGATATGGCCGTGATGCCAGGCACGGATGCGACCGCTGACCAGATCCGGCTTGGCAAAGCCCAGGCGCTGCAGCGTGTCCAGGGTATCCGCGTTGTCGCTGGTGCCGGTGAACACCAGGCTGCCTTCCTGGCCAAGGCTCGGGCTGCTCTCGAAAAGCGCCGCATAGTGCCGCTCGACCGTTTCGAGAAGGCCCAGCAGCTCGGTCTGGAAAGCGCCCAGATCGGCATAGCCGAGGAAGGCCGCCAGGCGTGCGAGATCGGCCTCGCGCGTGGGCAGGCGCTGAGTCTGCTTGTCCTCGACCATCTGCAGGCGATGTTCAATGCGGCGCAGCTCGCGATAGGCGTGCGTGAGCTCGTCCGCCACGGACTGGTCGATCCAGCCCTGTTTGGCGAGCAGGGCCAGCGTGTCGACCGTGCGACTCGAGCGCAGCTCGGGATGCCGGCCGCCGAGAATGAGCTGTTGCGTCTGCGTGAAGAATTCGATCTCGCGAATGCCGCCGCGGCCGACCTTGACGTCATGACCGGCCAGCTTGATCGTGCCGTGGCCGCGAAAGCTGTCGATCTGCCGCTTGATGCTGTGGATGTCCTTGATCGCCGCGAAATCGAGGTGCTTGCGCCAGATGAACGGCTGCAGATCGCGCAAGAACCGTTCACCGGCCCGGCCGTCGCCGGCGATGACGCGCGCCTTGATCATGGCGGCGCGTTCCCAGTTCTGGCCGTGGCGTTCGTAGTAAGTCAGCGCATCGTCTTCGGCCATGGCAAGCGGCTGGATGCCGAGATTGGGCCGAAGGCGCAGATCGGTGCGGAACACGTAGCCTTCGCGCGTCGTCTCTTCGAGGACGGAGACGAGATTGCGCACGATGCCGCTCATCACCGGCATGGCGCCATCATCACCCAGCACCGCCATGCGTTCGCGATCATAGAGGATGATCAGGTCGATATCGCTGGAATAGTTGAGCTCATGCGCGCCGAGCTTGCCCATGCCGAGCACGAAGATGCCGCAGGTCGACGTGCTGGCCTGCGCCTCGCTGTCGGCGAGCTGGCCGCGTTTGATGGCATCGAACAGCGCCTGCGCCAGTGCCCGATCGACGGCGATGTCGGCAAACCGGCTGAGGGCGCCGGTAACCGCATCGAGATCCCAAGCTTCGCCCAGATCGGCCAGCGCCGTCAAAAGTGCAACGCGCGTCTTGGCATGACGCAACGCGCGCATCGTGGCGCGTTTATCGTTACAGGTCAGGGCTTGGACCGTATCGAGCTCGGCTTCGATCAGGGCCTGCGGGCCTGCCGTCTCAAGCGCGTCAACAATGTCCGGCGCGCGCAAGGCGGCATGGCTCAAGAACGGGCTTTGTGCGAAGATCAGATCGAGAAGCCCGGCTGTCCACGCGCTATCGTGAACCGGCTGGTCCGTTTTGCGATTGCGTTGCAGCATCCAGCGCTGGCGTAGCAGGGCAGCCTGACTAGTCTCACCTGACTTGGATTCGTGGCGTGGCCGCCGTGTTGGCGCAGAAGCGGTCATGGTGTTCCTTCTCCAAGCGCCGCACAGTGCGAAGGCCGCGGACCGCGGTCAAGGATCGAGCCGGCCATGTGGCTGCGATTTGGACATCACTGCGTCAGACTGCTGGCGTGGCTCAAGGCCAGCCTGGTAGTCATTTTGCTGGTGATCGCCTGGCGCCTGGCCACCGGTCCGATCTCGCTCGAGCCGGTCACCGAACTGATCGCCGATGCCCTCGAGCCGGCCGACGGCTCGATCGAGGTGACCATCAACGAAACCCTCTTCGACTGGCGCGCGCTCAATCAGGGTCTGGTGGTCACCGCCGATCAGGTGCGCCTGACGCCCAAGGACGGGCGCGCATCCGTGGTGTTGCCGGAAATGCGCGTGGTGGTTTCCTTGCGCGCGCTGCTGAATCGCTGGCTGCTCGCACCATCGGTCGTGGAGATCCGCGATCCACGTCTGATGTTACAGCGAACCCGGGACGGCGTGGCGCTGCGCGGTGTCGGCCCGACCATTTCCGCCGATTCACCCGAAGCGATCGAGGCGCCGCCACCCCGGCCGGAGAGCGATCCGATCGATCTGGCGCGTGTCCTGAACGGTCTCATCGCCACCCGCGAGACGCCGGACGAACCGCTGCACTATCTCGAGCGCATCAGCGTGCGCGGCGGGCTCATCTGGCTGGAAGATCGCGTGGTCGACACTGCCGTGCTCGCGCGCGCCGTGCAGCTCGATCTGGAAAAGGATGATGACAGCGACGCGCTCGGCTTCCGTGCCCAGGCCCGTATGGTCCAGCCCGCCAGCGGCATGGCGACGGTCGATCTGAACGGCAGCTTTCATCCCGACCAGGAGGTGATCGAGGTGTCGTTCGGGTTCGGCAATCTTGAGCCGGCGACGCTGGCACCTTACGCCCCTGACGTGCCGCTGGAGGCCCTGAAGGGCAATCTGTCCGGTACGCTGAAAAGCGATTTCTCGTTGCAGGCCGGCCAAGGGGCGCTGCGCGCCGATCTGCTCGTACGCATGGCCGAACTCGATCTGCCGGAGCTCTGGCCAGCGCCTGTGCCGATCGACTATCTCGACATGCGCGTGGTCATCGAACCGGGCTTTGACGTCGCGCATATTCGCGACATTCACCTGAACACGCTGGATGTCACCGCGACCGGCCATGGCTCGATCGATCTGACCGATGCACGCGGCCCGGACCTGCGCATGGAGGTCGGCGTCGAGAATGCCACGATCGAGGCGGCGCGAACGCTCTGGCCGCCGTTTGCCGCTGGCGGCGCGCGCGAATGGGTCATGGCGAACGTCCAGCAGGCCACCGTGCCACGGGTCGATTTCGCCATCGAACTGACTCCGGAAGATGCCGAAACCGACGTATTGCGCACGGACGTCGTCGTCGGCACGTTCGCGTTCACTGACACAGAGCTCACCTATCTGCCGCCGATGCCGCAGGTGAGCCAGCTCAGCGGCGCGGGCGAGTTCGATGCCAACCGCCTGGTCTTTCGCGGCCAGACCGGCACCAGTGCCGGCGTGGACGTGCAAAGCGCCGAGGTCGTCATTTCCGGTTATGCCGACAATGAAACGCGCGAGCGCTTGAGCGTTCAGGCCACGCTAATAAGCGATCTCGCCTCGGTATTGACCTATATCGACAACGAGCCGCTCACCTTGTTGCAGGGCACGGACTTCGCCGGTCTGGCGGCGACCGCCACCGGCGCCACCGAGGTCGACCTGCAGATCGGCTTTCCGTTGATCATGGACCTCGGCCTCGATGACGTCGATCTGCAGGCCACCGGCCGGATCGATGACGGTGCGGCGACGAACTTCCTCGATCTGGTCGAGCTCAGCCAGGCCGATCTGGCGGTCGACGTCACCACCGAGCAGCTCAAGATCGACGGTGAGGCAGCGATCGACGGTAGCCCGATGACGGTCGGCCTGACCTACGATTTCGATGGTGGCGCCAAGACGGTCAGCCTCGACGGGCAGATGCCGGTCGACTGGCTGGCCGAGCGGCTGCCGATTGCCGGCGAGCTGGCCAAAGGCACGGTCGGCCTGAGCGTGTCCGCCGACGAGAACGCTGATGGCCGCCTTGATTTCGATCTGGACGCCGATTTGCGCCGCGCCGAGATCGAGCTGGTCGATCTGGCCGCGCGCAAACCGTCCGGTGAGCCGGGCTCGCTGGTGCTGCGGGGCACGCTTGCCAACGGGCGACGGCTGGCGTTCGAGCAGATCGAACTGCAAAGCGATTCGATGGAGCTGATCGGCCGCGCCACGATCGATCTCGAAAGCGAGCGTCTCATCGCACTCAGCGTCGATCGCGCCAAGCTCGGGCCGAATCGAGGGCGCATCGACGTCACCAGCCGGGACGGCGGCTACGGCGTCGTGCTCGAAGCCGAGCATCTCGACCTGTCGCACCTGTTCAAGCCCGGTCTGGAAGACGAAGCGGCGGCGCAGGAAACCAGCGAGCGCGCGATCACCTTCATCGATGTCGATCTGCGCAGCCGGGCAGTGACCCTGGGTCCCGGCCAGGTGCTGTCATCGGTCAGCGTCGATGGCCGCTGGCAGGAAGGCATCTGGCAGCGCGCCGAAATCGCCATGGAAATGCTTCAGGGCAATGGCATGGCCATGCTCGATCTGCGCCCGATTTCGCAGGGACACGAGCTCACCGTGCGCAGCGACGATGCCGGCGCCTTCCTGAACGCCATCGGCGTGATCGGCAGCATGCGCGGCGGCCGGTTGGATGGCTCGTTCACCATCGAGGCCCAGCAACCGCAGCCGGTCGGCAGCGGCCGGTTGACCGTGAGCGGCTTCAGCATCGTTGATGCACCGATCACCGCGCGCGTCCTGTCGCTGGCGTCCTTCGATGGCATCAGCGACACCCTGCGCGGCGCCGCCTTGCAGATGGAGCAGCTCGATCTGCCCTTCGCGCTCAAGCCGGGCTGGGTTGTCCACGTACAGGATGCCAAGGCGCACGGCTCGTCGATCGGCCTGACCATGAACGGCACGATCAACACCGCGCTCAAGCGGCTGAACGTTAACGGCACCATCGTGCCTGCCTATGCCATCAACCATCTGATCGGTGAAATCCCGCTGGTCGGACGCTTCCTGCGCGGCCAGAGCGGGTCCGGGGCTTTCGCGGTCACCTACCAGGTGAACGGCGCGTTCAGCGATCCGGCCATTTCCGTCAATCCGCTCTCGGTCCTGGCGCCGGGCACCATCCGCGACCTGTTCGCCCAGGGTGAACCGGTCGGCGATCCCGATGTCAGTCGCAACCGGCGCGACTACTGAGCGCTCAGTTCGGGCCACGGACGCAAGGGCGCGTCCTTACGCAGATACAGCGGGTGGCCGGGGTCGCCGGCGCGGGTGATCGACAGGCACCGCAGGCCCGGCAACAGGGCAGCGATGGCCGCGCCGCGGCCCAGATGCCGGCCGTGAGCGCCCCAGGCGGCGACGGTGAACGCGGCACCCGCGCTGCAACGCTGCAGCCAGAGGTCATTGTCGGCACCGACCGGGTCGGTATGGGTGTACAGGCCTTTCGGGTCGGTCGCCATGAAGGCGAAGGCGTTGCACATGCACAAAGCATCGACGCCCTCGCGCCTGGCGAAGTCACTGCAGCGGCGCACCGTGCGATCATCCCACTGATCGTCGGCAGCGCTCGGGTTCAGACCGATGAACACGGCAAACGTTTGCGGCTGAGGCCGCCACCAGCGCCACAGCGTGTAGCGATGCGTGCGGCCTTCGTTCCAGACCGAGGGAAAGCCGGGCAGGCGGGCGGCGGCGTGGGGATCGATGACCGGCTGCGGCGGGATCGGGATCTGCGCCGCGCGCGTCTTCACTGGGCGGGTGGGTTCGGACATGACGACAGCGGGTGTAGGCGAACACGCGTCTCGGTCAAGCGCGCGGGAAGTCGATGGTGACGCGCAAGCCCGGCTGATTGTCGCCCAGGACCAGCTTGGCGCGATGGCGCTGGGCGATGGCGCGCACCAGCGAGAGCCCTAGGCCGTTGCCGCTGGTGCCGCGTTCACGCTCCAGGCGCACGAAACGCTCGAGCACGCGCTCGCGTTCCTCAGCCGGTATGCCGGGGCCGCTGTCGGCGATGGTCACGCGCGGACCATCGGCAGCGGCCTCGCAGAGCACCTCGATGCGCCCGCCTTCGGGTGTGTATTTCACGGCGTTGTCGAGAAGGTTGGCGAATGCCTGGCTGAGCAGCGCAGCGTTGCCGACGATGCATTGACCGTCAACGCAAGCGCGCTCGAGTTGCAGGCCCTTTTCCTCCGCCAGCGGGGCATAGAGCTCGACGGCATCGCGCAAGATGGTCGCCAGATCGACCGGCGCCAGGGCCTGGTCATCGCTGCCCGCTTCGGTGCGCGCAATGGCGAGCAGGGCGTTGAAGGTGGCGATCATACGCTCGGCATCGCTCAGCGACTCGTCCAGCGCCTGGCGCAGCTCGGCATCGCTCTTGTCGCCGATCAGCGCCAGCTCGAGGCGTGTGCGCATGCGTGTCAACGGCGTGCGCAGATCGTGGGCGACGTCATCGCTGACCTGGCGCATGCTTGTGAGCAGCTGCTCAATGCGATCGAGCATGGTGTTCAGATTGTTGCCCAGGCGGTCGAACTCGTCGGCATTGCCGATCGTGGCGATGCGCTGGCTGAGATCGCCTTCGATGATCCGTTGCGTCGTCGTGTTGATCGCTTCGATGCGCCGGGTGAGCTGCCGGCTCATCAGATAGCCGCCGATGACCGAGAGGATCAGGGTGAAGCCGAGCGCGCTCAGAATTGCCCGGCGGACGCGATCGCGGCCCTGCATGATCGGCTCGACATCGCGGCCGACGAGGAGAAACTCGCCCGTGCGCAGGCGGAAGACCTTGCCGAGTGCGCGGTGCTCGGCCCTGTGCTCGCCATCGGGCTGGGTTTCGATGGTGAAGCGGATGAAGCCGTCGCGACGGCTCCGGGCCGAGGGCAGGCGATCAATGTTGCCGGCGATCGGCAGGCCGTCCGGCTCGGTCAGCAAATAGATGGCGCCGCGATCGGGTCGCCTTGCGCTGCGCCGTTCGATGACCCGTTCGAGCCGCCGCACGCCGCCTAGCTGGTATTGATCGCCCAGCCCATGCAGATCGGCGGCAATGATCTCGCCGACCGGCCGGGTCATGTTCTTGCCGGCGGTGCCGAACAAAAACAGCAGCACGATCACGAAGAACAGCGCGAACAGTCCGCTCGAAGCGAGCGCCAGGCGGAAGGTCGCCGACTTAAACGGAGCTATCCGGCGCACGCAATCGGTATCCGCTACCGCGCACGGTTTCGATCAAGGCGGTGTCGAAGCCGCGATCGATTTTCTGGCGCAGCCGGCTGATATGCACATCGATGACATTGGTCTGCGGATCGAAATTGTAATTCCAGACCTTTTCCAGGAGCATGGTGCGCGTCATCACGCGGCCCTGCGCGCGCATGAGCGCTTCCAGCAACGCGAATTCCCGCGGTTGCAGATCGATGACTTTGCCGTCACGCGTGACCGTGCGGCTGAGCAGATCCATCTTCAGATCGGCAACGCACAACTCGGTGATGGTTTCGCCGCCGACCGAAACGCGACGGCCGAGCGCTTCCAGGCGGGCGAGCAGTTCGGAAAAGGCGTAAGGCTTGACCAGATAATCGTCGCCACCGGCACGCAAGCCCTCGACGCGGCGATCGACATCGCCCAGAGCGGTGACGAACAGGACCGGCGTGTGCACACCGGTTGCGCGCAGGTGCTGCACCAGGCTGAGGCCATCGAGGCCCGGCAGCATGCGATCGACGACGAGCACGTCATGCTCGCCGGCCGCCGCCATGATCAGGCCGTCCTTGCCGTCATGCGCCTGATCGCAGGCATGGCCATGCTCGCTCAGGCCCTTGGCCATATATGCAGCGGCCTGCCGGTCGTCTTCGATGATGAGCACTCGCATGACCGCTTGTTTGCGCAAAGCGCCGGCGCCGCGCAAGCCACGCTTTCGCGCGTGCACGACGCCGGCCGGGCTGATCGCTTACGCGTCGTCTAGCGGCACCGCAACGAAGCGCTGGCTGTCATTGCGCTGCAGGAGCAGCAGGGCCGTGTCCGCCTCGCGCTCACCCAGCGAGCGCATGGCGTCGACAACATCCTGCGGATTGGTCACCGATCGGCCATCGATCTCGACGATGACGTCACCCGGGCGCACGCCCTTGGCGGCCGCGCGGCCCTGCGGGTTGACATTGGCGATCAGCGCGCCCTGAACCTCGTTGCCGAGGTCAAAGCGCGAACGGGTCTCCTCGTCCAGTTCGGCCAGGGCGATGCCGAGCTTCGGCGTATCGTCCTGCTCGGCCTGCTCGCTGGACGCCATGGCCTGCTCTTCGGGCTGCAGCGAGGCGATGGTCACCGAGATCGTCTGGCGCTCGCCATCGCGGATGACCTCGGTGTCGACCGTACTGCCCGGGTCGGTATCGGCCACGGCACGGGTCAGATCGCGTACGCTTGCAATCGTCTGGCCGTTATAGCCGACAATCAGGTCGCCGCGCTGCAAGCCTGCCTGCTCGGCCGGCGTGTCCGGCTGCACCTGGGTGACCAGGGCACCGTCGTCGCTTTGGAGGCCCAAGGCGCGCTCGAGATCCTCGTCGACCGGCTGGATGGCAACGCCGAGCCAGCCACGCTCGACCAGGCCGTCATCGCTCAGATCGGCGATGATCGACCGTGCCAGATCGGCCGGCACGGCGAAGCCGATGCCGACATTGCCGCCGGACGGCGAGAAGATCGCGGTATTCACGCCGACGACACGGCCCTCGAGATCGAAGGTCGGGCCGCCGGAATTGCCGCGGTTGATTGGCGCATCGATCTGCAGGAAGTCATCATAGGGCCCTGAGCCGATGTCACGGCCGAGCGCGGAGATGATGCCGGCGGTCACCGTGCTGCCCAGGCCGAACGGATGGCCGACGGCGAGCACCTTGTCGCCGACGCGGGCGTCGTCATCCTCGGACCAGGTGACCGTCGGCAACGGCGCATCGGCATCGACGCGCAGCAGCGCCAGATCGGTCTTCGGGTCGGAGCCGACCAGTTCGGCGTTCAGTTCGCGGCCGTCCTGGAAACGCACGGTAATGCTCTCGGCACCGGCGATGACGTGATGGTTGGTGACGATCTGGCCGTCCTCAGCGATCACGAAGCCCGAGCCCATGCCCTGGGCGCGCGGACCACCGCGGCCGTCCGGACCATCGAACCGGTCAGGGCCGCCGCGGCCGTGCGGGCCGTCAAAGCCGCGCGGATTGCCGCGCCCGGGCCGATCCCCGTCGCCGCGACCTTCGGGCATGCCGAACATCTGCACGGTTTCGACGCTGCGTTCGCTTTGCACCGCGACCACCGCCGGCATGATGCGATCGACCAGATCGGCATAGCTGTCGGCGTAAGCGGCAGGCTCGTTCGTCGTTGACGCCGGCACGGCCGTGCTGTTCTGGGCGGAAAGCGGTGCGGCCAGGAATGCTGCCAGTGCCAGCGCACTCGTGCCGCCGATCAAGGCAAGCCGGGCGCGCCGATTGGGCAGGCGGGCGATATGTTTCGTCATGATCGACAAATCAGTCCCTGTGTTTCGCATGAATCGTCGCTCGGCGATCAGAGCCATTCGGCCCGTCATCGCCGATCTCAAGTTGATATATGTGGACATGGGATTGCCGATCGCCTGTCGCCAAGATGAACTTTGCTTCATCTGCAAGCGAGCGCTGCTCACACGGTGGCAGCTCAGGCCGTTGCCAGCGTCTGGTCGCGGCCGACATCGCCGGAGATGGTCTGGCGATGGCGTTCCCAGGCCTGGTGCACCGTGCTCAGGAACTCTTGCTGGAAGCGCTCGGGCGTGAAGCGTTCGGCGTTGCGCCGGCAGCTTTGCGGATCGATGCGATCGTGGAAGCGCTCGAAGCGGATCACGGCATCGACGATCGCCTCGCCGCTCTGTTCGTCGAAGAACACGCCGGTCGGATCGTCCTGTTCCAGCGGGCGGACGGTTTCCAGGGCACCGCCGGAGCCAAAGGCGATCACCGGCGTGCCGCAGGCCTGCGCCTCGATCAAAATCGTGCCGAAGTCCTCTTCGGCCGCGGAAATCAGCGCTTTGGCACCGGCCAGTAAGGCAATGAAGGCATCGTCTTCCTGGTAGCCGATGACCTCGACATTGGCCGGCACCTTGTGTCGCAGGCGCTTGGGCACGCCGCCGTCACTGATCAGCACCAGCTTGCGCTCGGGCATATGGGCAAAGGCCTCAAGCAGCAGCTCGGTGCGTTTGTGCGGTGCAAAGCGGGATACTGCCAGATAGGCGCCGTTCTTCTCAGGCGTGAGCGGCATGCGCTCGAGCGGCACGCCCGGATGCACGACCCGCGCGTCCCGGCCATAGAGCTTGGCGACGCGGCGCGCACTGAAATGCGAGTTGGTCAGGTACAGATCGACCGGATGGGACGTGCGCATGTCCCACATGCGGAAATGATGCAGGACATAGCGTGTCAGCAAGCCGCTCAAGCCGCGATCATAGCCCTTCAGCCGCAGATAAGCGTGCTGACCGTCCCAGGCATACGGCGCCGGTGCATGCACATACGTGACATGGAGCTGGTTCGGGCCGGACAGAACACCTTTGGCGAAGCTGTGATGGCTCGAGATGATCAGCTGATAGCGCGACAGATCGAATTGCTCGAGCGCCAGCGGCATGAGCGGCAGGTAGAGCTGGTAGCGACGGCGGACGAAGGGCAGGCGCTGCAAGAACGACGTGTAGATCTTGCGCTCGGCCAGAAAACCGCGCTGGTTGTCCGGCAGAAAGTCGAACAGCGTGTACAGATCGGCTTCGGGGAAACAGCGCAAAATGTGTTCGACGACGCGCTCGCGACCATAGGCCAGCGACAGCCAGTCATGGATCACCGCGACCCGCGCCGGCCGCCAGGACGGGGTGGCAAAGCGCGGCACCAGCGCGCCACGGGCACTGCCGGCGTGTTCGCGTGGCGTCTGCGCCTGATCGGTCGGGGTGATGTGCACGCAGCTTTATCCAAAGGGTATGTCGGGGATCTGATCGACGGCGCCGCCCGGCGCAAAAGCGCCAGTCGGCCATGGCCTTTCAACCTCAAGGTGCCAGATTATCGGCCAGAGCAAAACTTTGTCCATGTTTCCTCCGGCTCAGGTCAATAGGTGGATGCTCGTCGACGATTTCAGCCGGCCCGGCCGCCGTTCCGCCCTGGGCACAAGCTGGCAAGCGACCTCGGATCGGGTCATGGGCGGCAGGTCGCAAGCCGGGCTGATCGATCTGCTCGGCGGCGGCCTGGGCCTGCGCGGTCCGGTGCGGCTCGAGAACAATGGCGGCTTCGTCATGGCCTCGCTCGATCTGGCATCTGCCGGCCAGGCTCTGGATGCCAGCGCCTTCGACGGCCTGGCGCTCACCTATCGCAGCGGGGCCGGGCTGTATGGCCTGCGCCTGCGCACCTGCGACTGTCAGGCACCCTGGCAGAGCTATCGCGCGAGCCTGCCGCCAGCGCCAGATGTGCAGGCGACCGTCGTTCCATTCAGCGCATTCGAGGCGAACCGGATCGAGGCGCCGTTCGATCCGCAACGGCTCGAACGCCTGGGCGTGATCGCGCTGGGCTTGGTTTTGGGCGCACCGTTCGAGGCCGACATCGATCTGTTCAAGCTGGCCTTTGTCTGAGCGGGCGATGATGGGCAAACAACGTTTTCTGGCATGGCTCGGAGGCCTCGCGCTCATCATGACCAGCGCTGCGGCCGATGCCGGCGATCTCGATGGGTTTCGCTGGCACCACCGGCTCTTCGTCATCACCGCGGACAGCGCGCAGGCCGACGGCCTGGCGCATCTGCGCGCCCGTCTGGATGCCGTTTGCGATGCTCTACTGGATCGCGATCTGCGCGTCATCGAAGCGATCGGCAGCGCTCCCGCACGTCTGGACGGCGAGGCCAGCGCAACGCTTGCTGTCGGCAGCCTGAGGAAGCGCTATGGGGCCGATGACGGCGGCCTGCAACTGACCCTGATCGGCAAAGATGGCGGCGTGAAGAAGCGCATGCGCCATCCCGCGATCGACCTGGCCAGCCTGTTCGCCCAGATCGACGGCATGCCCATGCGCCGGCAGGAAATGGCCAGCCGCGCACCGCGCAGCTGCAGCTAGCGGCTCAGGAAACGCCGGCCTCTTCGGCGAGCATCTCGAGTTCGAGCCAGCGCTCTTCCAGTGCGCCCAGATCGCTCTGGCGCCGTTCGAGGTCCTGGCTGAGGCTGACGAAGCGGGCGTGGTCCTTCTGGTACAGTGCCGGATCGGCCAGATGCGCTTCGATGGCGCGGATTTCCGCCTGGAGCGCTTCGATCTTGGCCGGCAGCCGGTCGCGCTCGCGCTGCAGCTTGGTCGGCAGGCCCTGCTTGCGCGGCGGCGTCGGCTTGGCACTGCCGCCAGGCGCCTCGCCGCTCTTCGGCTGGGCCGGCTTGCTCGGCGAAGCCTGCGCCGCCTGGCGCGCCCGATAGCTGTGATAATCGCGGTAACCGCCGGCGGTTTCCAGCCAGCGACCACTACCCTCGGCGGCGATCACGGAGGTAACCAGCCGATCGAGAAAGTCACGATCGTGGCTGACCAGGAGCAGCGTGCCGTCGAAATCGCTCAAGACTTCCTCGAGCAGATCGAGGGTTTCCATGTCCAGATCATTGGTCGGTTCGTCGAGCACGAGCAGGTTGCACGGCTCGGCCATGATCTTGGCGAGCAGCAAACGGTTGCGCTCGCCACCGGAGAGCGATTTCACCGGCGCGCGCGCCTGCGCCTCGTCGAACAGGAAATCGCGCAGATAGCCGACGACATGGCGAAAGCGGCCGTGGACGTTGATCTGATCGCCGCCATCCGGGCACAAGGTGGCCCACAAGCTCTTGTCCGGATCGAGCTGGGCGCGCTGCTGATCGAACCAGGCCATCTGCAGATTGGTGCCGAGCCTGACCTGGCCGCTGTCCGGCTGGCGGTCGCCGATCAGCGTGCGCACCAGCGTCGTCTTGCTGGCACCGTTCGGACCAATGATGCCGACGCGATCGCCGCGCAGGATTGTGGTCGACAGCGTGTCGACCAAAAGCCGCTCGCCGAGCGTGATCGAGATCGCCTCGGCCTCGACGACGATCTTACCGCTGGTTGCGCCTTCGGCCATAGCCAGCTTGGCCTGACCGGTGACCTTGACCCGCGCGGCGCGGGCGGCGCGCATGGCGTGCAGCTTGCGCAACCGGCCCATATTGCGTTTGCGCCTGGCGGTCACGCCGGTCTGCAGCCAGCCGGTCTCGCTGACGATGCGCTTGTTCAGCCGGTACAGCTCATTGGCCTCTTCCTCGAACACGGCATCGCGCCAGGCCTCGAACGCGGCGTAGCCGTCCTCCAGCGTGCGCACGCTAGCGCGATCCAGCCACCACAGCTTGCGCGTCAGCTTGGTCAAGAAGGTGCGGTCATGGCTGATCATGACGACCGCACCGCGAAAGCCGGCGATGTCCTCCTCGAGCGCTTCGATCGCCGGCAGATCGAGATGATTGGTCGGCTCGTCCAGCAAGAGCACATCCGGCTCGGCAACCATGGCGCGCGCCAGCGAGATGCGCCGTGCCTCGCCGCCGGATAGACCGTCGAGCGGCTTGAGCGGATCGAGCCCGAATCGCGCCAGCATGGCCTCGGCCAGATAGTCCGCTTCGCCCTGGTTGTCGGCCGGCAGGCCGCGGCGGACATGGTCCAGAGCCGTGGCATCACCGGTGAAATCCGGCTCCTGCGGCAGGTAGGCGATCAGCGTGCGCGGCTGGACGAAGCGCTCCCCACGGTCGGGCTCGATCTGGCCGGCGAGCAGGCGCAGCAGGGTCGACTTGCCGCTGCCATTGCGCCCGACCAGACAGATGCGCTCGCCGCGCGCGACGATCAGGTCGAGGCTGTCGAACAGGCGCTTGCCGCCGAGCGTCAGGCCAATGTCGCGCAGTGCGATGACCGGTGCCGCCATGGTTCTCGCTTACTGGTGAGCTAATCGAAGTGGCGGAGGATTGCCGAAGCCTGGACGCCTTACAAGCCTAGAAAAGCGGCGCCAGTCGAGGCGATAACATGGTAGGACGTGTTCAGGAGGTGGTCTCGATGACCGAAGCGTTGCTGGATGCCATGGCCAAGGCCGGCGTGCGCCAGATCGAGCGATTCGAGGACGCCGACGGCGCGCTCGCGCACATCCAGGCGATCTATGCCAAAGCGCGCGCCAACATGCAGGAAGCGCTCGAGGCGTTCACCGCCGGCGAGCGCCGCCCCAGCCATGTCGGCATCGAGGCACATTACCCTTATCTGGCCATGCATCTGCCGTTTGCCCGCCTGAACACCGATCCGGTCAGCGCTTACGGCGCCGCCGTCGAACCCGGCCTGTACGGCACGACGCTGACCCGCCCCGATCTGTTCGCCGGCTACTACCACGACCAGATCCGCATGCTGATCGCGCACCATCGCATTCCGGTGCATGTCGGCGTCAGCTCGCGGCCGATCCCGCTGCCGTTTCTGATCGAGGAAGCCAGCGGCGTGTTCGATGCCGAACGCATGCTGGCCATGCAGGCGCGCTTTCCCATGCCGGATCTGGCGCGCATCGATGATGCCATCGCCAATGGCACCTATCGCGCGGCCGAGGGCAGCCTCAGGCCGATGGCGTTGTTCACGGCCGAGCGCGTGGATTACTCGCTGCAGCGCCTGGCGCACTACACGGCGACCTCGCCGCGGCATTTCCAGGGCTTCGTCCTGCTCACCAACTATCAGCGCTATGTCGACCGCTTCGTTGACTATGCGCGCGAGGAAATCGCCTCGGGCGACACTTACACCGCCTTCGTCGAGCCGGGCAATGCCGTGCATGCCAACCCGCGGTTCGACGATGAGGCGACGCATGGCACGCTGGCGGCGACCTTGCCGCAAATGCCCGGCTACCACCTCAAGCGCGCCGACGGTGACGGCATCACCCTGATCAATATCGGCGTCGGCCCGAGCAATGCGCGCAACATCACCGACCACGTCGCCGTGCTCAGGCCGCATTGCTTCCTCATGCTCGGCCATTGCGCCGGTCTGCGCCGCAGCCAGGAGCTCGGCGACTATGTCCTGGCGCACGCCTATATGCGCGAGGACCATGTGCTCGATCAGGATCTGCCGGCGTTCGTGCCGCTGCCGCCGATCGCCGAAGTGCAGGTCGCGCTCTCCAATGCCATCAGCCAGATCACCGGCCTGCACGGCATGGAGATGAAGACCCGCGTGCGCACCGGCACAGTCATGAGCACCGACAACCGCAATTGGGAGCTGCGCTACGCCGAGCTGTTCGAGCGGCTCAACCAGGCGCGTGCCATCGCCCTGGACATGGAAAGCGCCACCATCGCCGCCAACGGTTTCCGCTACCGTGTGCCCTACGGCACCCTGCTGTGCGTCTCCGACAAGCCCTTGCACGGCGAGATCAAGCTGCGCGGCATGGCCAATGCGTTCTATCGCGAGCGCGTGCACCAGCATCTGCTCATCGGCCTTGAAGCGGTGCGCATCCTGCGCGAGCAGGGCACCGAAGCGCTGCACTCACGTAAACTGCGCAGCTTCGACGAACCGCCGTTCCGGTGAGTTGCGCGCGGGCACCAGAGCGAGCGCGTCGAGGACGGTGTGCGTGCCGGCCTGCGGTGCGTGCGCCTGCTCGCTCAGGTAGCGCCGCCAGCGGCGGGCACCTGGCTCGCCATTGAACAGGCCGAGCATATGCCGGGTGATGCTCTTCAAGGGCACGCCGGCGTCAAGCCGCGCCGTGATATACGGCAGCATGGCATGCACCACGTCATGGCGGTCGCGCTCGGTGCAGGTAGCGAACACGGCACGTTCGTAAGCGCGCAGGCTGTAGGGGTTCTGGTAGGCTGCGCGGCCGATCATCAGGCCATCGAGCGTGCGCAGATGGCCGGCATCACGCTCGGGCTGGCGCAAGCCGCCATTGAGCACGAGGGTCAGATCCGGCCGCTCGGCCTTGAGACGATGCACCAGCTCATAACGCAAAGGCGGGATCTCGCGGTTTTCCTTCGGGCTCAGGCCCTGCAGCCAGGCCTTGCGCGCATGCACGATGAACACCGTGCAGCCGGCCGCGGCGACAGTGTCGACAAAGCCCTTCAGCGCCGGCCAGTCGTCCTGATCGTCGATGCCGATGCGGCATTTGACGGTCACTGGCAGATCGACCGCAGCGCGCATGGCCTCGACGCAAGCCGCCACCGTCGCCGGCTCGGCCATCAGGCACGCACCGAACCGGCCGTCCTGCACGCGATCGGACGGGCAGCCGCAATTCAGATTGATCTCGTCATAGCCGAAAGCGGCGCCGATGCGCGCGGCTTGCGCCAGCTTGGCCGGATCGCTGCCGCCGAGCTGCAAAGCCACCGGATGCTCATCCCGGTCGAACGCCAGCAGGCGGGCGCGCGGGCCGTGCACAATCGCGTCCGCCGTGACCATTTCGGTATAAAGAAGGCTGCGCGGTGCGATCAGGCGCAGAAAATAGCGCGCATGCCGGTCGGTCCAGTCCATCATCGGTGCGACGGACAGGCGGCGGGCGTCGGTCAACAAGGCGGCGGCTGCTGGGCCCATGACACCGGGCTATATTGTCTGTCGCGCCGATCGTCAAAGCCGCGCCGTGATCGGGCGCAGCCGCGCGCTCACCACAGCGTCGAGATGTACTGCGTCTCCATGAACTCGCGCATGCCGTCTTTGCCGCCTTCACGGCCGAGGCCGGACTGCTTGACGCCGCCAAAAGGTGCCGCCGGATCGGAGACCAGCCCGCGGTTGAGCCCGATCATGCCGTAATCCAGCCGCTCGGAAACGCGCAGGCCGCGCTTGAGATCACCGCTGTAGAGATAGGCGACCAAGCCGTATTCGGTGTCATTGGCACGGGCGATGACCTCGTCCTCGTCGGTGAACGACTGGATCGCCGCCACGGGCCCGAAAATCTCGTCGCACAGGCATTTGGCGTCCGGCGGCACGTCGGTGAGCACAGTCGGCGGATAGAAGAAGCCTTTGACATTCAGGCGCTGGCCGCCGAGGCGGACCTTGGCCCCCTTGGCAACGGCATCGTCGACGAAGTCGGCGACCTTGTCGCGCGTGTCGGCATTGACCAGCGGGCCGACATCGACGCCCTCGTCCAGGCCGTTACCGAGTTTCAGCGCGGCCATGCGCTCGACATAAGCCTCGACGAACGGCTCGTGGATGCGCTCGTGCAGATAGATGCGGTTCGCCGCCGTGCAGGCCTCGCCGATATTACGCATCTTGGCGAGCATCAGGCCGTCGACCGCGTCATCGATATCGGCGTCGTCGAAGACGATGAACGGCGCGTTGCCGCCCAGTTCCATGGCCGGTTTCAGCACCTGATCGGCCGCGGCGCGCAACAGAATGCGGCCGACCTGGGTCGAGCCGGTGAACGAGACCACGCGCACGCGCGGATCGTGCAGCAGGGCATCGACCAGCTTGCCGCTCTGTTTCGATGGCAGGACATTGACCACCCCGGGCGGCACGCCGGCCTCTTCCAGGATCGGCATGAGCGCCAGCATGGTCAGCGGCGTCTCGCTCGCCGGCTTGATGACCACCGGGCAGCCCGCAGCCAGCGCCGGGGCGATCTTGCGCGTGCCCATGGCGGCCGGGAAGTTCCACGGCGTGACCAGCACCGACAGACCGGCCGGCTTGTGATGCACCAGCGTGCGCGCACCCGACGCCGGCGCCATGCCCATGAAGCCCTCGGCGCGCACCGCCTCTTCGGCATACCAGCGGAAGAACTCGGCGGCATAGGCCGCCTCGCCCATGGCATCCTTGCGCGCCTTGCCGTTTTCCAAGGTGATCAGCCGGGCGATGTCCTCGAGCTGGCCGGCGCACAGATCGAACGCCTTGCGCAGCACCTCGGCGCGCTGGCGCGGCGAACGGCCGGCCCACTCGGCGAACGCGGCGTCGGCGGCATCGAGTGCGGCGATGCCATCCTCGATCGTGGCCGAGGCGACCTCGGCCAGAACGCTCTCATCGGCCGGGTTCAGCACCTCGAAGCGCTCACCGCTGCTGCCCGGGCGCCACGCGCCGTTGATGTAGAGATCGGTGTTGTGCATGTGCGCTACCCCTTCCTCGACGTGGGCGGACAGCCGGCGCGACGCCCGGTCTCGATCGGGCCGTCGGCCCCCCAGCCGCTTGGCTCAGGCTCAGCCGCCTGCAAGCGAAATGCAAGTGCGGCGCTCACGTTCCCGGTCGATTGGCGAGAGCGGCTTTGGTCCCGGTCGATCCTTACGGGCCATCATGCGCATGGTCCGCTGCAGGCTGTTGGCACGCGACGGGGCGATGGGCCGGTGCGATCGACGCGGCAAAATCAACTTGGAGAAGAGTCGGCTTGAGATGGATGCGCCGCTAACGCAACAGGGTGTTGCATTTGCGGCACTAGAGGATGCAGGCCGCTTGGGTTGGCAGCGAAAATGTGATCTAAAGCACAAGGCCTGTGCAGGACTTTGGTATAGTCCCCCATGGTCGGTGACACCGGCGTGTTTCGGCAAAGCCGCTCGATGGCTTTGGCGGTTGTCGCGGTGCTGAGCGGTTTTTGTTGATGTGAGTAGAGTAGCGCGCTTGAAACAACTGGCATCCCGCCGATTTGCATGGCGCACGCCGTGTCCAGGGGGTGAGGCAAGGGGCTTGTGGTGAACAGTCTCGGCTCGACGCAACGGGAGACTGTGACCGGTGACGGTCAGCCTGCGCCCACGGTTTCTGTTGTAACCGCAGCATATAATGCTTCCGAATTTATTCGCCATCCGGTTGCGTCCTGCCTGCGCCAGACGCTCAGCGACTGGGAACTGATCATTGTAGACGACGCCTCGACGGATGACACCGTCGAGCGTGTGCGCAGCCTGACCCTGGTCGATCCGCGCGTTCACCTGATCGCGCTGTCCGAAAACGGCGGGCCGGGTGTGGCGCGCAACCACGGCATCGCGGCCGCGCGCGGACGCTACGTCGCCATTCTCGATGCTGATGACACGATGACGCCGGAGCGGCTGAACGCGCTGGTCAGCCTGGCCGAGGCGCAGCGTGCCGATCTCGTCGCCGACAACATCATGCTGCAGCGGCCGGGCAGTTTTGCCCCGATCGGGCCGCTCTTCGAACCGGCTTTGCTGCAAAAACACCGGCGCCTGGAGTTGAACGCCTATCTGCGTCACAACAACGCCGCCTGCTTCAGCCCGAGTTTCGGCTATCTCCAGCCGATCATTCGCCGTCAGTTCCTGATCGACAATCGCCTTGCCTATCCGGAAGGCTTGCGCATCGGCGAGGACTTCTTCCTGTCGGCCATGTGCCTGGCGAAGGGCGGCAAGTTCCTGATTCTGCCCGAATGTCACTACGGGTACACGGTGCGCGCCCGCTCGTTGACGCGCAGCGACGCCCGCGTGATCGGCGAAAGCCTGCGCGTGACCAATACCAGGCTGAGCGCCACGCTGGCAGATCTCGGCCTGTTGGCTGAGGCCGAGCTGTTCGACGACCTGATCCGCTCCTACGAGAAGCTGCTCAGCTTTCGCGAGGCCGGCGTCGCCTTGCGGGCCGGTGATTGGACGGGCGCGCTCAAGCATCTGTGCGCCGTGCGCGATCCGGGCTTCGTGCTCTTGCAGATGCTTTGGACCGTGCGCCGGCGCATCGAGGCGCAATTCAGCGAGTACAGCTCGGCCGCGCGCCGCTGGGCGTTGCGCAATCAGCCGAACCTCGACCCGCCCCTGCCGCTGGACAGCGCGGATGTGTCGATCCGCGCCCGGGCGTTAACCGAAAATTAGGCAAGCTCTGCCAAGGTGCTGGTATGGACCACCCGCACTTGGGAGAACCCCTGTGGCTGCCTTGGAAAATGTCGCCCTTTACCGTGACCTGTTTCGCTCGATCCTGCGCCGCGGCCGCCTGCGTGCCAAAGAAGGCGGCCAGGTGGCCGTCACCCTCGATCTCGAACCGCAGATCCTCGCGGCCATGCTGCACCTGACCGGCCTGCGTGCCGAGGACCTGCAGGCCGATCACAGCAAGCCGCAGCCGGAAACGCGCATGGCGGCGTGATCGCCGCCCGTCAGGCCCGGGCCGATTGGTCCGTTGGCGCGGTGGCGCTGTCTTCATCGAGCAGGCGCTGCAAGGCCTCGAACGGCAGCAGCACGCAGCGGTGGCGGCTGCGAAACGGGCGCACCGGCGCGAATGTCTCCAGCTCGGGCAGGCGTACGTGCACATCCTGGCCTTGCACATCCTGCCCGATCGCCGCTGTTGCCGCGCCAGCGTCAGCGCCGGCGTCATCAGCGCGCGCCAGCCAGGCCGCAATGGCGTCGGCCTGCGCGTGGAGCTCAGCCGTCGGCACACCGACGCCATGGGCCGCGAGCATGGCGGCCGATGCCTGGCAGAGGAGGCAACCGCGCACCTTGTGCCGGCAGGCGGTCAGCCGGTCGCCCGCAATGGTCACATCCAGGGTGACGCGATCGCCGCACAGGGGATTGTCCAGCGTGATGGTCCGCTTGGGTTCCTGCAGACGGCCGGCAAAACGCGTGTCGCGGGCAAGTTCGACCAGCGCGCGGTGATACAGCGCGGCGCCGCTCACGGGCCTGCGACGCCTTTATCGGTGGCACGGTTCGTGGCACGGCTGGAGACCACGCCCGGCTGCGCGCGCAACCGGCCGCATCGACAGGCGCAATCCGGCGCTCGGGCCGGTGCAGCCGCGGCCGGGCTCACTGGACATGCGCCTTGGTGAGCGCGTCCAACGCGGCCGGCGTGTCGATGTCCAGGAGTGCCGCACCATCGTCCATGGCGACCTCGACGACCTGGTCGCCATACGTGCCGATCAGATGGCGCGCGCCGATATCGCCCTCGATCTGGCCCATCTCGGCGAAAAACCGCCGGCTCCAAAGCACCGGGTTGCCGCGCTTGCCCTGCACCGTGGGCACGATGATGCGCTGGCCCTTCTCGGGTGCGAAGGCGGCGATCAGCGCGCGCAAATGGCTGGCGCGGATGCGCGGCATGTCGCCCAGACAGACCAGCGCGCCGTCGATGTCCTCGCCAAGCGCCGCCATGCCGGTGGCGAGCGAGGTGCTCAGGCCTTGCGCATAGTCGGCATTATACACCAGGCGCGCATCACAGCCGACCAAGTTGGCCACGGCATCGCGCTCATGGCCGGTGACCACGACGCGCTCGCCGATGCCGGCCTCGATCAAAGCATCGAGGATGTGGCGCAGCATCGGCTTGCCGTCGATCGGCACGAGCAGCTTGTTGTGCGCGCCCATGCGCCGCGACTGGCCGGCGGCGAGCACCACGGCCGCGATCTTCGGGCTGTCTATCGCCTGGCTCGGGCGCAGTTCACGGGGCTGCGGCCGGCTCGGGATCTCGCTGAGCAGGCCGCCGACGCACATGCCGCGCAGCTCGGCACGTCCGACCGGCAGATCGGCGGCCAGGCGATGCAGCACGCAGTCGAAGCCGTTCAGCTTGGGCGAGCGGGCGCAGCCGGGCAGGCCGATGATGGTCCGCGTGCCATGATGGGCGAGCAGCAGCAGATTGCCGGGATCGACCGGCATGCCGAACTGAACGACCTCGCCGCCGACCGCTTCGATCGCGGCCGGCATGATGTCGCGCTCATCGCAGATCGCGCTGGCCCCGGCGATCAGGATGACGTCGTGCTCGCGCGTTTCCAGCATGTCGGCCAGTTCGGCGCGCAAGGCATCGAAGGCGTGCGCGCAACGGCGCTCATTCGCCAGTTGCCCGCCGCAGGCTTCCAGGCGCGCGGCGGTCAGCTTGGCGGTCTTGTCCAGCATGCTGGCCTTGGTGTCGGGCAGGGTCGTCTGGATCAGCCCGGCCATGCGCGCGCGATAGGGCCTGACCGACAACGCCGGCGACGGTCCCTCGATCAGACCGAGCCCGGCATCGAGCACGCCCTGCGGCACGGCGAACGGGATGATCTTGACCGTGGCGATCATGTCGCCGGCGTGCACGCTGGCAAACGCCGGCAGCGTGGCTACGGTCAGGCTTGGATCGTGCTGGTTGAAGGCTTCCAGACGGGCGGCATCCAGATCGAGCACACCATCGACATCGGCGTACAGGTTGACGCGGCCGGTCGCGGCCGGACCCAGGCGGACGTGCGCGCCGGCCATGCGCATGGCGAGCTGTTGGGCGGCCTCGTCCTCGCCGACATCGTCCGGCGCCAGCCTGGCGAGGGTGATCTCGCCAAAGCCCTCGGCCCGCAACGCCGCGATGTCATCGGCGGTGAGCTTGTGGGCTTTTTTCAAGCGCACGTCGCCGGTTTTGATGCTGTGCGCCAGCAGCGCACCTTCGGCCTCGGCCAGCGGCGCCTTGCCGAACCACATCACGCTTCACCCTGGCGCAGCACCGCGGTCATCTGCGCCATGACCGATAGCGCGATCTCCGCCGGGCTGACCGCACCGATCTTGAGACCGGCCGGTCCGTGAATGCGCCCGATCGCAGGCGGATCGAAGCCGGCCTCGCGCAGGCGTTCGATGCGCCCGGCGTGGGTCTTCTTGCTGCCGAGCGCGGCGATGTAGAAGGCATCCGAGCGCAGGCCGACCTCGAGCGCCGGGTCGTCGATCTTCGGATCATGGGTCAGGGTGACCAACGCGCTGCGGCTGGTCAGCGTGTCCGGCTCGAGCGCTTCATCCGGCCACGCGGTGCTGATGCTGACGTCGGGGAAGCGCTCGTCGCTGGCAAAGGCCCGGCGCGGATCGATCACCGTGACGGCATAGCCGGCCAGCCGGGCCATCGGCACCAGGCTCTGGGCGATGTGCACGGCGCCGACGATGAACAGCTGCAAGGGCGGGTTGAACGGCTGCACGAACACCTGCGCGCCGCCGCTTTCGACCACGACGCCTTTGTCCAGACGCAGGCAGGTGCGCGCCGCCTGGCGCAGCGTCTCGTCCAGCGCCGGACCGGCGATCAGATCTCCGTCGATCAGCAGGCTCTGGTCGCCCTCGGGCAGCGGGCGCACGAGCACGGCCGGTCGCCGGGCGCGCCTGGCCTCGTTCAGGGCGTCGAGGATGTCGCGCTTCATTCGACGCGCTCGATCAAGACATCGAGCTTGCCGCCGCACGCGAGGCCGACTTCCCAGGCCTGCTCGTTGCTGACGCCGTAATCGAGCAGCTTGGGCACGCCGGTTTCCATGACCTCGAGCGCCTCTTGCACGACCGCACCTTCGATGCAGCCGCCGGAGACCGAGCCGATCATGCGGCCCTGCTCATCGATGCCGAGCTGGCTGCCGACCGGGCGCGGCGAGCTGCCCCAGGTGCGCACCACGGTGGCGAGCGCCGCCTTGCGCCCTTGGTCACGCCAGGCCTGGACCTGACCCAGCACGTCTTCGTGGTCGTGGCGTAGCTCGCTCATGCTGCCTCACCCTCTTTGGCCAGCGCGCGCCAGGCGGCAAGGCCCGGTGCTGGTCTGTTGCCCGATTGAGCTAACAGGTGGGTCAATTCCTCGAGCGACGCAAGATTGTGCACCGTGTGGAAGTCGTCGACATGGGGCATCATCGCGCGCGCGCCGGCGGTCAGCGGCGCATAGGCATCATAGCGCAGCAGCGGATTGAGCCAGATCAGCCGGCGGCAGCTCTTGTGCAGCCGCTCCATTTCCGACGCCAGGCCCTCGGCGGCATCGCGATCGAGGCCGTCGGTAATCAGCAGCACGAGCGCGCCCTGACCGAGCACGCGGCGTGACCAGTTGCGGTTGAAGTCGTGCAGGCAGGCACCGATGCGCGTGCCGCCCGACCAGTCCTCGACCACCTCGCCGCATTTGCCGAGCGCGACGTCGACATCCTTGTCGCGCAGGTAGCGCGTGACATTGGTCAGCCGTGTGCCGAACAGGAAGCTGAACACACGCTCGCGATCGCCCGTCAGGGTGTGCAGAAAATGCAGCATCATGCGCGAATAGCGGCTCATCGAACCGGAGATATCGCAGAGCACGACCAGCGGCGGGGTGCGCTCGATGCGGCTCCTTTTATGCAGATCGATGCTCGCCCCGCCGGAGCGCAAGGATTGGCGCAGCGTCTTGCGCATATCGACACGCAGGCCATGCGGATCGCTCTGGAAGCGGCGGGTGCGCACCTTGTTGAGCGGCAAGCGCAGGTTGCGGATGGCGCGCTTGGCGCGCGCGATCTCGTCCGCCGACATGTCCTCGAAATCCTGGTGCTGCAGCAGCTCGCGTTCGGAAAAGGTCATGGCCGCATCGATTTCCAGTGGCGGCGGCTCATCGCTGTCCGGGCTTTCGCCCTGGCCGGGCCGCTTTTCCGGCGCCATGGCCTCGGCCAGACGGCGCGATACCGGATCGCCCTGCGGGCCGCTGTCCACCTCGATGGTCGGCAGCATGAGCTGCATCATCTTTTCGAGAAGACGCGGGTTGCGCCAGAAAATGTGAAACGCCTGATCGAACAACGCGCGCTGGTCGCGCCGGTTCACGAATACGGCGTGCAGCGTCCAGTAGAACTCCTCGCGCGTGCCGATGCGCACGGCCTCGATCGCCTCCAGGGCGCGCAGGACATGGCCCGGGCCGACCGGCAGGCCGGCGGCGCGCAGCGTGCGGGCGAAATGCATGACATTGGTCGCCAGACGGCCCGGCGGCAGATTGCCGACGATCTGCTCGTCCATGGTTTACGAGGCCTTGGCCAGTTCGGTGCGCACGTCGGTCAGGAGGCGCGCCGCCTCGCTGCCGTGGATCTTGGCGATGTCGTCTTGGTATTTCAGCAGGGCACCGAGCGTGTCGTTGATCGTCTGCGGATCGAGTTCCATCCGGTCCAGCGTGTGCAGCGCCTTGGTCCAGTCCAGGGTTTCGGCCACGCCCGGCAGCTTGAAAAGATCGATCTCGCGCAAGCGCTGGACGAAATGCGCGATCTCCTGCGACAGCCGTTCGGGGATGCCGGGCAGCCGGGCATGGATGATCTCCAGCTCGCGCGCGGCATTCGGATAATCGACCCAGTGGTAGAAGCAGCGCCGCTTGAGCGCGTCGTGGATCTCGCGGGTGCGGTTCGAGGTGATGATCACGATCGGCGGCTGCTCAGCGCGGATCGTGCCGAGCTCGGGCACGGTGATCTGGAAGTCCGACAGGACCTCGAGCAGGAAGGCCTCGAACGGTTCGTCGGTGCGATCGAGCTCGTCGATGAGCAGCACCGGCGGCCCGCCCAGGCCCGGCTGCATGGCCTGCAACAGCGGCCGGCGGATCAAAAAGCCTTCCGAGAAGATGTCCTGGGCCATGGCATCGCGATCGCGATCACCGGCCGCCTCGGCCAGGCGGATCTCGAGCATCTGGCGCGGATAGTTCCACTCGTAGACCGCCGCCGACAGATCGAGCCCCTCATAGCACTGCAAGCGCACCAGCTCGCGGCCGAGCGTGCCCGCCAGCACCTTGGCGATCTCGGTCTTGCCGACGCCGGCCTCGCCCTCAAGAAACAGCGGCCGGTTCAGCTTGAGCGCCAGAAACAGCGCTGTCGCCAGCGAGCGGTCGGCGACATAGCTGCCGGTTTCGAGCAGCGAAAGGGTCTCATCGACGCTGGTGGGCAGGCCGGTGGCGGGCATGGTGTCTCCAACAAACGAAAGCCAGGACGAAGCCAAGACTGCGCGTCTGCGGCGCTTATGTCTGGGTGAATACGTAAGGCGAAACGGCAGTGGCGGCGATTGCTCCATTGGTCAACAAGGAGTATTGTCCTATTAAATGGCTCATCAAAGGATTTCAGGCATGATCAGTGCCCCGGTCGGCCGCGACGCCTCCAATGTGAAAGATGATGTACGCATCGTACAGCGGCTTTTGAACATCGAGGCCGCCCATCGCGGTGGCAGCGAACGGCTCGTGGTCGATGGTCTGTTCGGCCCGATGACGGCGCAAGCCCTGGATGATGCCGCCTATGCCATGGGCTATCTGCTGCCGACGACGTACATCGATCGCCACAGCGCGCTGCTCTGGTATCTGCTCAGCCATGTGCAGCCGCGCATGGGCACGACCCTGCTGCGCCTCATGCTGCCGACGATCAGCGAGCGGCGCATCGACAGCTTCGCGCCGTTGCTGCAGGCCTGCATGGCGCGCTACGACATCCGCCGGCCACGGCGCGTGGCGCATTTCCTGGCGCAGATCGCCCATGAATCCAACGGCTTGCAGCATACCGAGGAACTCGCGTCCGGCGCCGCCTATGAGGGCCGCACCGATCTCGGCAACCGCATGCCGGGCGATGGCCAGCGCTTCAAGGGCCGCGGCCTGATCCAGCTCACCGGGCGGGCCAACTATCAGGCCTACAGCGAGGCGCGCGGTATCGATCTGGTTACCGGCGACGGGCCGCAACGCCTGGCCGACGATCTCGCGCTGGCGACCGACGTCGCCGGCTGGTTCTGGCAGGAATCCGGCCTGAACCACGTCGCCGATCGCGATGATCTGACCGCGATCACCAAGCGCATCAACGGTGGCACCAACGGCCTGGCCTCGCGCCGCCGCTACTTCCGCCGCGCCGAGGCCATCTTGCTACGCGCTCACTCGCTGCTCGCCTTCGTGACGCCCTCGACTGTCGCGGCGGCGTCCTCGCCATCGCAGTTGGCGACGCAGACGGTCTCTTCCGTCACCGTACCGCCGCAAGCGGCGTAGCAGGCGCGATAGCCGGCCTCGCAGCCCTGGATATTGGTCTCGCAGACCGGCACCAGACAGGTCGAGGGGAAGCAACTTGTGCGGCCATAGGGGCCGCGGCAGGCGAGGTAATCCATGCGTTCACGCATGCGGCAATGGGAAAACTGCGTCTGCGCGCGCAGTTCGCAATTCTCGAACGCCTCGCGCGCACTGACCAGACAGACCTGCTGCTGCTGGCCGCATTGCTCGATGCAGGCCAACGCCTCGGTGCGCTCGGGCGCATCGGCCGCCGGCGGTGTCAGGCTGTAACGCGTCTCGTAGACCGGGGCACAGGCGCTCAGAGCGACGCCGAGCAGAGCCAACAGCCCGAGACGCACCGCAGTCGAGGTCGGCCAGAGGCGGGTGCATATGCTCACGTCAGATCGTCCGGCAGCAGCGCTTCGCGACCTTCCAGATAGCATAACCGGCGCAAAAAGCGACGCATCGCGACCCCGCCGGTGGCATCGGCGGCGTCGCTGGTCGTAGCCGGGTACGGAAGTGTCCCGGCCGGCTAGAGCGGCTGCACCGCCGACGATCCCGCGGGTAGTACGGCGAACGGCGAGCGCAAGGGCAGGCCGAAGGCGTCCGCCTCGATCTCGAAGACATCGCCCGCTTGCGGCGTGATGCCGTCGGCGAAGGACAGGGTCGCGGTGCCGAACATGTGCACATGGACATCGCCCGGCTGGCGGAAGCTCTCGTATTTGAAGTGGTGATGCTCGAGATTGGCCAGGCTGTGCGACATGTTGGCTTCACCTGACAGGAACGGCTTCTCCCAGACAAGCGCATCGCCCCGCCGGATGCGCGAGGTGCCGCGGACATCGTCGGGCAAGTCGCCGACCAGCAGTTCCGGGCCGAACGCGGCCGGGCGCAGCTTGGAATGCGCCAGATAGAGGTAGTTGATCTTTTCCATGACGTGATCGGAGAACTCGTTGGCGAGCGCAAAGCCCAGGCGATGCGGCGTGCCGTCCGGGCCGATCAGGTAGATGCCGGCGATTTCCGGCTCCTCGCCGCCATCGAGCGCGAAGTCCGGCGACGGCAACGGATCGCCCGGCGAAATCGCCATGTGGCCGGTGCCCTTGAAGAACCATTCCGGCTGCACGCCGTACTCGCCGGCCTTCGGCTTGCCGCCCTCGATGCCCATCTTGAACATCTTCATGCTGTCGGTATCGCCCTCTTGCACCGTGTGCATGGCATCGCGGGTCGCGGCCGAGCCCAGATGGGTCAGGCCGGTGCCGGTGAGCAGCAGATGCGCCGGATCGGGGTGGCGGATCGGGCAATCCAGCCGGCCATCGGCATAGAGCGCCGCCAGATCGACGACCTCGCCCAGGCCCTGACGCGTCACCTGCTCGAGCAGGCTGTTGCCGGTCTCGATCGCCGCCATGGCCAGGCCGTAGACCGTGTCGATGCCGCTGACCATCTGGGCGGTATCGCCTTCGCGGCAGATGACGCCGCCGCCCTTCACTTGCGCCAGATGCATGCTGCTTGGCCTCCCCGGATGCTGTGGCCCGGCGGTGCTCACGCCGGGGCTCGGTGTTTGTCCCACTGTGGCCGAGAGCGCCGGCGATGGCGAGGCCTTTGCCCGATCGCCTCTGCCCATGTGCCCTTGCCTATGCGCCCTTGCCCATGCGCCCCGGCGTCATCGCCATGCTTGATCTGCGTGCAGGGCTCGCCGATCTGTCAGGCATGGAGCAAGGGAGGCCAAGCCATGCATAGCTGGGACGTCTATCTCTCCGGCGAGATCCACACCGACTGGCGTGATGTGATCGCCAAGGGCGTGCACGCCGCCGATCTGCCGGTCGCCTTCAGCGGGCCGGTCACCGATCACGCCGCCAGCGATGATTGCGGTGTCGCCATTCTCGGCGCAGAGGCCGACAAGTTCTGGCACGACCACAAGGGCGCCAAGCTCAACGCCATCCGCACGCGCACGCTGATCGAGCAGGCCGACATCGTCGTCGTACGGTTTGGCGAGCAATACAAACAATGGAACGCCGCCTTCGATGCCGGCTATGCCAGCGCGCTCGGCAAGCCGTTGATCGTCATGCATGGCCCCGACCACGCCCACGCGTTGAAAGAGGTCGACGCCGCCGCTTTGGCCGTGACCGAGACGGCCGAGCAGGTGGTCGACATCCTGCGCTATGTCATCAAGGGCGAGCTCAAGGGCGTC
>JBHJHH010000076.1:0-3937 GCA_050331015.1 Geminicoccaceae bacterium
GCGCCTTGCCGTATCCGAACCGGATGACGAGATCGGGGCGACGGTCGCCGAGCCCCAGCCATTGCGCAAAATCCGGGCGGATCTCGGCAACCTCGACGGGCTGGTTGATATAGGCATGGCGGATGCCCAGCGCGGTCGCCTGCAAGGCAAAGCGCTGGGAGCTGCGACCCACCTTCACCCAGGATGCCTTGTCGCTTTTGTCGCCAACAAATAGTGCAACGCCTGCGGATGAACGCAGCTGTTCGGCGTACTTCCTGTTCTCGGCTCTCTTGCTCAGTACAAGACGGAAGATGAGATTGCCCAGAAAGGACGGCACGATGGGGTTCCCCATGCAGAGGCTGAACAGGCCGTCGCCGGTCACCAAGGCGGCGTTCGGATTGAAGCGGATCCACCTCTTCAGCTCTGCAACGAATTCCGGATTGTCGATCTGACGGGAATTGCCGGCGATGACAAAATCCAGCAGTTGCTCGATCCGGGGCCTTGCCGTAATCAGGAGCACCTCGACGCCGGCGAGTCCGGCTGCTTTCTCAAGTTGCTTCAGCGCGCAGACGGGCACGGACCTGCCGTCGTCTACGGAGCGCGAACACTGTCGTTCCGGAATCGCCCGAAACAGGTCGCTTTCGAAGGCGCGCCCCTGCGCAAGATCGATGGCAATGGTCTTGGCGGCGTCATAAAAGGTCATGGCCGCCGGTCGTCCCCGCGCCTCGGCGGCGAGTTCGAAGTTCTCCGCCGCACAGCCGAGACTGATGAACAGGTGGTGATCGTCAGGATCAACGATCGGCATGCGCCGCTCGAAATCGGGAAGGATCTCCACGCCCCCCTCAAAGATCCGGAATCGCCAGGGCTGCGTGTTATGACTAGTTGCGGCGAGCGTGGCGTAGCGGACGACTTCTGCGAGGTCAGGTTCAGCGGACAGTGCGGCCCGCGTTTCGGCGACGGCTCTTTCATAGGCCTTCATCGCTCTGTTCCCCGCTTTCGTCTTCACGCTTGCGAAATCGGCCGAGCGTCACTGGCGCCGGCGCACCGGGGCCATCGCAGCGATCGTCGACGCCTTTTGCGCCCTGGCCGGCATCGCCCGGGCGGGCCGGCCGGGTGGCAGAAGTCACGGCACCCACCGCCCGGCCGCCGGGTTCAAGCCGCGCTGTCGCGCTCCAGCCAGGGCGTCAGCAGGCGGCGCTGGCGCTCATAGGTACCGATCGAGCGGTCCTTTTGCAGGGTCAGGCCGATATCATCCAGGCCATTGAGCAGACAGTGCTTGCGAAACGGCTCGACAGCGAAGGCGATCGGCTCGTTGGCGCCCGGATAACTGATCGTCTGCGCCTCGAGGTCGACGTCGAGCCTGGGCGTCTCGGACTGCGCGATCGCCATCAGCCGGTCGACCTGCTCTTGCGGCAGCACGATCGGTAGAATGCCGTTCTTGAAGCAATTGTTGAAGAAGATGTCGGCGAAGCTGGGCGCGATGATGCAGCGGATGCCGAAATCCAAGAGCGCCCAGGGCGCGTGCTCGCGCGAGGAGCCACAACCGAAATTGTCGCCGGCGATCAAGAGTTCGGCCTGCCGATAGGGCGCGCGGTTGAGCACGAAATCGCCGATCTCGTTGCCGTCCATGTCAAAGCGCATTTCATCGAACAGGTTGGCGCCGAGCCCGGTGCGCTTGATCGTCTTCAGGAACTGCTTGGGGATGATCATGTCGGTGTCGACATTGATCATCGGCAGCGGCGCGGCGATGCCGCTCAGGCGGGTGAATGGGGTCATCGGCCTCTCTCGTCCAGGGTCTGCATGTTAGCTCGCAGACATTAGGAAAACGTTAAAGAACTTCTGTTATAGCTAAACGAATCGCGTGGCGCCGCCCTGGCGCGGCTCAGCGCCACCTTGCGATGGTTGCCAACCCAGACCGGGAGCCTTGTCCGCCAGCGTTTTCAGCCAAGCGAAACACCGCAACTTCAGCAATCCGGACGCCGTCGCGCCTCGCGGCTGGGCGGGACACCGCGCCGGCGCTACGGCAAGGCGCGCATGGTCCGCCTCGGCAGCCTGCGTGCGACGGGCACCGTCGCGGGCATGGCTGCCCTGAACGTGGCGCGACTGGACACGGGTGGTGCCAGCCGCCGTCGTGCACGTGCCGCTCGTTTGCCGGCTGAAGGTCCGCGCATGGTCCGTGCTCGCCGGTGCGTCGGCGCGCTTGGCCTGCGCCGGTGCTGGCCGCGCTGGTCAGGGCCGCTGGCCACGTGCCGTCAGCGTCGGCGAAGCCATCGCCGCCTGGCAGCCTTGTGCAGCGGATAGCCGTGAGCATCAGGCCGGCGGGTGTCGGGCTTTTCCCGGTGTGCCGCGCGTGCGCTTGCGTTGGCTGCGAGCGCGGGCCGCGTGACGGCGCGCGAGCGCGAGCTGGCTGTGAACTGTTTCTGGCGCGTTTCGGCTGGGCACGCGTCGACCGGGCCCAGAGTGACGGCAACCGTGCGCCGGCGCGTGGCGGGCGTGCCGAAGCCGGTGGCGCGATGGTTGAAGCTTGAGACACGCGTACGCCGGTCGACACCGGGCGTGTCCACGCTGGTCGCGAGCAGTCCTCGGCGAGGCGTGACGGCGCAGTAGATGCCAGCGGGCGCTCCGAACCTGGCCGCAAGCTGTGTGTGGCGTGTAGCGGCCCGGCACAAAGTGACGGCGCGCGAGCGCGAGCTGGCTGTGGGCTGCTCCTGGCGTGTTTCGGCCGGGCACGCGTCGACCGGGCACAAAGTGACGGCAACCGTGCGCCGGCGCGTGGCGGGCTCGCCTCAGCCGGCGGCGAGCTTGCGCACATCGGTGAGCGTGCCGGTGACCGCGGCTGCGGCGGCCATGGCCGGGCTCATCAGGTGCGAGCGGCCACCGCGGCCCTGGCGGCCCTCGAAATTGCGGTTGCTGGTCGAGGCGCAGCGCTCGCCGGGCGCCAGGCGGTCGTCGTTCATCGCCAGGCACATCGAGCAGCCGGGCTCGCGCCACTCGAAGCCGGCGTTCAAGAAGATCCGATCGAGGCCCTCTTCCTCGGCCTGGTGTTTGACCAGACCGGAGCCGGGCACGACCATGGCCTGGACGGTGCCGGCGACCTGGCGGCCCTCGACCACGGCCGCGGCGGCGCGCAGGTCCTCGATGCGGCCATTGGTGCAGGAGCCCAGGAACACGCGATCGATGGCGATCTCGTTCATCGGCGTGCCGGGTTCGAGCGCCATGTACTCGAGCGCGCGCTCATAGGCCTTGCGCTTGTTGGCATCGGCCAGCGCCGCCGGATCGGGCACGCGGCCGTTGATCGTGGTGACCATTTCCGGACTGGTGCCCCAGGTGACCTGCGGCTCGATGGTTTCGGCCTCGAGCGTGACTTCGATATCGTAGGCCGCGCCGGGATCGGACGGCAGCGTGCGCCAATAGGCGACCGCCGCTTCCCAGGTGGCGCCTTTCGGCGACATCGGCCGGCCCTGCAGATAGGCGAAGGTCTTCTCATCCGGCGCGATCAGGCCAGCGCGCGCGCCCGCCTCGATCGACATGTTGCAGATCGTCATGCGGCCTTCGACCGACAGATCACGCACCACCGAGCCGGCATATTCGATGACGTGGCCGGTGCCGCCGGCGGTGCCGATCTTGCCGATGATCGCCAAGATGACGTCCTTGGCGGTGACGCCGAAGCCGAGCGTACCGTCGACGCTGATGCGCATGGTCTTGGGCTTGCGCTGGATCAGCGTCTGCGTGGCCAAGACGTGCTCGACCTCGCTGGTGCCGATGCCGAACGCCAGCGCGCCGAACGCGCCGTGGGTCGAGGTGTGGCTGTCGCCGCACACGATCGTCATGCCGGGCAGGGTGAAGCCCTGCTCGGGGCCGATGATGTGGACGATGCCCTGGCGCGGATCGTTCATCTCGAACAGCGGGACGCCGAACTCGGCGCAGTTGGCGGTCAGCGTGTCGACCTGGATCCGCG
>JBHJHH010000077.1:0-20479 GCA_050331015.1 Geminicoccaceae bacterium
AAGCATCCGATTTGAGCGTGATATTATATCAAATACAGCATTCTCATTCTATATATCTCTTCCTTTAAGTTTACATGACGTAAGAGTATTCACTGATAAGCACCTAAGGAGTGATCATGGAATATGTGCCGAGAAACGACCATTCAAAAATCTCGTTCTAAACTTTGCCCACCCGCGAATTCACTGCAGTGCCCTTTTTGATCTAGCCAATCAGCTGGGCTGGAGTGGAAATGATGTTCTCGTAGATTTTTCTACGCCGAAGAGCGTATCAACAAAATTAAAACAATCAAACGAGCAGAATGTCTTAAATTTAGAGAAGTGCACTCCTGATCGGTTTCAAATCTGGACTTCAGTTCGATCGTCCAGAAAAGCCTTTCATTGCATAAATGCGCTCCACCCAAGCGACATACCGAATTGTCGCCTTCTTCATTTCGTTGACAGTATATCATCACTTATTCAATACACAGGGTACGCTTTCTCAGTAATAATCGCCCCAAGTGATATCGGGTCATTTCTGAAACTACTGCATTTTAGCCAACAGACGAATCTCGGACTTGAACCTTACGAGGATCAAGTACTGGATGCAAGGAATGTTGCCTCGCACATTGAGCAAAGTTATCCTGGCATAGGGAGGGTGAAATTTTCCTTTATTACACCTAAGAAAAGGTTGAGAGCTCACTACGTGAGATCTCTACTAGAAAACTGAATCTGCACCTATTCCGCGGGGATTGTGAGAATTCTCCGCGAAAATGTCATTCAGATCATTTATACGCCGAGCCATTGGCTGATCCAAAATGAACGCCACAGATACGCACAGGGATAATTACAGGAAAGTATTCTATGAGTGCATATGCGATAGAAAACCGCTATCACTTAAAGAATTTCATCTGCTTTGTAGGATAAAACAAGATAAAATGAATGGCCACGGAACGATTGAACCATTCCTCCGCGACCCCACGATCTCGGATATCATGATAAATGCACAAAATGAAATATACATTGAAAGATATGGTCGAATCTACCGAACTAAAGAAAGTTTCCAAAGCTCGGAAGAAGTTTTTCTGCTCGCTCAAAAAATTGCAAATCTTTCTGGAAAACGCTTAGATACAAGCAATCCCATTTTAGACACCCGACTACCTGACGGTTCTCGCGTGAATATTGTAACGGATAATGTATCAATTGATTCTTGCGTGATTTCAATTAGAAAGTTTCAAAAATCCTTCTCCTCACTATCAAAACTCGTTCAGGGGAACACTACTGACCCTGCGACAGCGTTGTATTTAGCCACACAGAGCCGAATGCGCAGAAATATCCTCATTTCAGGGTCCACAGGTGCGGGAAAAACCACTCTCTTAAACGCATTGTCGAGCTTTATTTCTCCTAAGGAACGTGTAATAACGATCGAAGATACAGCGGAACTCGTACTTCAGCAGCCTAATGTCATTCGACTTGAGTCTAGAAGCGCAACGGTTTCGCGGAAGGAAGTCTCCATTGCCGCGCTATTGAAGACAGCATTGCGAATGCGACCGGACAGAATCATAATTGGCGAGATACGCGGTGACGAAGCCTTTGATTTTATCCAGGCACTTAACACAGGTCATAGCGGTTCTATGGGGACGATTCACTCGAACACACCGTCCTCCGCAATCGAACGGTTACTTAGCTTAGTTTTATCTGCGAAGCCAAACCTAAAGCCAGATGATGTTCGCGCACAGATTGCTTCAGCGATCAATGTCATCGTTCAGGTCAAACGAGACCATGACGGCAATCGTAAAATCGTAGACGTCCTAAATATGACCGACAATCTGATATGATCGGACTTGGGGCTTTTCTGTTTCTATTTTGTTTCGCAAATGTTTCTTTGCTTATGAAAACTCTTTTGTTTTTTGGCGAACGGCATTCGAGTTTCCTATCTAGACGAAACGACAGTCAGTGCCGTCAGTTTAGTTATTTCAGAAATGCATGTGCTAGAAGATATAGAAAGAAACAAATTGTCCGTGACCTGTTGCCATTACTTGTTCGAATACTAAGAAGCGGTTTAGCTGCTGGAACGCCCTACTCACAACTGACTTCGGAAGCGTCAAAGTTAATTTACAAGAGGTTGGGCACGATTGACAGGGAAGAGATTTTCTTGAGAAGAGACAAAATTTCGACAATTGTTTGGGAGACACTCAATTCGCATCGTCTCAAGGGCACAAAAGAGCTTTACTTTATACTTAGAGTATATGAATTTACGGGCTGCGACATTACTGATTTACTAAAGTATCTTGAATCTGAAGTCCAGTCGCGACAAGTTCTTTCTGATAGACTTTTATCTTCGATGTATGAGATAAGATTATCAGCAATATTTTTTGCATTTCTTCCGATTGTCATATCCATTGTAATTGTTTTTATTGACTTTCATCTTCTTTACATATGGCTCCATCATGAAAATTTGCCTTTTTTCGTAGCGCTTTTAATTTGGTATTGCCTTGGCGCATTCTTTGTCTCTTTTAGCTTAGTTACTGCGAAGAGGAAACTGAGTTGATACAGAATATAATGATTTTTATCTTTGTTTGTGCCGCCCTTGTATCGTTTTCCTCTTTGCGAAAACTTCAACTTGAATATTTAATTTACAAAAGCACCATTCCAGACTTCTCACACACAGGGATTGATTTGAAGATTAGAGGGTTTGGCGTATTTGCTTTTCTTTTGATCGGCTTTTTGACATCTCTATTAGCAATATTTTATTTTAAGAATATTTCGTTCGATTTAACAAGCAATTTTGCACCTGTTCTGCTGGTTTTTTTTGCCCTCCTTACAGTTGTCTATTATTTTAGCCGCAAAGTCAGAGAGAGTCATATCAGGAATCAAATTAAGGGGGATTTTTTATGTTTTTCACTCATCTGCTTGATGAACCTTCGTCTAGGCGAGCCAGTTTATTGTTTCCTTAAGAATCTTATTCAAGATGAGATTTATGTTTCGTCGCACCTCGCTGAAAGACTCACGTGGCTTTTGAAGAACCTTGAAAAAAGGAGCGATAGCGAGAGTGTATACAAGGAGTTATTTTCTAAGTTGCCTTCTGATGACTTTGTTGATCTATTCAGAATCCTAAAACAAAATGCCGAAACCGGTATACAGAACGATGACCAGGTGGAGACGCTCATCAGAATGCACAACGAACGCGCTCTAAGTGAACTTGAAAGATCAAAAGGGAAGTTCCAGCTTCTATTGACATTCTGTGTTGCAATATTTCTCATGCCACCTTTTATTGCCATCCTTCTTGGTCCGATTTTCCTGAATTGAATAACGATGAAATCACATTTCATGGCCAAGGAACACGGCAATTCGCTTATTGAGTTCGGGCTCTGTTTCCCCTTCTTTCTCATTCCATTGATAATGTGTATTTCTATTTTCTTTGATTTCTTCACAATCGCTACATTGGATTATGTGACCAGTGTTTCCCTTCGCGGGCTCGCGCAGATCGATGATTCCGTAAATTATGAAGTAACTTTTCACGTGCAGCAAGCAATTAATGATGCCGACATTGGCGTGTTACGCTCGTGCGATCCTTCAGCGCATGTTTTGCTTTCTCCAGGTTACGATTACGAGAACCATAAGAGTGGTGAACTGTCTCTCAGATGCAACGATGATGTCTTAGAATTACCGTTTGAAACAAACTCACTGTTTCGGATCGAGGTGAAAGAGACATTTTTTCTATCGCAGGCCGACTGATGTCTTTTTTGAGAGCTCGAGACGGCGCGATCATGATCGAATTCGCGCTGGTATTTCCGATCATAGTGCTTGGCACGATGCTTAGTGTGTCGCTTTGGCAGGCAGCAAGCGGCAATCTCCATTTCGAGAGCGGCTTTTGTCGATACTTACAGAATGGCCGACATTCGACTATTGACATCAAGGCATTCGCATTGGAGCGCTCGACCCACTATTTCTCAAACTTCAAAGCTCGGGAAGGATACAGCCTCGGCGAGGTACAGGTTTGCAAGGCGAGACATGACCAAGCCCATGGGCTCAGCTGCGAATGGGTGCTGGCCGTGTCATCTGGCGGTGAGAGCTTTCGAGAGGCATCGCGATCGAGTGTTGAGCTCTCGCCCTACACTATCCCTTATGGCAATTTCTTGATCGTGACGAGTGATACAGTAACGGATGCGCTGCTCGTGCCGGGGGCACAGCCGCAGGTATCCCGCAAGGTTTGCATCTTGCCTCTATAGGCTTTCATGGGCGAATGCACTGAGAGGTCTGCGCGTTCTGGCCAGCGCCCTCTGCCTCCGTGTTTTTGGATCTATGGTCCCGCTGCACGTATGACAAGTCGACGAGCCACCGCAGCGTTCTTGTTAGCGCCAAAGCAGAAAAGACAGTCACGCGCCGCTAAAACCAGATCACCTATGGGTTTGTTAGGTTGTATACTACTTGCAACTATAGAGAGCATTTCGTGGATACATCCCACGTCTAGTGAATTAACTTCAAACCTGTTGCGAAGGGCGTGCTTCTGACCAGGCAAGTGGCGCGTCCAGGAACGCCTCCACTTCATTAAGCGTGGTTGCATCGAACGGCGTATCAGGCCGGCAGGCTGCCAGCACGTCCCGCCAGGTGGCCAGATAGTGCAATGTGAGATCATGGTCTTCGAGCTGCGCGCGTGTTTGCTCGAAAATATCGTAGAAGAAGATGACCAGCGTATGCTGCAAGACGCCGCCGGCTTCACGGATCGCATCGGCGAAGCTGATTTTCGAGCCACCGTCCGTGGTCAAATCCTCGACGAGGAGCACACGCTGACCCTCGCGCAGATCTCCCTCGATGCGCGCATTGCGCCCGAATCCCTTGGGCTTTTTGCGGACATAAACCATTGGCAGGTCAAGGCGATCGGCGATCCAAGCCGCGAACGGTATCCCGGCCGTTTCGCCACCCGCGACAACATCGAAGGCCTCGAAGCCCGCGCCGCGCATCAGTTTGGTCACCGCGAAATCCATCAGTGTCGAGCGGATGCGCGGATAAGAAATCAGTTTGCGACAATCGATGTAGACGGGGCTCGTAAGGCCGGATGTGAACGTGAACGGCGGATCGATGCGAAAATGAACCGCCTCGATTTCCAGCAGCATCTGTGCCGTTAACGCGGCAATCTCGCTCTCATCGGCAAAGGCTGTTGGATGCATGATTGCGAACTCCGTGCGTAGGCCAGTGGGGGGCGGCCCCAGCCTTAGACCACGTGCCAGTACAAGGGAAAGCCAGGATCGAAGACCGTGATCGGCCCTTCGTCACTCACAACCTTGTCCGGCCAAACCACCGGCACGTCCCGTCGCTGCAAGCAGATGCGTGCATCGTTTGCCGGCAACCCGTAAAACGCCGCCCCGTGCAAGGATACGAACGCCTCAAGCTTGTCGAGCGCATCGTCTTCCTCGAAAACGTGCGCCAGGATGCTCAGGCTGTTCGGTGCCGTAAAGCAGCCGGCGCAACCGCATGCGCTCTCCTTGCTGGCGTCAACGTGCGGCGCGCTGTCGGTACCGCTGAAAAAACGCGGATCGCCAGAGGTCGCCGCCGCGCGCAGGGCCATACGGTGCTTTTCCCGCTTGGCAACCGGCAGACAGTAGTAGTGCGGACGAATGCCGCCGGCGAGCAGATGGTTGCGGTTGATCACCAGGTGATGCGTCGTGATCGTGCCCGACAGGCCCGTTTCGCTGCGCTGCACGTAGTCGACGCCCTCGGCCGTCGTGATGTGCTCGAGGACGATCCTCAACGACGGATAGGCACGCCGGATCGGATCAAGCACCCGTTCGATAAACACGGCCTCACGATCAAAAATGTCGATGTCCGGGTCAGTTACCTCGCCATGGACGCAAAGCGGCACGTCGATCTCGGCCATGCGCTCGAGCACAGGACCGACCTTGGCAAAATCGCGAACCCCGGACGCCGAATTCGTCGTTGCGCCCGCCGGGTACAGCTTGACGGCGTGCACCAGCCCGTCCAACGCCGCGCGGGCGACATCATCGGGATCGGTTGTTTCGGTCAGGTACAACGTCATCAGCGGTCTGAAATCGGCATCGGCCGGCAGGGCCCGCAGAATGCGTTCACGGTAGGCCCGCGCCTGGTCTGCGCGCACGATCGGCGGCACCAGATTCGGCATGACGATGGCACGACCGACCTGTGCCGCCGAGATCGGCGCGACCGCCTGTAGAACCGCACCATCGCGCAAATGCAGATGCCAGTCATCCGGACGACGAAGTGTCAAACTGGTGATCATTGCGCTTGTGCATCGATCCGCCGCTCAAGGTTGCGGCACAAAGACCGCACGGGTGGGCGACTGAGCGGGAAAGAAGATCGCGTGCAGACGGCGACGGACCCGCCACCGCCGACTGCACAAGGGACATCGTTAGTTGTTGATGCGGGTATATTTCGAGCCCTCGATGGTGGCGCCCGCCATCAGACCCGTCTCACCGAAGATAAAGGCAACGACATCCTGATTCAGCAGATCAGCAATTTTGATATCGCCCGTCGCTCCGGCCTGGACGACGGCAACGTTGGCCTCGACGCCGGCCTCGAAGTTCGGCGAATTCTGGAAGTTCTCCAAAGCCGCGTCATTCATGAACATCAAGACCTGCGAAAAGGTCTGAGCACCAATCTGGAAGCCGATATTCGCCGCGGTCATGTTGTAGTAGGCGACCGATTCACCATCAACACGCAGCACGCCATTGCCGGTGGCAGCGCCAATTCCAAGACCAGCCTTAACGATATCCGGCACGATCAGGATGCCGGAGGCATTGTCGGCGAGCGTGCTCGCCGTATCATTCTCAGACAACAAACGCGACAGCGCGGCATCGGCGCGGGTGTCGACCTCGCTCACGCCGGTGCTTTCGTCGGGCGCGGTCGAGGCACAAGCGGCCAGGAACGCGGCGCCGCAAACTACGGCCATCATGCGACGGGTCAAGGCGGTCATGGTTGTTTCCCTCCTGGAGCGTAGCCCATCAGTGGGCTTAACTCCGCATAGCGATTGGCTTGGGACCACCGCAATGAAAAAGTGGGCCGCTAAGCGGCGCTGGCTAACAAGGTCGCATTTCCTCCCGCTGCGGTTGTATCAATGCAGACGGCCCGTTCATGCAGGTAGGCCATCGGCGCCAGGCATTCCGCAATCACCAGGGTAATCGCCTTGTCCTGTGCCGCAAGGGCGCGGCGAAAGCCTGTAGCGTCGCCAGCAAAGGCCAGTGCATCGATAGCGAGCTCACCGACATCTTCCGGCGAGGCGCGGCCATCGACAAGCTTGAAAGGGATGTCCGCGCGCTGCAGCGCTGCCAGCCGCGTTCGGGCGGCGGGAGCCACCGCCACGACGGCATTGCCCAAGGCGAGCGCCTGAACGACCTGGGCACGCAGGCTGTCCGGATCCGGCCCCAGGCACAGGACACGCCCGCGCGGTGCCAGCCAGTAGCGGTTGGACTCGCCGGTCGGGCCAGGGAGATCGACCGGACCGGTTTCCAGGTCGCGGCAAGCCGCCAACGCATCCAGGCCTTCACCGTCCAAGAGCCTTGCCAGGAGGTCAGCGCGATCACTGCGGCGTTGCCAGGCGCTGGCATCAAGCCCGCGCAAGGCTGCACCGATCTCCGCTGCACGCACAGGCGGCGCCGAGTCACGAGATGGATCGGGTGCGCGTGCCGGCTCGACCGGCCGCCGGAAGCGCGCGAGATAGTGCGGGCCGCCGGCCTTCGGACCGGTACCGGACAAGCCTTCGCCGCCGAAAGGCTGGCACCCGACGATGGCGCCAATCTGGTTTCGATTGACGTAGAGATTGCCCACATGTGCCCGGTCGACGACGCGCTGGACACGGGCATCGATGCGCGAGTGGATACCCAGGGTGAGCCCGTAACCGCGTTCATTGATGGCATCGAGCACACCGTCGATATCCTCGCCGCTGAACCGCGCGACATGCAAGATCGGTCCGAACATCTCCTTCTCGAGCTCGTCGATGCCGCGCACACGGATGACCGTCGGCGGCACGAACAGGCCCTCGGCCGGGACATCGAGCTTCTTGAGTACGCGGCCTTGTGCTTCCGTGGCCTCGATATAACCGCGCAATTCGTCCCGGGCAGCCTCGTCAATGACCGGGCCGATATCGGTCGACAGCGACCACGGATCACCCAGGCGCAGCGCATCCATGGCACCGAACAGCATCTCCAGGACACGCGCTTCGACGTCGCGCTGGACATACAGGACGCGTAGCGCCGAACAGCGTTGGCCGGCGCTTTGAAAGGCGCTCGCAAGAATGTCGCGCACGGCTTGTTCAGGCAGGGCGGTGCTGTCGACCAGCATGGCATTCAATCCGCCGGTTTCGGCAATCAGCATGCCATCAGGACGGTTGCGCGCGAGGCCGCGTTCGATGCTTCGGGCCGCCTGGATCGAACCGGTGAAGCAGACGCCGGCGATGCGCCTGTCGCTTGCCAGCGGTGCGCCGACGCTTTCGCCGTCACCGGGTGCCAATTGCAGTGCTTCGGCCGGCACGCCCGCTTGATGCATGAGCCGAACGGCCAACGCGGCGATCAGGCAGGTCTGTTCCGCCGGTTTGGCGATGACGCTGTTGCCGGTCACAAGGGCGGCCGCGATCTGACCGGTGAAGATCGCCAGCGGAAAGTTCCACGGAGAAATGCACACGATGACGCCACGCGCCGTGCTGTCGCGCTCCGCATCAGCGGCATTTGCGGCGTAGTAGCGCAAGAAATCCACCGCCTCACGCAGCTCGGCGACGGCATCGAGCCAAGTCTTGCCCGCCTCTCGTGCACACAGCGCGAAGAATTCCTCGGCATGTACCTCGTACAGGTCGGCGATCTGGCGTAAGATTGCGGCACGTTCACCGACTGAGACGCTCGACCAGGTCGCGAACGCGCGATCGGCCCGGACAACCATGTCATCGAGCGTGGCCGGGTCGGTATCGATGACATGGCCAACGATATCGAGCGGCCGTGCCGGATTGCGTACCGGGCGTGCCTGACGTTCAACATCACCGGACGTCTCAGCCGGTGCCGCCTGCCAGTGATAGGGCGCGGCGAAACCAGCGCGCGCTTGCTCCACGACTGCCACGGTCAGCGGATCGGTGATATCGAAGCCCTTGGCGTTGGACCGCGACGAACCGTACAGCTCAGGCGGTCTCGCGATTGCCGGGTTGGCGGCACCGTCATGTGCCTCGGCGATTTCGAAGGGATCGACGGCAATCGTCTCGGGTGCCACCTCCTCGTCGACGATCTGGTTGACGAACGAGGAATTGGCGCCGTTCTCGAGCAAGCGGCGCACGAGATAGGCGAGCAGATCGCGGTGCGCGCCGACTGGTGCATAGATCCGGCAACGGGCGCCGGCATCACACAGCAAGAGATCGTGCAGCGTCTCGCCCATGCCGTGCAGGCGCTGGAACTCGAAAATCTCGCGGTTGGGCGCCATGTGCAAGATCGCGGCGGCGCTGTGCGCATTGTGCGTCGCGAACTGCGGGTAGATGCGGTCGGCCATGTTCAGAAGCTTGCGCGCGCAGGCGATGTAGCTGACATCGGTGTGGGCCTTGCGCGTGAACACCGGAAAGCCCTTGAGACCGAGCACCTGGGCGCGCTTGATCTCGGTATCCCAATAGGCGCCTTTGACCAGACGCACCATGATGCGCCGATCCAACCGGGTCGTCAGGGCGTACAGCCAGTCGAGTGCCGGCGCCGCGCGCGGGCCGTAGGCCTGCACAACCACGCCAAAGCCATCCCAACCAGCCAAGGACGGGTCGCCGAGCACGCCCTCGATGATGTCGAGCGACAGGTCCAGGCGATCGGCCTCTTCGGCATCGATATTGAAGCCGAGCCCAGCATCACGTGCGGCTCGGGCCAGCATGAGCACACGATCGATCAGGATCGGCACAACATGGTCGCGCTGGCTGTACTCGTAGCGCGGGTGCAATGCCGACAGCTTGACCGAAATGCCCGGGTTTGTGCGGATGTCGTCGCTATCGGCATGACGCGCGATGGCGGCAATCGCCTGGGCGTAGGCACCGTGATAGCGCATGGCGTCGGCTTCGGTGCGGGCGGCCTCGCCGAGCATGTCGTATGAGTAGGTGTAGCCACGCTTTTCCATGCTCAGCCCGCGCCGCATGGCTTCGGTGATGTCGCGACCGAGCACGAACTGGGCACCCATCTCGCGCATCGCCCGGCCCACCGCCACCCGGACGACAGGCTCGCCGACGCGCTTGACGGCACCACGAAGCGCACCGACCACGCCGGGATCTCCGGCGTCGTCGAGCACACGCCCGGTCAGCATCAAGGCCCAGGTCGAGGCATTGACGAAGATCGAGCCGCTGTCGCCCAGATGCGCCGCCCAATCGTGCGGCACGATCTTGTCGTGGATCAGATCGTCGACGGTTTCCGCGTCCGGCACGCGCAAGAGCGCCTCGGCAAGGCACATCAGGGCGATGCCTTCCTCGGTCGACAGGCCGTATTCGGCGAGCATGACCTCCATTAATCCGGGATCACCGCTGCTGCGCACCTTGCGCACGAGTGCTGCCGCATCGGCGGAAACGCGCTTGCGCGCCGCCGGATCGAGGGCGGCCAGTTCGATCAAGCGCCGGACCGCGCTCGGCTCGTCGGCCAGATAATGATCACGAAGGGACGCGCGTAACGGCGTCAGCTCTTTCTCCATGGCCATGGTCGTGCCCCTCTCCCTACCTGACGTTGCCGATGGCATCAGGCCAGAATGCGCTTGCCCAGAGCGCTCAACACATAGGCATACGCCGTGTCCAGCGCGGCCGACGGTATGGCGTCACCGACACCGCACAAGGCGACAGCGCGCAGGCCCTCGCTCGCGGCCACCAGCTCCATCGCCAGCGAGCACTCGCGATAGCTAAGGCCAGCCTCCATCGGATCGGCGTCCATGCCGCGCGCGGCGCTGGTATGCAGCACCAAGATGAACCCGTCGGTCGCGGTCGTCACGCGCTGCAAGGCACGCCGCATGCTCTCGCGCACGCCGATGAGATCGACGTCCTCCATGGTCAAAGCGAGCATGCCTGTTTCACGAATGCGCGCGGCCTGCGCCGGCGAAGCGCGCTGCAGGGCGACCAGGGCAGACGCCTCAGGCGGCAGAATCGCCAGATCGGCCGGTTCCGCATCGATGCACACAACGCCGAGTTCACGGCCGTGCTCGTGATGACCGGGGACGATGCGCCGCATAGAAATGTGCACCGGCAGATCGTCGATTTCGCACGTGTCGCCCCCCACTGGTGCCAGGCCCAGCTCGGCAACGGCGCCAAGAAACGCAGCCGTCTCCCGCCGTTGCGCCAGCGCCGGGCTCGCCATCAGCCGCAGCCGTTTAGGCCTGGGGGCAACGCTGTCGCGACCGACCAGGCGATGGTCGAGATAGGGTGACAGCATGGTCTGCACGAGCGCGGCGTAGGACAGGCCGAAGGCCAGTCGATCGCCGACGGCAAAACGTGGTGCATGCGTGAGATCGACGATCAGATGATCGCTTGAAGCCGCGACGATCTCGATATCGGCAGCCCGCGGTTTCAGACCCTGGAACAGACTATCGACCCTGCCGAGATTGACGATGCCGCGTACGCGCTCGCCCTTGTCGGCGAACACCGGCGTTTCGCCGAAGGCATCGGTGCCGATTTCGCCCTCGGGCAGCGAAGGCTTGGTCTTGATTTCGATGAGTTCGGCTTCGAGCGTGAAGGCGTCATCGCGCAAGCCGGCAAGCGTGCCGCCGGTACGCACGTTTTCACCCAGGAGCAGGCTGGCGCCGAGGCGGAGATGGTTGATCTTCGCGGGCGGCGGATCGCTGTCCAGCGTCGGCAGATTGGCCGTGTTGCCGCCGGAGACGTAACGCAAGGTCACGCCAAAGCGCTGCTCGATCGCTTCGGCTTGCATGGCCAGGCTCGCCAGCTTGTCGCGGCTGGGCAGCACACCACTCGTGCACATGAAGTTCGCGCCGATGCCGGCCAAGGCAAGGCCTTCGGCACGCATGGCGACCTCGCAGACACGCGGCAGCTCCTCGGCACTGACGCCCTCACGGCGATCGCCCATCTCGAGCATGACGATGACATCATGCACGGCGCCCTGCTGCACCGCCGCCTGATCGAGCGCACGCAACGCAGCGATTTCCGAGTTCAGGCTGGCATCGCACAATCGCACGACCTCGTCGGCTTCGCTGATCGAGGGAATACGCAGCATCATGATTGGGGCATTGATGCCGTTGCGGCGCAGACGCGCGATGTTGTCGAGGCGCGAATCCGCCAAGCCGGCAACGCCACCGCGCAGCATGGCGCGCGCGACCATGGGCGAGCCGCAAACAGCCTTGGTCACGCCGGCAATGGTGATGCCATGGGCGCGACAGCGCTCGCTCAGAACATGTGCGTTGTGCGCGATCGCTTCGAGATCAATGGCGATCGAGGGTCCGGCCATGTCAGCCAGCGCGTTCGGGCCGCGCCGAGGCGACCGCGCAAAGATGCTCGAGCACGACCGATGCGGCGAACAGAGCGGTGATTTCCGCATGATCGTAGGGTGGTGACACCTCGACCAGATCCATACCGACGATGTTCGGCCGGACCAGTCCACGGATGAGATCGAACACGTCGCCCGGCGTCAGGCCATCGACCACCGGCGTACCGGTGCCGGGCGCGAAAGCCGGATCGACACTGTCGATATCGAACGTCAGGTAGCAGGGGCCGTCGCCGACCACCGCCTCGATCGCGCTGATCAAAGCGTCCGGCCCATGCTGGCGCAGCCACGGCCGGTAGAGCACCGTGATCGGATCGTCATGCGTGTAATAAGTGCGGATGCCGATCTGGATGGAGCGCGTCGGATCGATCAGCTCCTCGCGCATCGCGTGGTGGACAAAGGTGCCGTGATCGAGGTGATCGGAGGCCTGCGTGTCGCGATGGGCATCCACCTGGATCAGACCGAGCGGGCCGTGCACGGCGGCATGCGCGCGCAGCAGCGGCAGCGTGCTCAGGTGATCGCCACCGAGCGAAATCAGGCGTGCGCCGGCCTGAAGGATCGCACGCGCCTGCGCTTCGACGGCATCGAGCATGGTGTCGATCTGACCGCGGCGAAACCAGACATCGCCATAGTCCACGACGGCCAGACGATCGAACGGATCGAAGTTCCATGGCCAGACCTCACCCCAGGCGAGTTGTGCGCTGGCGCGCCGGATCGCTTCGGGGCCGAAGCGGGCGCCGGGGCGGGCCGACGTCGACAGATCATAGGGTATGCCCATGACGGAATAGTCGACGCCCTGCAGGTCCCGGCTGAGCTTGCGGCGCATGAAGCTGCGCGCGCCGGAATACGGCATCTCGGTTTCGGTGCCGTAAAGCGAGGCGCGATCGAACGCCTGATCTCCGGGCGCGACGCGACTCATCGCGCATCACCAAGGATGTCCAGCGCCACTTGCGCCGCCGCCAGGTCCATGACCGCGTTGCCGACGCCCTTGAAGATGGTGATGTCGTTGGCCTGACGCGCCCGGCGGCCTTGGCCGCAAAGATCGTAGAGCGTGCCCGCGACATCGCTGGTTGTGATCGCGCCGGTGCTGAGCGGAATGGCCAGCTCGCCGGCTTCTTTAAGCGCCGCTTCGGTGTCCACGAACAGAAGCGCCCGCTGCAGCGCTGCGTCATCCGTCTCGCGCATGTCCGGGCGGAAGGCGCCGATCAGATCCAGATGTTGGCCCGGCTGCAGCCACGCACCGTGTACCAGCGGCGCGGTCGCCAGCGTGGCACAGCTGATCACATCGGCCTGCGCGACGGCCGCTTGCAGATCGGCTTGCCATTCAGCCTGCCAGCCGGCCCGGCCGAGCTTGTCAACCAAAGCCCGGCCACGCTCCTCACCGCGGTTCCAGACCAGGACGCGTTGGATCGGCAGGGCAGCGGCGAATGCATCCGCCAGTTCGTCGCCGATTCGCCCGGCGCCGACGACGAGCAGGGTTTGCGACTCCGCACGAGCCAGGTGACGTGCGGCCAGCGCACCTGCCGCGGCCGTTCGCCGTGCGGTCAACGTGGCGCCGTCCAGCATGGCCAGATGCTCGCCGGTAACATTGTCGAACACCAAGACGCTGGCGGTCACTGCCGGCAGGCCGCGCGCAGCGTTGCCCGGCGTGACGGTCGCCACCTTGACGATGCCATGCGTGCCGGCCCAGGCGGGCATGAGCAGTAACGTTGCGTCCGGCTCGTTGTCGCGCGCCATGGTGTGATGATGCCGAACGGGCGCGCGCACGCCTTCGGCGAACAGACGCTCCATGCGGTCGAGCAACCGATCGTAGGGCAGAGCGCCGGCGGTCGCTCTGGCATCGAACACCTGCATGGCTAACCTCCAAGGCGTGCGGGCGACAGCTCACTGACATCGAGTGCCGCGACATTGAGCAAATCCGGGCGCGGTTCGCTCAAGACGAGCGCCGCCGCCAGGCTACCCAGGGCCGGTGACGTCTGGATGCCGTAGCCGCCCTGCCCGGCCAGCCAGAACACGCCAGGTGCGTGCGATGAAAAGCCGACCACAGGCGTTCGATCGGCCGCAAACGTGCGCAGGCCGGCCCAGCTGCTGGCGATCCGTTCGACAGTCAGCGTCGTACACTCGGTCAAATAATGCGCGGCATAGGCGATATCGATCTCCTCCGCCCAGGCATCATGCGGATCGACCGGCGTCTCATCGGCCGGCGAGACCAGCAACCGGCCGGCGTCCGGCTTGATGTAGAACGCCTCGTCGATCTCATTGATTTCCGGCAGATCGGCGACGCCATGCTCGGGAACGTCGACAGTGATCGCCGTGCGCCGGTGCGGCACGAGACCCAGCGGATCGAGCCCCAGCGTGCCGGCGATATGATCGGCCCAGGCACCGCCGGCATTGACCACGATCGCCGCCTCGATCTCGCCGGCGGTCGTCGTCAAATGCCAGCGCGCGTCGCGGAATTCGGCACGCTCCAGGGCACACGCCATGCGAAACTGCGCCCCTGCCCGCTTGGCGCCTTTGACATAGCTCTGCAACAGGCTCTCGACCTCGATATCCCAACACGCCGGGTCATAGAATGCTGCCTTGACATAGGCCGGATCGAGAAACGGCACGCGGATGAGCGCTTCTTCGCTCGACAGCCATTGCAAGACCGGCTCGCCCGAGCTCGAGCTGGCCTGCTCACTGGCGAACACGGCTTCGGCGTGAGCGCTCTTCGCCGCGTTGGCGATGAGCAGATTGCCCCGCTCGCGCAGCAAGGCGATCTCGGCAAAGCCGTTCGGCGGTTCGCGAAAGAACGGGTAGCTCGCGGCGGTGAGCGCGCCGGCGACGGGGCCGTGAAAGCGCAGGCTGAACTCGGCCGCCGAGCGCCCTGTGGCATGATAGCCGAGCGCGTCCTCACGCTCGAGCACGATGACATCGCGCCGTCCCTCAAGGAAATAGGCCAGCGATGCACCGGCAATACCGCCGCCGATGATGGCGATGTCGACCCGCTCTTTGACCACCTGTTGACCTCAATTGCCGAGACCATCCGAGCACAGCCAAGCGTAACGCGAAAGACTGGCTGAGCAGATGGATTAATGATGGTGCAGCGCAGCATTCGCTGCTATCGAAGCGCTGTCAGGCATCACGGAAAGGCTCGGCCATGTTACCGTTTATGACCGCGTACAATTTGTGGAGCGCTTCGGTGCTCCTGGCGGTAACGACGCCGACCACCATCGCGTTCCGTCTCGCCATGCTCGCGTCGCCGTTCCATAGCGATACCCGCAAGCGCCGCGAGAGCGAGCGTATGGTTGCCGAGAAGCCGCCGGCTTTCGCCGATGCATCGATGAAGGCCGGTCGCGCAGCACTTCGGCAAAGCGGCGCGCTGATGAAGGCCTCCACCGATCCCATGGCGTTGGGCCTGGCCATGCAGCGCATGTGGCTGGACAGTTCGCTCGCGTTCGTGCGCCCGTTGTCGAAGAAAACCTCATCGAATGCCCGCCGTCTGGGCCTGGCGCGCGGTCGCTAAACCCCGCTGAACCTACTGGCCGCTTGCCATGCGCCGCACGCGGCGTCACCCTTTACGGGCAACAGCCAAAAGGGTGGGCGGATGAAGGCGTGCGTCGTCCAGATGAACAGCCAGGCCGACAAGGCGGCCAATCTCGAGCAGGCGTTCGATCTGATCGAACGGGCCGCCTTGCAAGAGAAACCGGATCTGATCGTCCTGCCGGAGACCTTCACGCTGCTCAGCGGCGATCTCGGTGCCAAGCGGGATGGCGCCGAGCAGGTGCCGCACGGTCCGGTCTGCCGAGCCCTGGCCGAGGCCGCCAAACGCCACCAGTTCTATCTGCATGCCGGTTCGATGCTCGAGGATGCCGGCGCGCGCCTGCACAATACCAGCGTGGCATTCGCGCCGGACGGGACGCTGCTCGCCATCTATCGCAAGATGCACCTGTTCGATGTCGAGACGCCCGGCGGCAAGCAGTATCTCGAATCAGCCTATATCGCGCCCGGTGATCAGCTGGTGACCTATCAGGCCGACGGTCACACGGTCGGCTGCTCGATCTGCTACGATCTGCGCTTTGCCACGCTGTATCGCCGCCTGCGCGATGCCGGCAGCGCGATCATCGTCGCGCCATCGGCGTTCACCCTGCAAACCGGCAAGGACCACTGGGATCTGCTGGTGCGTGCGCGGGCCGTCGAAACCCAGAGCTATGTACTGGCGCCGAACCAGACCGGCAGCTTCGATGACGGCAAGCGCGCCTGTTACGGCCACTCCATGATCGTCGATCCCTGGGGCCACGTCATCGCGCGCTGTTCGGATACGATCGGCTATGCCTGCGCGCGCCTGAACTTCGACTATCTCGCGAGCGTGCGCGCGCGCATGCCTGTTGCCAACCATCACGTGCTCGACTGATAGCGCCCGGCTCATGTCGCTGACACTGCCCGACGACGGCCCGATCGTGCTTAACAACAGCCATATCCCCGCCTGTGTGCTCCGGGACGTCCCCGGCCTCGAGAGCACGCATCGCGAGGGCCTCGTGCGCATCGATCTGATGATCCACGACGGCCTGATCAGCGGCGTCGCCATGCACGACCCGGAAGGCCTCGACGACGGCATCGATCTCGACGGCCGTATGATCTGGCCGGCACCGATCGATATCCACACCCACCTCGACAAGGGCCATATCTGGCCGCGTCAGCCCAACCCTGATGGTACGTTCGAGGGCGCGCTGCAGGCCGTCGATGCCGATCGCCTCGCGCATTGGTCACCGGACGATGTTCGCGCACGCATGGAGTTTGCATTGCGCTGCGCCTACGCCCACGGCACCTGCGCCCTCCGTACGCATCTCGACAGCTATCCACCGGCCGCAGCGCATGCCTGGGAAGTGTTCGCCGATGTGCGCGCGGCCTGGTCGGATCGCATGACGCTCCAGGCGGTCAGCCTCAAGCGCAACGATCATATTGTCGGCGCTGTCGGCGAGCGCCTGGCCGATATGGTCGCGGCGCATGGCGGGTTGCTCGGCCTGGTGCCGACCATGGCTGATGATCTCGATGCCGTACTCGATCGCTACTTCGCCTTGGCAGCTGAACGTGGGCTCGATTGCGATCTGCATGTGGACGAGACCGACGATCCGTCAGCGCGCACGCTTGAAGCTATCGCCCGAGCGGTCCTGCGCAACCGTTTCGAGGGCCGTGTCGTCTGCGGCCATTGCTGCTCGCTCGCCTGCCAGCCAACGGCCTACCAGCGCGAGGTCATCGCGCTGCTTAAGGAAGCCGGCATTGCCGTCGTCTCGCTGACGATGTGCAATCTGTATCTGCAGCATCGCCGCTATCGCGCCGACGGCCTGGGTTGCACGCCCCACTGGCGCGGCATCACGCGACTGCACGAGCTGCGCGCTGCCGGCGTGCCGGTTATGGTGGCGTCAGACAACACGCGCGACCCATTTTATGCCTATGGCGATCTCGATCTGCTCGAGGTCTTTCGGGAATCGACCCGCATTGCCCATTTCGACCATCCGTTCGACGACTGGCTCCACACGATCACCACGACGCCGGCAGAGATCATGGGCCTGGCCGAGCGCGGCGTGATCGGTACCGGCGCGCCGGCCGACCTGATCGTTTTCGAAGGGCGCAGCTTCAACGAGGTGTTGGCCAGGCCCGAAGCCAACCGTACCGTGATCAGGCACGGTCGCGCGATCGACAGAACGCTGCCCGATTACCGTGAGCTGGATCATCTGTTCGCCTGAGCACGCTCAGCGTGGCGCGTTCATCAGCGCGACCAGACGATCTGCCTCTTGTGCGCACGGCGCGAGCTCGGACCACCAATGCGCCGGCAGTTCGACCATGAATACCGTGCCGTCGCGTACCGGCAGGCCGGGCAGAATTGTGTCCCAGGCGATATCGCCCCACCCGATCGGCAGATGCAGATCGCCGATGCCAAACGCATTGTCTTCACTTGGCGTATAGCCGTGGAAATCATGCGCCAGCCCGAAGGAATCATGGATGTGCAAATGGCCGGTGAATGGTGCCAGGGCGTGCAGCGCTTCGACAAAGTCGAGGCCGTGATCGTTGCAGGCCAAGTAGCAATGGCTGACATCAAGCGTGGCGCAGATAGTTGCGTGATCGAGCTGACCTAGGAGCTCAGCCAGCTTGAACGGCTGGGCCGTGTAGCGATCCGGCTCGAAGGCGAAGAGATTTTCAACCGCAATGCGCACGCCATAGCCCTTGGCGAGCTCGGCCATCTCGAGCAGGGTCTCACACTCGAGCGCATGCAGCGCATTCAGCGCCGGTTGCGGCTGGTTCCGTGCGAAGCCGCTGTGATGCACCATCACGGCCGCTTCTATCTCATGGCAAAGCTCGAGCATGGCGCGACAGGTGCGCTTGTGCAGCGCGAGATTGGCGGCATCCATGAAATTGACCGCCAGCGCGCCATGCACGGTGTAGCTGAGCTCATGGCGGCGACAGATGGCCTTGAGGCGATTGACGCGCTCACGAAGCAGTCGACCGCCGACGATCAGGTCGTAGGCATAGGCCGAGATTTCGGCGAACTGCGCACCGCTCGCGGCAATACCGGCAAGGTCTTCATCCAACAGGCTCATGTCGCGCGCGCCTTCGCGCGTGCTGAAGCCGAAACCGGAAATGCTGGTCATGCCGATGGTCTCCCCTGCCAGGCCGTCATCATGGGCTGCATTCGTCACGATAAAATGACCTGTCGACCGGTAAACGGCCGGCGGTAACGGTTTATCAAGGCTTTCATGCTAGCGAACAAGGCATGCACCCACCCGAGGCGCGCGACCACGATCGGCGCGCCGAATCAGCGGAGCGGCCAATCGCCCGAGCGCGCCCAAAACGCTATCCCTTGCTAGGCCTTCTGGCGCTGGTGACCGGGCTCGGGCTGCACGCCCTTGGTTGGGGCGACCAGCCGCCACCGAGCCGCCTGCTTCTGCGCAATAACGACAGCTGGCTGCAAGGTCGGGACGGACCGCTGCTGGCCGATGGTGCTTACGGCGAGCAGGCCGACTTTCTGGTCGAGCTCCAGACAGCGGAAGCCGACGAGGTCGACATCCTCGCGTATGCGCGTGACCACGCTGGCCGGCGACATGCGCTCAGCGTCGATGACAGCGGCCTGCGGTTCACCTGGCGTCCGTCGCAGCCGGGGACGTATGCCATCCGCGTTGGCGTTGCGCTTGCAGGCGCGCCGCCTTTGTTGCGGCATCGCGACTGGCATGAACAGATCATCCGGGTTGTCCGTGCACCGCCGCCAGCGCTCGACATCGTCGCGCCGTCTGGGCCGGTCATGGCCGGCGTGCCGGTCGCCTTCATGCTGTCGGCGGAGGTAGGCCTCAGACCGTTCGCTAAACCGCCCCAATGGTTGTACGACGGCGCGTTGGTCGCCGAAGGCGAGCACTGGACCGGGCACCTGAACCACCCGGGCTGGCACGATCTCCGCATCGAAACGCTCGATGCATTGGGACGTCCGATCACGGCTGAGCGTCGGCTTCGCGTTATCGGCCGCCATGTCCTGCCCGAAGGCGAGCTGGCATCGATCGCCAGGCCGCACAGCCTCGTCGTCTTAAGGGGTGACTACCTTATGCGCGCGCAGCAGATCGAGATCGAGGTGTATGCGTTGCATGCCGAGCGCGCACGCTTTGTCCAGGCACCGCGAGCGCCACCACCGAAGCCGCCACAAGCGGCGCACGGCCTGCACGGTGATCGGGCGCGAGTGCGCGGCGACGTCCCTGCCCAGGCTGGCAGACACGGTGCAGATGGACAGCGCGGTGGGGACGGTGCGCCCGGGTCGTCGTTGATGCTTCGATCCGAGCTCTTCAGGGGAGAGCTCAGCATTGAAAGCGCTGGCCAGGCCGGCGGCGTCGGCGGGCGCGGCGGCGATGGCGGCGATGGCGGCGACGCGGCGATGTTTGTGTCACCGCCAACCACCGCCGAGGCGTGCGCCGAAGGTCTGGCAGCGCCGGCCGGCCCCGGCGGCGCGGGCGGACCCGGCGGTCGCGGTGGCGACGGCGGTACGATTACCCTCAAGATCGCGAGCCTGGCAGCCGACAGTCGCTTGA
>JBHJHH010000078.1:0-16422 GCA_050331015.1 Geminicoccaceae bacterium
GTCACAGCCACGGCCGGGCCTTGCGATCGGTCGCCGACCGCCTCCTCAACGTCGCCTGCGCCATGCTGAAAACCGGCACCACCTTCAATCCCTCGCTGGCGGCACAAAATGCCCCTTGCTAAACGGTGGGGAGTCCCCCCCACGGGCCCCGGCAGCGCCGGCATGGCACCGTTTCAGGCGGGAGCGCCCGTTTCGGGCGGGAGTTCGCGCGGCCGGCCGGCATCATCGATGGCGACGAAGGTGAAGATCGCTTCGGTGACCTTCTCGCGCGCGCCGATGCGATCGCGCAAGACCCACGCTTCGATGTCGATGCCCATCGAGGTGCGACCGACCCGGTACACGCCGGCATAGATGCACAAGACGTCGCCGACCTTGACCGGCCGGAGGAACTTCATGGCATCGACCGCCACGGTGGCGACCCGGCCTTGGGCGCGCTGGCCGGCGACCATGCCGCCGGCGATGTCCATTTGCGACAGGACCCAGCCGCCGAAAATGTCGCCGTTGACGTTGACATCGGCCGGCAGGGCCAGGGTGCGCAAGGTCAGCTCGCCTTTGGGTTGATCTGAATCGGTGGCCATGCCGGTCTCCTCGACGCTACGGGTTGAAGCCTGATCAATGCCGCTGGTTCGGGGGCATCAGATCACGGATGGTACCCTCGAACGTGTCGGCAGCGAAGTTGACCGTTGCCGACCGGGGCGCGTGCAGCTGGCGGGTGTGGCCGAGATCGCTGGCGTTCGGGCCGACAATGCCTTCGATCAGAAAAAGCTGGTGCGTTGGTCGAGGCGCGAGCGAGCGGCTCAGATTCCGAGTAGAGCCAATATCACAGTCAGTTGCGCTGATCGGCTTCGGCCGGCTTGCGCTTCGATTCGAGCGGACGCAGTGTGGCCGTTGCCCGGCCTGTCGTCTTGCAGCGGCGCGCGCTCAGCCTGTTGGCCCATGGCGGCCGCGTGGCGCCCAAGCAGCGGAGCTCGGAGCGGATGTTCGGCTTGAACGATAAGAGGTTGGGGTGAATACGGTCGAGCCCTATGGCGCCCGCCTGCACCGCCAGCGCGTCACCGGCTCTCTGGCGATCGGGGCCTTGCCGGATCGTGGTTCTCAGCGTGTCGCTAAGACCTGAGCCCGCCAGTGCGCGCGACGGCGGATCCCTGACCGCACGGCTGGCGTTCGCGCTCGCGCTGATCTTCGGACTGGGCGGTCTGGGCATTGCCCTGGCGGCGTTCGCCTACGGCCGGGAGGCGGCGCAGCGCTCCTACGACCGGCTGCTGACCGGGGCGGCCAACCAGATCGCCCGCTCGATCACGTTGCGCGACGGTGCCGTCACGCTCGAGCTGCCCGTGTCCGCCTTCGAGCTTTTGTCGCTCGCACCCGAGGACCGGGTGGTCTACGCGGTCTATGATGCCAGCGGCGCGCTCGTCACCGGCTATGACAGCTTGCGTCCCGTGCGCGGCGACGCCGCCTTCTTCGATGCAACGTTCACCGGCGAGCCCATCCGCGTCGCCCGCGTGCAGCGGCTGTTTGCGGAGCGTGGCTATACCGGCGGTGTCGAGGTCCTGGTCGGGCAGACGCTGCGCGCGCGCAACGATCTGGCCGCCCAGATTACCCGCAACGCCCTGATTGCTGCCGGGGTTGCCGGTCTGATCATGTGTGCCCTTGCGGTCTTCGCCGTGCGCATGGCGCTGAACCCGGTCAGCCGGATCGAGGCCGCTTTGCGTGCGCGAACACCGCAAGACCTGTCACCGCTCGAGGTCGCCGCGCCGCGCGAGGTCGCCAGTCTGGTTGAGGCGGTCAACCGCTTCATGGCCAGGCTCGATCGACAAATGGACGGCATGCGCACGCTGATTGCCGATGCCTCGCACCAGTTGCGCACGCCGATCGCGGCGGTGCGTGCACAGGCCGAACTCGCCGCCGAAGAAACCGATCCCGATCGTCTGCGGGCCATCGCCGAACGGATCTACACGCGCTCGGTGACCCTGAGCCGCCTGACCGAGCAGTTGCTCAACCATGCGCTCATCATCCATCGCGCTGACGCGGCACCGCTCGAGCTGCTCGATCTGCGCACGGTCGTCATCCGCGCTGTCGACGAGGTCGATCAGGCGGCCTTTGCGGAACCGGCGCGGCTGCGTCTCGACGTGCCCGAAGAGCCTGTCTGCTGCGAGGGTGATGCGCTGTCGCTGGTCGAGGCGGTTAAGAACCTGATCGGCAATGCCCTACGCCACGGCGTCGAACCTGTCAGCGTGCTGACGGCAAGCGATGCACGCGAGGCATGCATCGCCGTGCGTGACGCCGGCGCCGGCATTCCGGAAGCGCTTTGGGCCGACGCGAGCACCCGCTATGCCCGCGACGCCGGCGTTTCGCCGACCAGCGCCGGCCTCGGACTCGCGATCGTGCGCGCCGTCGCCCTGGCCCATAAGGGCCGGCTGGCGTTCCGCCGCCTGGAGCCTTGCGGCTTTGAGGTCGCGATCTTCGTTCCGCTTGCCCGGGACAAGCGTGAACCATGACCCGACCAGCGGCGTTCCTTGCCCTGCTGCTGACCGGCATCATCGCCCTTTCGACGGCAGCGCAGGCCGAGCCCGAAGCGACCGCGCGCTATGGTGCCGCGGACGCTGGCCGTCGCCTTCTGGTCCGCGGGACGACGGATATCGAGCTGTTCGAGCGTCTCTTGCGCGACTTTGTGGCGAGCTCGCCTGCGTTCCGGATCCACTACGAGCAGTGGGGTTCGAACGATCTGTTCGCCCGCGCGCTCGCGGACTGTGCACACGGCGGACCGGGCGCTGACATGATCATCAGCTCGGCGGTCGATCTGCAGGTCAAGCTGGTCAATGACGGCTGTGCCCAAGCCTATCGCTCCGAGCTGACGCAATCGCTGCCTGCCCATGCCAAGTGGCGCGACGAGCTGTTCGGCATCACGCGCGAGCCGGCAGTGATGATCTACAATCGCGATCTGGTACCCGAGAGCGAGGCCCCGCGTTCGCGCTTCGATCTGCTCGACCTGCTGCGCCCCGAAGACAGCCGCTATGCCGGCCGTGTGGCGACGTACGACATCGAAGCCTCAGGGCTGGGTTACCTGTTCGCCTTTCTGGACTCGCAGCAGGCTACCACGTTCGGCAGCCTGATCGAGGCCTTCGCGCGCAGCCGTGCGGTGGCCACGTGCTGCTCCGCCGAGATCATCGACGGAGTGATCAGCGGCCGCTACCTGATCGCCTACAACGTGCTCGGTTCCTACGCGCTCGCGCGCGCCAGCGAAACGCCCAGTCTCGTCGTCGTGGCGCCGCAGGACTACACGCTGGTCCTGGCCCGCGCCGCCATGATCCCACGCAACGCAGCCGAGCCCGACGGCGCAGGCCGTCTGCTCGATTTCCTGTTCTCGCCGGCAGGGCATCAGGCCCTGGTCGCCGAGCACCTCATCGTCGACTTGGCCGATCCGGACGCGAGCGTCTTGCGAACGCCGGCTGATGCCCGCTCGGCGCAACGCCAGATCCCGCTTTCGCCCGTGCTGCTGGTTGGCCTCGATCAGCAACGGCGCGCGCAGTTCCTCGCGCTCTGGCGCAACACGTTTCTCGAGCGCTGACGACACGCCTTCGCCATCGCGCGGACACGAAAGGCGCGTGGCGGATCGTGCGCGCCCGCAGGCCAGGGTCGGCGGTCCGGACAGCCAAGGCATCGACGGCGGTGGCCGCGCTTTCTATAGACAGAACATCTGCGACTTTGAGAGGGGCCGCCGTTCGCCAGAGCGGTGCGGTCATTGCCCATGCAGCGGAGAACGGAGAACCCGAGGGCAGGCCCGGTTGCGCGCATGCTCGTTCTGAGTGCGGCGGCGGTGACCATTGGCACGCTGGCATCACTGGCGGCGATCGCGCTGGTCGAAGTGGTTGGCCTGCTGAACACGGCGCTGCTGGTCGATCCGCGCGCCCGCGTGCAGTGGGAACCCTTCCCCTGGATCGTCACGGCTGCGACGCTGCTGGTGCCGAGCCTGGGCGGCCTCCTGGTTGGCTTGTGCCATCGTCACCTGTCTCCCTTGCAAAGGCCACTGGGTCCGCCGGATGTCATCCGCGCGGTCCAGTTCCGCGCACCCCTGCCGGACATGCGCAGCGGCCTGGTCTCGACCATGACGGCGGCGTTGTCGCTCGGCGTCGGTGCGTCGGTCGGCCAGTACGGGCCGATGGTCTATCTCGGGGCCATGATCGGCGGCCTCGCGCGCCGGCTGCAATCGGGCGTGCCGAACCTGCCGTCGATCGCGGTCAGTTGTGGCGGCGCCGCCGCGATTGCGACGGCTTTCAACGCGCCCATCGCCGGGCTGGTGTTCGCCCATGAGGTCGTCTTGCGCCACTACGCGACCCAGGCGTTCGCGCCGGTAACCGTGGCCTCGGCCACCGGCTACGTCATCGCCAATGTCGTCTTCGACCGGCCGGCCCTGTTCCTAGTCGATTTCGCCGGCGTCGGCCACAGCCACGAGTTCCTGCTGTTCGCGCTGCTCGGTATTCTGGTTGCGCTCACGGCGGTCGGCTTCATGCGGTTGCTGCTGCGCATCGGCCCGTGGCTCGAGCGCAGGGTGGCCCGGCCGGAGCTGCGTCCGGTACTGGCCGGCCTGGCCCTTGGCGTAACCGCGCTGGCATTGCCGGATGTCATGGGCATCGGCACCGAGACCCTGCGCTTCACGACCATCGAAGGTGCGTTCGCTGGCGGTGAACTCGTCGTGCTCATCATCGCAAAGATTGCGCTCACAGCGCTGTGCATCGGCGCCGGCTTTTCCGGTGGCGTGTTCAGCCCGTCGCTGTTGATCGGCAGCCTCGGCGGCGTGCTCTTTTGGACCGTGGCGTCGACGGCAGCGGGCGCGGCGACGTCGGGCGTCGCGGTCTATGCGATTTGCGGCATGATGGCCTTTGCCAGTGCCGTGATCGGCGCACCGCTGACCTGCATGCTGATCGTCTTCGAACTGACTCGAAACTATGACGTGACCATCGCCGCCATGGTCGCCGTGGTGTTCTCCAATCTCGTCTCGCACCGGATCTTCGGCCGATCCCTGTTCGATATCCAGCTGGCCCAGCGCGGGATCGACTTCTCCAGAGGTCGCGACTGGGCGCACATGGCCGTCTTGCCGGTCATGGGCCTTGTCCGCACGGATCTGGTGACCGCTGAGCAAGGCGAAGCGCCGAGCGAGGTGCAGGCGCGGCTTTTGCGCAAGGGCATGCGACAGGCGTTGGTGATCGACCCGGACGGCCGGTTTCTTGGCGTGTTCAGTCTGGGCGAGCCTGTCGGGGCCGCAAGCGTTGGTGAAGCGCTCAAGGCGTCCGCGATCGTGTTCACCGAAGCGACGACGGTTGCCGAAGCGATGCAACGCATGCGCGGCTTCATCGGCGATGCCGTCCCGGTCGTCGATCGTGCCAGCGGCCGCCTGCTCGGCGGCGTGACCGAGGCCGATGTCATTGCCGCCTGGCTCGATGACACCGATCGGCAACGGGAGGAAGAGAATGCCTCACTTTAGGGCGCTCGCGCTCGTCCTCGCCGGCGCTTTGGCTTGGCCCAGCTATGCGCAGACGCTGACTATTGTGAGCTGGGGCGGCGCCTATGAAGCGGCGCAACGCCGGGCCGTGATCGCACCGTTTGCGGCTGAGACCGGCATCGCTGTGGAAATCCTCGCCTATGACGGCACGGTCGATGATCTGGTGCAGCGGTCCGCTGCCGAGGGCTGGGATGTGATCGACATGCTCGCCGACCAGGCCCGGCTGGCCTGCAGCCGCGGGCTCGTGCAGACACTAGATCCGGTCGATCTGATCGGTGACCGCGCGGCCCTGGCCGATTTCGCGCCACTGAAGCCGACCGAGTGCGCCCTGCCGCAAAACGTGTACGCCCGCGTCATGGCATACGACGAAGGGGCCTTTCCCGGTATCAAGCCCAGCCGGATCGAGCATTTCTTCGATATCGCGCGATTCCCGGGTAAGCGCGCCGTGCAGCGCAGCCCCGACGGCATTCTGGAGTGGGCACTTCTCGCCGAAGGCGTTCCGCCCGAACAGATCTACGGCTTGCTCAGCACCGATCGTGGCCTGCGCTTGGCCATGCGCCGCCTGGAGACGATCCGCGACGACATCAAATTGTGGACGGATCCGGCCGAGCCAGCCGACATGCTGGCTACGGGGCAGGCGGCGCTCGCGGCCGGCTTCAATGGTCGCTTCTTCGACCTTGCCCAACAACGGCGCGCACCGATCAATGTCGTCTGGGACGGCCGCATCATCGGCGTCGAGGTGTGGACGATGGCGAGCACCTCAGATGCACCAGACGCGGCGCGCGCATTTCTGCGCTATGCCAGCCGAGCGGACTCGATGGCGCGTCTGGCCGAACGCATTCCCTATGGACCGGCGCGGCGCTCGGCATTCGATCGCATCGGCCAGAACCCCGAAACCGGCGTGCCCATGCGGGTCTACCTGCCGAATGCACCACGCCATGGCGCCCGCTCCCTGGTGCGCGACAGCGTCTGGTATGCCAACACCGAGCGCTTGCGCACGCGTCGCTTCGAGGAATGGCTGGCGGCCGGCGAGTAGCTGGCCCGAAACCTGGAACCCGGCGTCCGTGAGCTTGGATCTCAGCTAGCGCTGGTGCATGGCGTCGAGCCAGGATTGAAACATCAAGACGCTCCACAAGTGCGCCGCCCAGTTCCGCCGGCCGGCGAGGTGTTCGGCCCATTTGCGCCGGATCGGCTCAGGCCTGAGAAAGCCCTGGTCGTGCAAACGCTGCTCGTCGAGCAACGCCTGCGCCCAATCTTGCAGCGGGCCACGCAACCATGCGCCCATCGGAATGGCGAAACCCTGTTTCGGCCGCTCGACAAGCTCTCGCGGCAGGTAGCGCTCAAGCACCCGTCTGAGCAGCCATTTGCCCGCACCATGGCGTACTTTCATGTGCAAGGGCAGCTGCCAGGAGAACGCGACGACGCGGTGATCGAGCAGCGGGCAACGCGCCTCAAGACCGACGGCCATGCTCGCGCGATCGACCTTGGTGAGAATGTCGCCTGGTAGATAATGCACGGTATCGAGCCAGAGCATGTCGTGAACCAGATCTGGCAGTTCTGGCCGACCGTCGCGATCGCTTTGCCGATCCTCAGGATGCGTTCCGCCGATGACGATGCCCGCGTCCGGCTGCCAATGGCTGACGAGCGCATCACAGAGCGCGCGGCTGTCCGAGAGGGCAAGGATGCTCGCCAGTTTGTGCAACCGATCACCACTCACGCCGATGGCTGATCGCCCCTTCATCAACAAGCCAGCCGCGTTGAGCGCCTGATCCAGGCGTTCGGGACTAAAGCGGTTGATCGCTGCCGCCACGGCCTTGCGCAACGGCAGCGGCAAGCGCGCAGCCGCGGTGACCGTCGGGCCCAGGAAATGTCGATTGTAGCCGGCAAAACTTTCATCCCCGCCGTCGCCGGTCAGCACGACAGTGACGCGTTCTTTCGCCAAACGCGAAAGGAGAAAGGTTGGGATCTGCGAGCTGTCGGCGAATGGCTCGTCGTAGATCTCGGGAAGGGCCGGGATCACGGCTTGAGCGTCCTGCGCGCTAAGATACCACTCGGTGTGCTCGGTGTTCAGATGTTTGGCGACACGTTTGGCATACACCGCCTCATCAAAGCCCATCTCTCGAAAGCCGATCGTAAAGGTGCGCACGGGCGCTGCATCCAAAGCCTGCATGAGCGCGGTAACGAGCGAGCTGTCGATGCCGCCCGACAGGAACGCACCGCGTGGCACGTCAGCGACCATGCGGTCCGCAACCGCGCCTCGCAGTTGCTGGTCCGCGCGTTCGACAGCCTCTTCATCGGAAAGCTCCAGCGGTGCCGCTTGTCCGGCCTGCGCCATGTCTGCAGCGGACCAGTAGGGCGTGCAGCGCGCGACCAGCTTGTCCCGGTCCAGCTCGGCCAGCTCATCGAGCGGTACCGAAAGAACCATGCCCGCAGGTAGTTTGATGATTTCCTTGTATATTGAATGCGGCGCTGGAATGTAGTTGTAACGGAAGAAAAGGGTCAGGGCGTCACGGTCTATCGTGTTTTGAAGACAATTGAGCGCGCGAATAGCCTTGAGCTCGGAAGCGAAAACAAGTTTGCCAGGGACAGCTCCGATATAAAGAGGTTTCTTGCCAAAGCGATCGCTGGCAAAATGAATGATTAAGTTACGTCGATCCCAAACGGCGAACGCAAACATGCCGACGACACTTCGCAACGTGTTCTCAATACCGAAGCGATCTATTGCTGCGAGAAGGACTTCGGTGTCGCTTGAGCTGCGCAAGTGGATCCCGCCTGAGATCAATTCCCTGCGCAGGTCGGCAAAGCCGTACAACTCGCCATTATAGACGATGACATACCGTCCGGACGGCGAAACCATCGGCTGACGGCCCTGGGGACCTAGATCCAGGACAGACAGACGGCGATGCCCCAGGTGTACGCCGTGTTCCGGCGCGTGCCACTGGCCCTCGTCATCTGGACCACGGTGCCGGATTGTTCTGAGCGCTGCGGTGAGCGCGAGGTTGGGATCGTCGGACCCACCCGTGTTGAGATAACCAACCAAACCGCACATTGCTGCCGCGCGTTCCTTTTTCAGCGGACCTATGACGGGCGCCGCCGCTACGGAGTCCCGGTCCGACGCCATGGCGTCAGCACGGCGGGCACTCATCGAACCCCTACACACACGGATCTGGGCCAGTATCCGTAAAATCGCCGATGCAGAGCGCGCGCTGACCGACGAATGGGGCCGTAAAGCGGCCTTCATCGGCGGCGGCGGCTCGATCCCGGTCGCGACCGAGATCAAGGAAAAGCCCGGCATGGACGTGATCGTGGCCGGGTTCGGCCTCAACGATGACCGGATGCACAGCCCGAACGAAAACCACGACCTGCGCTGCTTCCACAAGGGCATCCGCTCCTGGGCGCGTATCCTCGAGAGCCTGGCATCCGCCGGTCACGGCTGAAGCGACGAACAGCGCCAGCGGCGCCGGCAGGTCCGGCCGGGCTGCAAGAAAGAAAAACGGGGCGATCCGAAGACCGCCCCGCACCGTCAAGGCATTCTGTCAGCGTTAGCACCCACCGGCTTAGCCGATGCGTCCGCCGCCCTGCTTGGTGATTGCGACCACCGCCGGGCGCACCGGCATGTCGTCCTGGAAGTCCGGCCAGCGAGTCGACAGGTCCTCGAAATAGGACGGCCGGCCGAACTCCTCCCAGTCCTCACCGCCATCGCCCGGGTGCTGTACGGCGACGAAGAAGGTCGTCATGTCCGGCGTCGGGCGCGGACCGCACAGCTCGGCGCCGATCGGCACGCGGTAGAACAGCTTGGAGGTGCCGCGGCGGGCGCCTTCGGTCTCCATTGCCCACAGGCCATCGGTGCGGCCGGTCGCGGACGGCGAGTTACCGTCGGTCGAGATCCAAAGACGACCGTCGGCATCGACGGCGCAGTTGTCCGGCATGCCGAACCAACCGTCTGCCGTGGTCTCGGTCGAGAACGTGGCACCGACCTCGGCGATCGAGGGATCACCGCACTGCACGAGAATTTCCCAGGTGCCGCTGGTCGCCGCGAAGTCACCGCCGTCTTCGGCGATCTCGACGATATGGCCAAACGCGTTGTCAACGCGCGGGTTGGCAGCGTTGGCCTCCTCACGCCGGGTATTGTTGGTCAGCATGACATAGACGCGACCGTTCGAGGCGTTCGGCTCGATGTCCTCGGGCCGGTCCATCGGCGTGGCGCCGAGCAGATCGGCGGCGCGGCGGGTCTCGATCAGGACATCGGCCTGGCTCTCAAAGCCATTCTCGGCCGTGAGCGGTCCCTCGCCCTGAACCATCGGCATCCAGGTGACCGAGCCGTCCTCATCGAAGCGGGCGACGTAGAGCGTGCCCTCGTCGAGCAGGTCCATGTTCGCGGCGCGGTCGTCCGGGTTGTAGGTGCCCGCCGTGACGAACTTGTAGACATAATCGAAGCGCTCGTCGTCGCCGAGGTAGAACACCACCTGGCCACCCGGCGCCACGACGTTCTCGGCACCCTCATGCTTGAAGCGGCCGAGCGCCGTACGCTTTTTCGGCGTGGAGGTCGGGTCCTGCACGTCGACCTCGACCACCCAGCCGAAGCGGTTCGGCTCGTTCGGCTCTTTCGCAACGTCGAAGCGCTCGTGGAAATTGCCCCACTCGTAGGTTCCGTCGGGCACGCCGTAGCGCTCGTAGTTGGCCGCCTCGGCATGGCCCTCGGGCAGCGTGCCGAGGAAGTAGCCGTGGAAATTTTCCTCGGCCATGATGTAGGTGCCCCAGGGCGTCACGCCGCCGGCACAGTTGTTAATCGTACCGAGCACGTTGCGGCCACTCGGATCGGCGGCGGTCTGCAGACGGGCATGGCCAGCGGCCGGGCCGGTCAGCTCCATCGGCGTCTTCGAGGTGATCCGGCGGTTCAGCGGGCTGTCGAGCACCGGCGCCCAGGTGTCGCCGTCCTTGCGGATCTCGATGACCGTGCCGCCATGGGCCGCCATTTCGATGTTCACACGGGTCTCGTCGGCCGGCTTCATGGTGACTTCGTCACCTTCGAGCGTGACGATGCCCGGGAACATCAGATGCGCGTTGGTATACTCGTGATTGACCACGAGAATGCCATGCTCCGAGCTGCCGTCGATCGGAATGTAGCCGACGAAGTCGTTATTGTAGCCAAACTGCTGGGCCTGCGCGTCCTCATTCTGGCTCGCCGGATCGAACTCCGGTGCGCCGGCGACGACCGGATCGCCCCAGCGCAGCAGGATCTGCGCGTTATAGCCTTCGGCGACGTGATGATCGGCATCAACACCGGCGTTCAACTCGGTGAAATCAAACACGGACGCGGCCGTCTCGGCGTTCGCATCGCGCGCGAGGCCAAGCGCCAGCGGGCTCACGGTGGCGCTGATCGCGGTCGCCGCCAGCGAACCCTCGAGGAAACCGCGGCGCGAGAAGCGCGCGGCAATGATCTCACCCATGGTCCGGTTGCCGGTCGGGTTGCGGCCCGGCCCGTCCGCCTCTTCGAGCCGGCTCGCTTTGAAAACCGGTGTCAACTCATTCATGCCTCATTCCCCCAAGAACACGCGCGTTCCGGCGCTGGATCCGCCGGCGGTCGCTGGAATTCTGGAACTGTAATAATGTAACGTGACAGGTGGTCGATAGAACGATGACAAGCCGGGGAACTGCGAAATTTACAGCGATCACACGTCGAAGAGGTCGCTTCACGCATCTCCGTCCTCGCTCAGACGCGACCAGCCGCGCCGTCGCCACAATGCCAACGCCATCTTGCAACGCACCTTTAATTATCGTGAGGTACAGGCGTCCGGCCGGCCGCGCAGCAACCCGACGTCGCGAGCGACATGAAACTGATTGACGCCGATCATCCGTTCTTCGTGCCGCTCTGGCGGCGGGTCGCCATCGTCGTCGTGACGCTGGCTTGGACGGCCTTCGAGTTCGCTACCGGCAGCACGATGTGGGGCATGCTGTTCGGCGCCGTCGGTCTCTATGCCGCTTACGTCTTGCTGATCACCTTCGAGCCCAAAGAGCCGGACAAACGGGAGCCGTCATGAGCTCGCTGTTGCGCAAACCGTTTGGCAGCCATGGCAAGGTGCACGACATCACGCTGACGACTCGCGGCAAGGGCACGAACACGCGCCACATCAACAACATTGCCATGGAAAACGAGAATTAATGTCATGGCCGGACCGTTGCGCAAATGGCGCTTCGTTGCTGCGCCTGAGGTCGAATGGATCAGGCAGCGCGACGCTTGAGCGTGGCGATTAGACGTCGCTAGTAGAACCCGATGAAGCGTCCGGCGACCAGAACGCATGGCCAAAGCGCCAGCGAAGCGAGCGCCGCCAAGCGTAGGGCTGTGCCCGGCGCGCCTGTCTCCAGGCTGCGTCGCCAGATACCGCCTGCGTGGACCAGCGCGACATTGCCGAGTGCCGCGGCCAGCAGGGCCAGCTTTGCGCGAAATGCCGGATTTACGAGGTAGTCACTGGCACTGACACTGAACAGCAGCGCACCGGTGCCGGCAGCCGCGATCAATGCGAACGCGCTCAAGCGCTGCAAGCGTGTCGTCAGGCCGTCCAGCGTCCCGGCGAGCAGACGCGTGTCCAGCCAGAGCGCTGTGGTCAGCAGCGCGCCGATCGCCGCGATATGCGCTGCACTCAGCAGCGGGTAGGCGATCGTGCTGTAGCGTAGCCAGGTCGCCAGCGCGCTCGCCTCGATCCACGCAATCAAGGCTAGCTGTCGAGGGTGCCGGTCCGGTACGGATAGACGTCGTAAGTGGCGCCGTTGACCTGAATGCGCACCGCCTTCATGCGGCGCTCGCTGTTATCGGCCGAACGATTGCCCCAGGCGGTGACCTCATCGCCGGGTGCAGCCACGCCTTCGACGAAGCCGGCCGACTTGGTGCGCGATGGAGGCGCCAGTTCCACCCGCCAGAGCTCACCCTCGACATCGACATCGAGATAGGCGTGCGGGTTGCCCAGGTAGATCTCGCCGATCGTGCCGGTCAGCTCGAAGACTCCATCCTCGGTCCAACGCCAGCCATGATGCGCCAGCGCGGGTGTCGCTAGGGCCATGATGAGCGCAGCGAACAGCACGCGCCTGCGAATTCCGTGCATTGCCATAAGCCTCTTTCCTCAATAGCTGATGCAAAAGGTGTGGGAGCTGGCCGACCGGTCAAGTTCAGCCCCGGGTGACGATGCTGTGACTGACCGGGCAAGGCCTGGGTCGCGCCCGGCGTACTTTTGCGAGGTTGGCCGTGGCTAGGCGTTAACGACTTCGGCCAGTTCGTGCTCCAGTTCCCGGATTTCGATACCGCCTGCCATCAGGCGGCGGATCTCGTCATGCTCGAGATCTTCTTTCGTGCCGCCGCCGATGACCTCGCCAAGGGCGAGGAAGGTGAAACGATCGGCGAGGAGCTGCGAATGGATCTCGTTGTGCGTGATGAAGATGATGGCGATGTCGCCGCGCTTGCGCACACGGGCGATCGTCTTCAGAACTTCCATCTGCTGCTTCTGGCCGAGCGCCGAGGTCGGCTCGTCCAGGATCAGCACCTTGGCGCCAAAGTAGATCGCGCGTGCGATGGCAAGGGTTTGCCGCTGGCCGTCCGACATGGTGCCGACGGCCTGGCTCGGATCGGAGACGTGGATGCCGATCTTGATCATCTCGTCGTGGGTGATCCGGTCCATCTCCTCCATGCGCAGAATGCCGAACGCGCCCGGTCCCTTGTGGAGCTCACGACCCATGAAGAAGTTGCGGGTCACGCTCATCAGCGGATTGAGCGCCAGATCCTGATAGACGGTGCCGATCCCGGCCGCGCTCGCATCGCGCGGCGTGTTGAAGGTGACCGGTTGGCGCTCGACGTAAATCTGGCCTGCGGTCGGCTTGTGCACGCCCGAAAGGATCTTGATGAGCGTCGATTTGCCGGCGCCGTTGTCGCCGAGCAAGGCGAGCACCTCGCCCTTGCGGACTTCGAGATCGATGCCGTTGAGGGCGGTGAACGGGCCAAAGCGCTTGACCAGCTTTTCGACGCGGATGAGCGGCTCGGTCATGCCTAGATCCCTCCGGTGATGCGCTTGCGCACGCTTTCGTTGAGGAACACGGCGATCAGTAGCACGACGCCGACGAAGACGCGGTAGTAGCTGCCGTCGATCGCCGGGATGAAGAACACCGCGTTGGCCACCAGGCCGAAGGTCACCGCACCGAAGACCACGCCGATCACCGAGCCGAAGCCGCCGGTCATCAGCGTGCCGCCGACCACGGCGATGGCGATGGCTTCGAGCTCTTTCAAATTGCCTTTGGCGGCATCTGCCGTGTTCGTCTCGAAGACCTGGCAGGCGGCAAACATCGTGGCGCAAAAGGCGGTGAACATGAACAGGGAGACCCGCACGCGATCGACCGGCACGCCGTTGGCGCGCGCGCTCTCGCGGTTGTCGCCGGTGGCGTAGATCCAGTTGCCGATCTGCGTGCGCGACAACACGGTATAGGCGGCGCCGGCGATGACCGCCCACCAGATCACGCGTGCATCGAAGCCGGTCACCCACTGCTCGCCGGCGCGGTTGAGGTTACCGCCGAGCCAGAACCAGATGTCGTAGAACCAGGTGAGCGCCTGGCCACCGAACAGGGCGGCGAACCAGCTCTCTTCCTTGAAGTCGGGCAGGCCGGAGATCTGGGTCGACTGGTTGATGACGCGAAAGCAGACTTCGGTCAGCCCGCGCAGGAAGAACAGAAAGGCCAGCGTGACGATGAAGCTGGAAAGCTTCGAGCGCACGACGATGGTGCCGATCAGCCAGCCCAGGGCCAGCGTCATGACGAGCGTGAGGGCGAACGCCGTAAGCGGCGTGGCGTCACCTAGCCCGAACGGCAGCCCCCATTTCAGCATCATCGCCATCGACATGCCGGCGAAACCGATCATCGAACCGATCGACAGATCGAACTCTCCGGCGATCATCAAGAGACAGGCGCCGGTGGCAATGATGCCGAACTGGGCAATCACCGACAGGTTGTTCTTCAGTCCGAGGGCGTTGAAGGCGTTGCCATTGCTGGCGATGCCGATGGCCACGATCACCGCGACCATCACCAGGAACACGCCGATTTCCGGTCGCCGCGTGATCTCCGCGAAGCGCCCGCCCTTCCTGAGGCGATCGGCCTCGGTGCGACCGGCCGGGTTCGTTGATGCTTGGGCCATCTGCCTTTCCCCGTGCCTTGAGGGACGCCGCAAGCCGGCTGCCCCGATAGGATAAGGGCGACCGGCGACCGGCCGCCCTCGTCGTCGGCGTTAGCGGTTCGTGCCCGCCTGTTCGGCGACCGCGGCCGCGTTCGAGGCATCGACGAAGCCTGGGCCCGACGCGATGTTCGAACCGGGGAGCAGGCCAGCGTGGTTATTGTAGAGATGCAGCACGATGATCGGCATGTAGCCCTGCAGGTACTGCTGCTGGTCGATCGTGTAGGCGACCTCGCGCTCTTCGATGAGGTTGATGACGCCCGGGGTCAGATCGAAGCAGGCGAGGTGAACCTCACCCCCGACCTCGTCAACGGCTTCGGCGGCCGCCTCGCACACATGCGGACCGACGGCGAGCACCGAGTCGATGTCGTGATCGGCCTGCAAGGCCGCGGCGGCGCGTGTCTTGATCTGCGCGACGTCATTGGAGACGTCGATCATGTTGAGGTCCTGGCCAAGCGCGTCGAAATAGCCCTCGCAGCGCTCAACGAGGGCCGTGTTGTAGGCCTCTTGATTGAGGCAGATCGACTTGGTTGCGCCCTCCTCCTTGGCGCGTTCGCCGGCCGCCTGACCGGCGAGGCGCTCCGGCTGGCCGACATGCAACAAGGCGCCGACCTCCTTGGAGTGCTCCAGGCCCGAGTTGATCGTGATGACCGGAACGCCGGAATCGGCCGCCGAGCGGATCGCGTTGCCCAAGGCCGCAACGTCGGGCAGCGAGACGACCAGGCCGTCCGGCTGCGTCGCCGTCGCTGTCTCGATCAGGCGGGCCATGTAGGCCATGTCGCCGGACGGCGCGAAATTGTGCTCGAAATCGGCACCGATCGCACTGGCGGCATCACGCGCGCCCTTCTCGACCACCGGTCAGAACGGGTCGGTGCCCTGCGTGTGCGTGACCATGACATAGGACTCGGCTTGTGCCGCACCGGCCAGCACAATGAGTGACGTCGTCGCTGCAATTAGGGTTTTCATCCGTCGTTTGCCTCCCTGGGTTGACGGTCATTGAACCAGGCCCGTGGGCGGGTGTTACCCGGGGCAGGCACCCGCCACGTTCTGGTCGTCATCGATGCGCGCGCCGGTCATGACGCCGGCTTCGGCACGCAATAGATACTGGCGAGCTTGGCCAGCTGATCCGGTTGGCAGGGCTGACCCATCGGCTGCGCCGCTTTGGCCTGCTCGAGCCAACCATCGGTTGCGCCGTGGTAGCGGCGCTGGGTTACGTCCTCGCCTGGCGTGTCCATCCAGCTTGGCAAGATAGCATTGCACCTGATCCGATTGACGCTGTAGGCGTTCGCCGTGTTCTTGGTCAGTGGCGCGCTCGAAGCCAAGCCGCTCGGCGGCAGCGCTTGCCTGTTCGTCGGTGGCATCGGCGGGCAGGGCGAGATGCGGGCGCACAGGCAGATCGCGCTAGAGCAGACCGACCCGGCGGAACGCATCTGCCTGCGCCTGGCCCAAGAAGGCTTAGCCGATGAGCCCGACATCGCGTGTCTTCTTGGCCCCTTCAGCGGCCGTGGCGAAGTGCGTCAGCCGCTCGCCATAGGCGCGCCAGGCATCGGCCGGCAGGCGCTGACGGCGCGACATTGGCACATCGAGCGCGTTATTGGCCATGGCGCCGCATTCACCGTAGACCATGACGGTCGAACCGGTCTGGCGCAGGCGCTGGGCATGATCGGCAACCGCCTCGAGTTCGGCATCGACCGCGCGCTCGGCCAGGAAGCCACTG
>JBHJHH010000079.1:0-67114 GCA_050331015.1 Geminicoccaceae bacterium
AGACACCGAGAAGGCATGCCAGAGCGAGCGCCCGCACGAGCAACGCGGTCAGCTCGCCCCCATCGACGCGCCCGTAGGCTTGGGCGGCCAGGCCGGTGGTTCCCATACGCAGACCGTTGAACGAGAACAGCAGGGCGCTCAAGGCAACCGCGCCAATGCCCACGGCCGCCAGGTCATAGGGCTCCGGCAGATGACCGACCACGGCGGTGTCGACGATGCCCAGCGCCGGTACGCTCAGATTGGACAGGATCAGGGGCCACGCTAGGGCGAACAGCGCGCGCCGCTCCTTGTGGTCGGCGGCACGAAGCGGTCGCCACAAGACTTGCCACACCGTCGGCGACACGCCCCGCTCCCCAGACTCGTCCCGCTTGGCCGGTCACTGCCTACGCTTTGTCCGCCAGGCAGCGCATTGACCGCCAGGCTGGGCTTTTCCGGTCACTGGCTGCAAATGAACTCTGCCCGGCAGGCGACAAGGTCGCGGTGACAGCTCAGCCGCGCCGAAGCGCTGACGCCGGCGGTACGTGTGCGTGTACCACCGGCGTTCCAGCCACGCGCTCAACGCGCGTTGCGACCTGCCGGGCTCAGTTCACGTAGTATTTGCGGTAGTAGCCGCTGTAATAGCCACTGTCGGCATAGCCGTACTTGGCATGCTTCTTGACGTTCACGCGCGAGATGATCACGCCGGCAAGATTGGCGCCTGCATCGACCAGCTGGCGCATGCCGTGCGTGACCACATTGCGCGGCGTCTGCTCCCAGCGAACGACGTACAGCGTGCGATCAAGCAGCCCGGACAGGACGAAGCTGTCGGACACGGCCGCAACCGGCGGGCTGTCGAAAATGACCAGGTCGTACTTCGCCTTGAGCTGGCCGAGCAGACGGCTCATGCGCTCGGAGCGATACAGATCCGGTGGGCTGGCAGCGCCGATACCGGCCGGCAGGAAGTCCGTACCGGACCGCTCATCCTTGACGATGGCCTCTTCGAGCATGATCCGCTCGGCCAAGACCTCGCTCAAGCCATTGCTGTTCGGCACGCGCATGACTTCGTGCAAGCGCGGGCGACGCAGATCGGCATCGACAAGCAGGCAGCTCAAGCCGGAATTGGCTGTTTGCCTGGCAAGCGAGCATGAAATCAAGCTCTTGCCTTCGAGCGGCACCGAGGACGTGATCAACATGGTCTTCGGCGCAGGTTCGCCGTCGGCTGTGAGCAGGATCGACGTGCGTACCCGCTGCAGCGCTTCGCTGAAGGCGGAATGTGGCTTGTCGAGGATGTACTCCTCGGCGGCGTTGCCCTGCAACTCGCGCTTGGTCAGATCAGGGACCAGCGCAAGCGCCTTCAAGCCGGTGACCGACATGATTTCGTCGGCTGAACGGAAGCCGTAATCGGCATCCCAGCGTTCGATGATGAAGATCAGCAGCGTCGCTGCCACCAGCGAGCCGGCAAAGGCCACCGCAATGAACAGCTTCTTGCGCGGGAAGGACGGATAGATCGGCACTTCGGCAGCGGAAAGAACGCTGACGTCGGCCTGCTGCAGTTCCTGCTGCTCGACAACCTCGTTGAAGCGCTTGAGGAAGGTTTCGAACAGCTCGCGGTCGGCGTCGGCTTCGCGCAGGAGATCGCGCAGCTCGACATTGGCGACATCCTGGCCCGTGGCCTGATCTTCCAGTTCGCGCACGCTGCCCTGAAGCTGCGTTTCGCGCGCCCGCGTGACGGCGACCTCGTTGGTCAGATCCTGCACGATGCGACGGACTTCCTCGTCCATTTTCGAGCGCACCGATTGCACCTCGGCGCGGACGTTGACCATCTGCGGGTGGCGGTCGCCATAGATCGTGGCGAGCTCGCCCATCTCGCGCAGCAGCAGGCTTTCCTGGCTGCGCAAATCGGTCAGCAACGGCGACGACAACACCTTGGCCGCGGCCGATACGCCGCCCGTCGAATTCAGCAGACCGCGCACCTGGGACAAACGCGCCTCGGCTTCGGCTCGCTGCGCCCGCGCCATGGCGAGCTGGGTGTTGAGGTTCGACATCTGCATGAAGACCGTGTTGCCCTGAGCCTCGGCCGCCAAACGGTTCTCGGCGCGGTACTGGGCAATGGCCTCTTCGGACTCGACGACCTTGGTGCGCAGCTCTTCCACCCGCTGACGCAGGAAGTCGGTTGCTTCGCGGGTGGCGTCGTATTTCTGCTCGAGCTGGCTGACCAGATAGACGTCCGCGACGGCATTGGCCAAGCGCGCCGCCTTCACCGGCGATTCCGAACTGACATCGACGCTCATGACGTAGGAGCGGCCGACCTGGCTGACCGACATGCGGCCTTTGAACGCGCCGATGGTATCGCGCAGGATGACGGATTCCGGGTCCTGCTGTTCGAGCAGAACCTCGACTTTGTCTTCCGTCGACACCGGCATGATGGCCTCAAGCCAAGATTCCGGCAGGTAGCGCTTCACATTGAGGCTGTCCAGCAAGCTGGTCTCTTCCGGACGCAGCCGCCAGTTGAATTCAGGGTCATCGATCAGGCCGAGTTCGCTCACCGCTTTGCGGGCAAACGAGGTCGAACGCAGCAATTCCAGTTCGGATTCAATCGTCGCCGGATCAGCCTGGAACTCTTCAGACACGCCCTCGATACGAATAATGTTGGTTTCGCGCGGATCGAGGCGAAGCAGGGCCTGCGCGGTGTAAAGGGGCGTGACCTGCGAAACATAGTAGGCTGCCGCGCCGGTGCCGAGCAGGACAATAAAGGCGAGCAAGAATTTGCGACGCCAGAGCGCGCGCACGATTGCCCGGAGGTCGATCTCATCATCATTGACGTCAGACCGTGCATCCTCATCGCCGGACAGGCGGAGCATCTCCTTGGCCATAATTATCTCATAATCCTTCGGCTAATACCCATCGGCTTGCGCCTCGCGAAAAACAACAAACGCCCAGAGCGATGTTCGACTTGGCTGCTAACCACATCGCTCTTAAAGCTTGGCAGTGCAACATCGTGTGACCGCGTAATCTCAGGCTTCCACATAGCACAAGCCATCCGGCCGCGAGCACACGATTGCGCAAAGTGGCTGCGGTGTAACAACCGGACGTGACCTTACCATCGATAAGTCACGAAATCATTAACATCCCGGCGAGGCGGTACCAACGGCCAGCGTTGCCAACGTACCTAGGGGCGCACGGATATGGCCGTCAAGGTGTATCAAAGACAAGCGGGCGGCGCTTCGACGTATTCGACACAACTCTTCGTTACGCGGTTTTATCTCTGCCGCAACCAGTGCGCCTGCAACTGATCGCCCAAGAGATTTACCGCGAGCACGCTCACAAAAATCAGCACGCCGGGCGCGATGGCCAGACGCGGCGCCCGCCACATCAATTCCTGCGCGCCGCTCAGCATATTACCCCAGCTCGGCTGTGGCGGCTGGATACCGAGACCTAAAAAGCTCAGCACAGACTCCGCAAGGATGGTGCTGCCGACAGCAAGAGCACTCGCGACCACGACCAGGCCAGCGAGATTCGGCAGAATATGGCGTGCCATGATGCGCACATGACCACCACCCAGCGCCAGACTGGCTCGAATATACTCCATCTGTTTGACGCGCAAGACCTCACCGCGAACCAGGCGCGCGACCGTCGTCCAGCCGAACAGCGCGACGATGATGACGATGCGTACAATGCCGCTATCGCTGCTCAAGCCCGGAAGCCCGAGCTTGCCGAAATCGAGCGCGGCGAGCACGATCAACAGTGGCAGAAGTGGCAAAGCGATCACAAGATCGGTGACGCGCATCAGCCAGGCATCGATCTGGCCGCCGACATAGCCGGCGCACAGGCCGATCGCGGTGCCGATCAGGCTGGCGGTGAGCGCACCGCAGAGACCGACGGCGAGTGACACGCGGCCGCCATAAAGCAGGCGGACCAGCACATCGCGGCCAAGCTCGTCCGTGCCCAGCGGGTGCGTCCAGGACGGTGCGGCCAGCCGGTTCAGCAGGTTGACCTCATCGGCGCCGTGGCCGAGCCAAGCCGCGACCAGCGGCGCTGCCAGGCAGGACAGCCCCAAAACGAGCAGAAGCACCGCGGCGGTGACCAGCAGCACGCGCCCCCCGCCGGTCGATGTCCCGCGGCTAGCCTGCATAGCGAATGCGCGGATCCAGCCACGCATACACGCCGTCGGCTGCGAGGTTGCAGGCCAGCGTCATCGCCGTGGTGCCCAATAAAGCAAGCAGCGCGACATTGTAGTCGTTGCCCATGATCGCTTCGAAGATCAGCCGGCCCATGCCCGGATAGGCGAACACGGTTTCGATGATCAAAGCGCCCGAGAGCAGGGCGCCGACATGCAATGCTGTGATCGTGGTGATCGCGATCATCGCCGAGGGCAGGGCGTGGCGTATCACCGTGTGCCGGACACTGGCGCCCTTGGCACGTGCCGTACGCAAATGCGGCAGGACCAGCGCCTCGATCATGGCAGCCCTGGTAAAGCGCAGCAGGCTGCCGACCGTGAGCACGCTCAACGTCACCACGGGGAGCACCAGATGATGCAACCGCTCGAGCGCACCGCCGGCACCGACCGTATGCACGCCGCCGGCAGGAAACCAGCCGAGCATAACGCTGAACACGATGATCAGCACCAGCGCGAGCCAGAACGACGGTGCCGAAATGCCGGCCAAGGCGATGGCATTGACGCCGATATCGAGACGGCTGCCCGGGTGCATCGCGGCGAGAATGCCCGCCGGCAGCGCCAGCACGAGGGCCAGGGCCAGGCTGGCGCCCATGAGCACCAGCGTATTGGGCAGGGCGGTGGCGACCACCTGCCATGCCGGTTCGGCATACAGCCGGGAATAGCCGAAATCGCCCTGCAGGGCGCGGCCGAGCCACAGGCCGTAGCGCTCGAGCAGGGGCCGATCGAGCCCATAGATCGCTTTCAGCCGGGCAATGTCGTCGGATGTCAGGTTCGGATCCGCGGTCAGCATCAGATCGAGCGGATCGCCCGGCATCAGCCCGATCAGGCCGTAGCCGACGAACGACACCGTGAGCAGCACGAGCAGGCACTCGATGCCGCGCTGCGCCAGATACGCGCTCACCGACGCCGGCTCACGAACCGTGGACGCGCCAGGTTTCGACCCACAGCGAGCTCGGCGCCAGATGCCCGGTCGGCGTCACCCCGCCAAGCCAGGTCGGCCAAATATGCGCGTTGGCGCGGAAAAACAGCGGCAGCGCCGGCAGGTCTTCGGCATAAAGCCGCTGCAGGCGATGCCACAGCTTCTCGCGCGCGGCCGGGTCGAGCTCGATCTCGATGGCATCGATCAGCGCATCCATCGCCGCGCTCTGATAGCCGGTATAGTTCTGGCCGGACCAGCCGTTCTCTGTCGTCGGGATCATCGTGCTGTGCAAGGTCGTGCGCGGCACGTTTTCCGGTGAGCTGATCCAGGCAAACATGGCCAGCGCCGGGAATTGGCGCTTGGTCACGGTTTCGCCGAACATCACGCGCGGCGGCTGGGTGCGCAGGACCGCGTCGACGCCGACCTCGGCAAGCTGGCTCTGGATAACCTGTTGCACCAGCTCGCGCGAGCGATTGCCGGCCGTGGTCAGCAGCTCAAGGCTGAGGCGCTCACCGGCTTGGTTGACGCGCACACCGTCCGTACCCAAGGTCCAGCCGGCCTCGTCAAGCAGGGCGGCGGCCTTGTCCAGATCGCGCGTGTAAACCGGTACCGCCTCGCTGTAGATCCAATCGAGCGGCGACACGCTGGTGTGGGCGACCGGCTGGCGGCCGTCGAACAGCTGCTGGCTGATCGCCTCGCGATCCATGGCATACATCAGGGCCTGGCGAACACGCCGGTCACCGAGCGCCGGATGGCCGAGATTGACGTCCATGTGCTCGTAGATCAGCCCGGCTTCGTAGACGATCTGGAAGCGATCGCTCGCGCGCCGTTCGAGGTCGAGCGCCTGATCGAGCGGCAGGCCGAGTTCGCCGGCAATCATGTCGACCTGGCCGGCAAGCAGATTGGCCTCGAGCGCCGCCGTGTTTTCCACCGTGCGCACGACGATCTCGTCGAACACCGGTGCTGGCCCGGTCCACTGCTCGTTGCGCACCAGCGCGACATGGCTGCCGGAGACGACCTCACTCACGCGATACGGGCCGAAATACAAGCCGGGATTGCTGCTGTCGCGATCGTAGAGCGTGCGTTGCCGGTAGCTGGCCGGATCTTCCTCGAAAACCGCACGCTCGAGATGGGCGGGCAAAAGCTGGAAATCCTGGATGCTGGCGTAGTCGAAGGTCAGCTTGCTGACATGCATCGTGAAGCTGCGAGCATCGTGCACGTCGATCCGGGTGATCCGCCGGTAGAGCTCGGCGTTGCCGACGCCGCTTTGCGGATGGCTGCCGACTTTCTGGGTGAACAGGACGTCATCGGTGCTCACCGGCGTGCCGTCGCCCCAGCGCAAGTCCTCGTGCAAGGTGTAGGTGAGCTTGACGCCGTCAGGGCCGTCTTCGACCGGAACGACTTCGGCCAGGCCATTGGCCATGCTCGGCAGGTCGACGCAGAGCAGGCATTGCGTCGTCCAGCCGGCGTCCTTGACCGTGATCGGCCGGCGGGCGAAGCCGAGCACGTAGCTCTTCGCAGCCATGGAATCGATGCTCGGATGCAGCGTCGAGGGGAATTGCGTGATGCCGATCGTCAAGCGATCGCGCGCCAAGGCCGGGTGCACGAACGCCAGGGCGGCGAGCAGGACGAGACAGGCGAGAGGGACGATGGGGCGGGCGCAAGCGCGAAGAGGCGTGGTCAAGGCAGAGTTAATCCATGCGGCGGTAGATCTCGGCGCGCAGGCGGGCCGGCTGCCGATCGAAGGCTTCCAGGCCTTTCTTTAAACTCTCAAGATCGCCGGCTTTCAACGCCCGAACGAGCCGATGGTAGAGCAGGGAGTTGGCGCCGCAGATTTCATGGACAGGGCGGATCAAACGGCTGATGGTGCTGTAGCGATCATGCTGAATCTCATCTTGATAGAGAAATTCATCCACGGCACGCCTCCTGTTTTGCGCTGGCCTGCGATAAGGATGGCGCCCGACGACTAGAATTCCAGGCACAAGGTCGCTAGGACGGGCGCAGTTGCGCCGGCACATGAACAAGATCGCATGAACGGTCGGCCGGCGTGTCGCCAGCCGGTGCGATTTTGGGGGAAAGACGTCAAGTGAGTGACAACAGTGAAAGCGGGCATGCGTTTCGGAGCGCCAAGATCCTGGCAACGCTTGGGCCGTCCAGCGAAAGCGAGGAGATGATTGCGGCGCTGATCGATCTGGGCGTCGATGTCTTCCGCTTCAATTTCTCCCACGGCAGCCACGAACAGCATGCCGAGCGCTACGCCAGGGTGCGTCGGATCGCGGCCGAGCGCGGCCGGATCATCGGTATCTTGATGGATCTGCAGGGCCCCAAGCTCCGCGTCGGCAAGTTCGATCACGGCAAAGCGGCGCTGACCGACGGCGAGCCGTTTCGCCTCGACATGGACCCGACGCCCGGCGATCAGCGACGGGTATCCCTGCCGCACCCCGAGATTTTCGACGTCGTCGGCAAGGGCGACGACCTGCTCATCGATGACGGCAAGGTACGTCTGCGTGTCGACAAGACTGGCGACGGCTTCGCCGACTGCACGGTCGTCGTCGGTGGCACGATTTCCGACAATAAGGGCGTCAACGTGCCAGGCGTTGTTCTGCCGATCTCGGCCCTGACCGCCAAGGACCGCCGCGATTTGCGTTTCGGTCTGGAACTCGGCGTCGACTGGGTGGCGCTCAGCTTCGTCCAGCGCCCGGAAGACATGGCCGAGATCCGTCGCCTGGTTGCCGGCAAGGCGGCGATCATGGCCAAGATCGAAAAGCCCAGCGCGGTCGAGCATCTGGACGGCATTTTGCAACTGGCCGACGGCATCATGATCGCGCGCGGCGATCTCGGTGTCGAACTGCCGCCGGAAGACGTGCCGGGCCTGCAAAAGCGCATGATCCGCGCCTCGCGCCAGGCGGGCAAGCCAGTGGTCGTCGCCACGCAGATGCTCGAGAGTATGATCGGCAGCGCCACGCCGACGCGCGCGGAAGCGTCCGACGTGGCCACGGCCGTCTATGACGGTGCCGATGCGGTCATGCTGTCCGGCGAAACCGCGGCCGGCAAATACCCGCTCGAGGCGGTCGGCATCATGGAGCGGATCGTCCGTCGGGTGGAACGCGATCCCTTGCACCGCGCCTATCTGATCGATGCCTACCGTGCCCAGGCGCTGGATCATGCCGCCGCCGACGCCATCACAGCCGCGGCCAGCAAGGTGGCCGAAACCATGGATGCTGCGGCGATCGTCACCTACACGACAGCCGGCACCACGGCCTTGCGCGCCTCACGCGATCGGCCCGATCGGCCGATCCTGGCGCTCGTCGCCCGTGACGTCACGGCGCGACGCCTGGCCCAGGCCTGGGGCGTGCGCTGCGTCATCTGTGACGACGCCACCGACATGGATGAAATGGTCGAAAAGGCCTGCGAGGCCGCGCTCGAGGCCGGCATTGCCGAAGAGGGCTCGGCCTTGGTGATCACCGCCGGCATGCCGTTCGGCACGCCGGGTGCCACCAACCTGCTGCGCTTGACGTACATTTGAGCTTTCATCGGCGCACGCGACCGCTGGCCATCGCGTTTGGCACTGCCGCGCTGCTGCTGCTGGCGCTGCTGGTGCCCTTTAGCATTCCGGCTGTGATTGAAATGCCACCCAACGCCCTTTTGCTGGTCGATCGCGCCCGCGGCCATTTCTTCAGCCCGGCCTGCCTCGAACGCTATGGCTACGGCCGTGACGAGCTGCGCGAGGTGGCCGAGCGCATCGACTGGCAGACCGGTGACGATCAGGCCGTGCTGCTCGAAGCCTGGGCACCTTCGGCCGGCCTTGAGGTTGCCCGGCTGCGCGATGTTCAAGCCGACGGGCTGGCACCGGCCGCCGATTGCGCCAATGCCGGCGGCTTTGCCTGGGGCACCAACGCGGCGCATTTGACGTTGGCGCGTCTCGGCGTACTCGAGCTGCCGCGGCGCTGGCGCGCGGACGGCAGCTGGAACTGGTGAGGCGTCGGCGCGGGCCTCAGGCGCGCATCAGGGCGGGCAAGTCGCCCATTTCCCCCATGGCCTGGCGCATGAACACTTTCTTGAGCGGCCCGGCGTGCTCGACCAGGCCGAGCCCGAGATCGCGCGCCAGGCGCAACGGCAAAATGTCGTTGGAAAACAGGCGGGTCAGGCCGTCGGTCACCGTCACCATGGCGAAGGCGTCGAAGCGGCGCCAGCGCTGGTAGCGCTCGAGCGCTTTGCGTGCGCCCGGATCGAGGCCCAGCTTGAGCTCGTCGATGACCACCTCGGCCAGGGCGCCGACGTCGCGCAGGCCGAGATTCCAGCCCTGGCCAGCGATCGGGTGGATGCCGCGGGCGGCGTCGCCGACCAGCGCCACGCGCGGATCGGTGAAGCGTTCGGACTGGATCAGCACCATCGGATAGGAGGCACGCGGGCCGGCGAGCGCGATGTCGCCGAGCTCGCCCAGGGTTCGCTCATAGGCCTCGGCGACGAAGTCGGCATCGTTCATCGCCATGATTTCTTCGGCGATGTCTCGGCGCAGTGCCCAGACGACCGAACTGCCGTTGTTCTGCATGGGCAACATGGCAAACGGCCCGTCGGGAAAGAAGCGTTCGACGGCGCGGCCGCGATGCGGCTTGCTGTGCTTGAGATTGAACACCTGGGCGATCTGGCCGTAGTCGCGTTTGCGCACCGGTACGCCCAGCATCTCGCGCACGGCCGATAACTTGCCGTCAGCGGCGGCGACCAGGCGGCCCGGCAGCCGCTGACCGTCATCGGTGAGCACCGTGGCGAGGTGATCGCTGCGCTCGATGCCGGTGACGGTCGCCGGCAAATGCATCTGCACCGTGTCGAGGCTGGCGGCGCGGGCAAACATCGCCCGGCGCAGGACAGCGTTGTCGACGATGTGGCCGAACGGCTCGTCGCCGACGACGCTGTGGTCGTAGTGCACGCGCAGCGGCGAGGCGCCTTCGCTGACCTCGATGTCGAGGATCGGCTCGCCGTGTGGCGCGATGTCCGGCCAGACGCCGATGCGCTCGAGCAGGCGGCGTGAAACGAGGGCGACCGCCGTGGTGCGCCGGTCATAGCCGTCAGCGCTGAGCTCGTCGCGTGAGCGTCGGTCGACCAAGCTGACGCGCACACCGGCCTGGCCCAGGGCGCAGGTCAGCGCGAGACCGCTCAAGCCGCTGCCCACGACGATGACATCTGCGATCACAACCGTTCTCCATCAGATCCGCCTGGTTTGCATATGGCAGACGGCAGCGAATTGCGGATGCGCCAGGCGGTCGCGCGCAATCTGCCTAAGAATGCGGCGACTGCGCGGAAATTGGGCAGGCGTTCCCGAAGCTCGGTTGTCTTCCGGCTCCGCTGCCCACTGCGCAGGCAGCATGGCACGGCCTTTGCTGCCCCGCATCACGATGAGAGGGCCGGGAGCTGCAGGCAGCAGGCAATCCAACGCGCCAATGACTTGCCAAGGCGCAGACTCACTCGGTCGATCCGCCGTTCCGCTACGGGAGAAACGCATGTCTCGAATCGCCAAGACGCTCGGGTTGGGCGCCGTTATCGGCGCCGCCGCGATGTTCATCGCGGGCCCGGCGCACGCCGAGGTGAGCGCCGAAACGGCGTTCGTACTGAATACCTTCATGTTCCTGGTCACCGGCTTTCTGGTCATGTGGATGGCCGCGGGTTTCGCCATGCTCGAGGCCGGCCTTGTGCGCAAGCGCAGTGTCGGTGTGCAGCTTCTGAAGAACATAAGCCTGTATTCGATTGCAGGCATTATGTATTACATCATCGGCTACAACGTCATGTATGTCGGTGTCGACGGCGGCTATTTCGGCAGCTTCATCCCGTTCTATAATCCCAGCGCAGAAGAACTGGCACTTGTAGGCGGTGAAGAGGGCGCGACATTCGAAGCGCTCGGCGAAGCCGGCTACTCGATCATGTCCGACTGGTTCTTCCAGATGGTCTTCGTCGCCACCACGGCCTCGATCGTCTCCGGCGCGGTCGCCGAGCGCGCCAAGCTGTGGCCGTTCCTGGCGTTCGTCGCCGTGCTGACCGGCGTGCTCTATCCGATCACCGGTTCGTGGGGCTGGGGCGGCGGCTGGCTCTCTGAAATGGGCTTCAGCGACTTCGCCGGCTCGACCATCGTGCACTCGGTCGGTGGCTGGGCGGCACTTGCCGGTGTCATCGCCATCGGTCCGCGTGCCGGCAAATACGATGGCGGTCGCATCAACGTCTTCCCGGGCAGCTCGCTGCCGCTGGCGACGCTCGGTACCTTCATCCTCTGGCTCGGCTGGTTCGGCTTCAACGGCGGTTCGCAGCTCGCCCTCGGCTCGGCCGGCGACGCCATCGCGATTTCGAACATCTTCGTCAACACCAACCTGGCCGCGTGCGGCGGTGTCGTCGTGGCGATGATCCTGACGCAGATCATGTACGGCAAGGTCGACCTGACCATGGCGCTCAACGGTGCGCTTGCCGGTCTGGTGTCGATCACCGCCGAGCCGCTGGCGCCGAGCCCGCTGCTGGCGATCATCATCGGCGGCATTGGCGGCGTCATCGTCGTGTTCGCCGTGCCGATGCTCGATCGCATGCCCATCGATGACGTCGTCGGCGCCATTCCGGTACACCTGTTCGCCGGCGTCTGGGGCACGCTGGCCGTGGGCATCAGCACCGGTGACTTTGTCGTCCAGGCGATCGGCATTGTCGCCTACGGTGCCTTCACCTTCGTCGCCAGCTTGGCCGTGTGGTTCCTGTTCAAGGCCGCGTTCGGCGTGCGCATTGCGCCGGAGGATGAGGAGTTCGGTATCGATCAGGCCGAACTCGGCATGGAAGCCTATCCGGAGTTCGGTGCCACCCAGTAGGCGTCACATCGCCAGGCGAACGGGCCGCGCCTTTGCGGCTTGCCGACCCGGCCCGGGCACCTCAGTGCCCGGGCCTTTTTCGTGCGCCCAGGATGTGCGCCAAAAAAAGTTGGCGTTGCAGCATGTTGGCCGAAAATGTTAAGAAATAATTGAACGGTACGAAACATGGCGTCCGGATCTGGACGTTCTAGGTGGAGATCCTTCGCGGTTGCGTGATCGTCTGGCCACGCTCGGACTGTACGCCTTTCAGCGCCTGAACCGGCTGCTGGCAGAGGTCCCGCCACCTGAGGGTGTCGCGCCGCTGGATCTGTCCATCGGTGAGCCCAAGCATGCGCCGCCGGCGTGGCTGGGCGAGGTCATCGCCGCCCAGGGTGACAGCTGGAACCGTTACCCGCCAGTGCGGGGCACGCCGCCGTTCCGTGAGGCCTGCGCGCGCTGGCTGCAGCGGCGCTATGGCGTGATGCTCGATGCCGATCGGCAGATCCTGCCCGTTGCCGGCACCAAGGAATCCCTGTTCATGCTGGCGACGCTGGCCATGGACCGCTTTGCCGGCTCTGGCCCGCCCGCGATCTTGATGCCTAACCCGGTCTATCCGGTCTACTACGGCGCTGCCGTGATGGCCGGGGCCGAGCCGGTCTTGCTGGATACGCCCGCGGCGCACGGTTTTCTGCCGGACCTGGCGGCGATCGAGCCGGCCCTGCTCGAGCGCACGGCGGCGCTCTACCTGTGCTCGCCGAGTAATCCGCAGGGCATGGCTGCCGATGCCGCGTACTGGGCCAAGGCGGTGGCGCTGGCGCAGCGCCATGGTTTCCTGCTCATCGCCGATGAGTGCTATGCGGAGCTATACTATGGCGCGCCACCGGCCGGCGTGCTGCCGCAGGCGCTGGCATCGGAGGGACAGCTCGCGCACGTCGTCGCCTGCCACTCGCTCTCGAAACGATCCAATGCCGCTGGCCTGCGCGCTGGCTTCGTCGCGGCGTCGCCCGAGCTGATCGACGCGTTCGCCAAGCTGCGCAGTTACAGTGCCGCAGTGCAGCCGATGCCGGTCCTTGCCGCCGCGACCGCCTTGCTCGACGATGAAGCCCATGTCGTCGAGAACCGCGCGCGCTACGCCCAGAAAATGGCGGATGCTGCCGACCTGATCGGGGATCGCTTCGGTTTCTACCAGCCGGATGGCGGCTTCTTCCTCTGGCTCGAGGTCGCTGACGGCGAACAGGCGGCGCTCGATCTCTGGCAGCGCGCGGCGGTGAAAACGCTGCCGGGCAGCTACACCGCGCATGCGCATCCCGATGGTCGCAATCCGGCGCAACACAATCTGCGCGTTGCCCTGGTTCACGCCCGCGCCGCCAACCGCGATGCTTTGCTGCGCATGGTAGAGGTCTTGGAGGCCCATCGCTGATGCTGCAGCCACCGGCCGATGGTCTGCGCGGCGCCGTGCGCGCCTTCATCCAGCGCCGTGCGCTCGAGCTGACCGGCCTGGGTCTGCTCGCCGCCGGCCTGGCGCTGTTCATTGCGTTGGCCGGGCACGATCCGTACGACCCATCCTGGAATCACGCCACCGACGCGCCGGTCGACAACCCGCTCGGCCTGAGTGGCGCCGTCCTGGCAGATCTGGGTCTGCAAACCTTCGGCCTGGCGAGCTGGCTGCTGGCCCTGGCCATGATCGTCCTCGGTGTGCGGCTGTTCATGCATCAGCGGGTCGAACTGCCGCTCATGCCCCTGATCGCTCTGCCGCTGGCGCTGCTCGGCGGCAGTGCCCTTCTCGGCGCCACCGAGCATCTGCCGCCGGCTTGGCCGTTTCGGACCGGCCTGGGCGGCGTCACTGGCGACTATCTGGCCTACCAGTGGCAGCCGGTGATCGGTGCCGCCGGCTACCGCGCGAGCACCGCCGCGCTGACGCTGTTGGCGCTGGCCGTCGTGGTCGGCCTGCGCCCGGCCGATCTGTGGCCGGCCGCGCGCCAGGGCGTGCGCGCGTTGCGGCGCACTGCCAGTTGGTTGATCGGTGGCGGTCGCTGGACCCTGGCCCATGCCGGTGGCGGCTTTGCCCAGGCCCCGAACGCCTTGGCGCGACGCAGTTTCCTCGGTCGCAGCGTCTTCAGCCGTCCGGCAGACGACGCGGCCGACGTCGCCGGTAACGAAGAGGCCGAGGCCGGCGACGATCTGCACGATGATGATCTGTACAACGACGGCACGGACGATCAGGCGCCGGTCGAGCTGTTCACGCATGCCGATCGTGAACGCCCGGGCTCGGACGAACCACGCACGAAGCGGCCACGGCCGCGCCGCCTGACGGACCAGATGGCGCCCGTCGCCGAGGGCGCACCGATCATCCCGCCGCTTGATCTGCTCGATGCTCATCGCATCGACACGCGCGCCCTGCCGCGCACCAAGCTCGACGAGATCGCCCGCAACCTCGAAGCCGTGCTCGATGATTTCGGCGTGCGCGGCGAGATCGTCGATGTCAGCCCGGGCCCGGTGGTCACGCGCTACGATCTCGAGCCGGTGCGCGGCACCAAGGCCTCGCGTGTCATTGCGCTCGCCGACGACATTGCCCGGTCGATGTGCGTGCGCTCGGTGCGCATCAGCACCATTCCCGGCACGACCTATCTGGGTATCGAGCTGCCCAACGATCACCGCACCATGGTCGGCCTGCGCGAACTGCTCGAAGCGGAAGAGTTCAAATCGACCGGCGCACAGCTCGCCCTGACGCTCGGCAAGGACATCGGCGGTGCGCCGCGCATCGTCGATCTGGCGCCGATGCCGCATCTGCTCATCGCCGGCACCACCGGCTCGGGCAAATCCGTGGCGATCAATTCGATGATCCTGTCGCTGCTCTACCGCCTGCCGCCCGAGCGCTGCCGTTTCATCATGGTCGATCCGAAGTTCATCGAGTTGTCGATCTATGACGGTATTCCGCATCTGCTCGCACCGGTGGTGACCGAGCCGGGCAAGGCGATCGTTGCGCTCAAATGGGTCGTGCGCGAGATGGACGAGCGCTACCGCGCCATGCAGACCCTGCGCGTCAAGCATATCAACGGCTACAACCGCCGCGTTGCCGAGGCCGTGCGCAAGGGCGAGGCTTTGTGCCGCGAAGTGCAGACCGGCTTTGATCCGGAAACCGGCCGGCCGGTGTTCGAGCGCCAGCCGATCGACATGAAGCCGATGCCGATGATCGTCGTCATCGTCGATGAAATGGCTGATCTGATGCTGACCGCCGGCAAGGAAGTCGAAATCGCCATCCAGCGGCTGTCCTCGAAAGCGCGTGCCGCCGGCATCCATCTCATCGTCGCCACGCAGCGGCCGTCGGTCGACGTCGTCACGGGCGTCATCAAGGCCAACCTGCCGAGCCGGATCTCGTTCCGGGTCAGCTCCAAGGTCGACAGCAAGACGATCTTGAACCAGCAGGGCGCCGAGCAGTTGCTCGGCCAGGGCGACATGTTGCTCCTGGAATCCGGTACCGAACCGGTGCGCATGCACGGGCCGTTCGTCAGCGAGGCCGAGATCGAGCGTGTCGTCACCTGGCTCAAGGCGCAAGCCGAGCCGGACTATATCGAGGCCGTGACCGAGGATATCAGCGACGAGCCGGGCAGTACGCCGGCCGATTTCGGTGATCCGGCCGGTACCGACGGCGATGCCCGCTATCAGCGCGCGGTGCAGATCGTCATCCGTGACAACAAGCCGACGACATCCTACATCCAGCGCAAGCTGAATATCGGTTACAACAGTGCCGCCAAGCTGATCGAGCGCATGGAACAGGACGGCATCGTCAGTGCGCCGAGTCACCAGGGCAAGCGCACGCTGCTGGTCGGCGATGACCGGCCGAGCGGCGTCGATGCACCCTGGTAAAGTCTGGCCGGCGGCTGTGTGTGTAAAGGAAGCGCGTTTGCTGCGGTGTGCTTTGCTTGGCGTGATGGCGTTCACGCTTTCGGTGCTGCCGGCGGGTCCGGGGCGTGCGCAGACGGTCTCGGCCGCCACCGTTGATGACGTCGAGCGGTATCTGGACGATCTGCACACCTTGCGCGCGCGCTTCATCCAGATCGCGCCGGACGGCAGTTCCGATCAGGGTGAAATCTGGCTGAAGCGACCGGGTCTGCTCAAGCTGGACTATGACCAGCCGAGCAAGATCGAGATGTATGCCAATAATGGTCGGCTGATCTACTACGATCCCGACTTCAACCAGCTCAACTATATTGGTCTCGACGAAACGCCGCTCGGCTTTCTGCTGGCCGAAGACATCAATCTACGCGAACAGGTCGACATCGAACGCCTCGAGCTGCGCGCCGATGAGCTGATCATGGTCGTCAGCGACGCCGACAGCGACATCCAGGGCCAGCTCGAACTGGTCTTTGCCCGTGAGCCTTTGCAGCTCAAGCGCTGGACCGTGGTCGACCCGCAAGGTTACCGCACGCTGGTCATGCTCGAAGACGTGCGCACCGGTATGCCGCTCGACAACGAGCTGTTCCGCTTCATCAACCCGCGCCTGCTCAATCCGAGCAATCAGTAAACCGGCGCAAGAGCGCGGATGCGCGTCAGTGCGTGTCCGCGCGTTTGCCGGTGTGGCCGAGCAGCAGGCTGGCATAGGCCGACAGGCTGTCGCTGAGCGCTTCCTGGCCCATAGAAAACGCGTCGGCGACGTCGATGACGATGCAGGCTTCCACTTGGCCGGGATCGGCCTCGAAGCGACCGCGATGGCGCTTGGCCAGATCGCGCATGCGCTGGTTGGTCGGCAGGCAGAGCATGACCAGTATTCTAAACCCGCGGTTGCGCGCAATGAGCACCAGCCGGTCGAGCAGTTCGCGGCCGATGCCGCGGCCCTGCCAGTGCGCTTCGACCGACAGGGCGATCTCGCCGACCCGATCCCGGCCGTAGCTGCACGGTCGAAGCTCGGCGACACCGCGCAGCTCGCCGTCGAAGAAGCAGCCGACAGCGTAGGCGCGCAGCCAATCGAACCGATCGGCGTAAGTGATTACACCAGTATCGCCGATGAAACCGGAAAAACGCGAGATCCGCGATTCGGGATCGAGGCGAAGAAGATGATCACGAAACTGACTTGCATCGGCCATGGTCAGTTTCCGGATCACGCGATTGGGCATGTCAACTTTATCCAACTAACGCTGCACCCGACAGCATCTTGCCCAGATAAGATGACCAGAGTGTTAATTTGCAAGCGCATGGGCCGCATGCACAAATTGCGTGGCTGGCGGCGGGAGGGCTGGAACCGGCGGTTTTCCCGTGAATCGACCGTGATTATTTTGCAATGCAGCGCGCGGAAAACGCGAACTAGCGCACCGCCGCGCCCAGGCTGTGCCACGTCAACACCCTGGGGCCGCTGACCAGATAGCCCTGTTCTGTCGTCTGCAGCTTGAGCCCGGTTTGTTCGATCAACAGCGTGATCGGCCGGTTTATGTGGCAGCCGCTGGCCAGCCGGGTCCAGGCCGGGTCGAGCCGGTCCTGCCAGCGCTGCACGGCCGCATCCGGCGAACGGCCATGCTCGACGAACAGCAGCCGCCCGCCCGGTCGCAGGACGCGCTGCGCTTCGCCGAGCACGGCGCGCGGATCCTGCACGCTGCACAAGGACCAAGTCGTGACCACGGTATCGATGCTGGCGCTGTCGACCGGCATGCGTTCCGCGCCGCCGTGGATCAACTCGATCGTGCTGTCACCGCGCGCGAACTGTGCTTGGTCGCGCGCGCGCTCGAGCAGGGGCTTGGACGGGTCGATGCCGATGACATGGCTGACCTCGCGGCCGTAGAGTGGCAGGTTGTGGCCGGAGCCGATGCCGATCTCGAGCACGCGTCCCTGAGCCTGCGGCACCAAGCGGGCGCGCAGGCGCTTCAAGTCCGGATGGCGCATGCCAGTGTGGATCAGCGGCGCGACGACGAAGCGTTCATACCAGCCCATGACACCCCGATGTTCCGTGTTGGATCGAGCACGGCAAGGCGTGCTGCAGTGCATGGCAAGACACTTGCACACTTCGCCAAGCCTACGTAACGCTCACGCACCGAACCGTGATGAGATGCCCGCACATGGCTGGTCTGCTGCTCCGCGTGGTGCTCGCTGCCGTGGTCATCCTCGGGCTTGGCATTGTTGCCACACCCGGGACTAGGGCTGCAGAGCTGGTGATGTTCGAATCCAAGACCTGCCACTGGTGTGCCCATTGGCATGCCGAGATCGGTCCGGTCTATGCGAAAACCGCCGAAGGTGTGCAGGCGCCGTTGCGTCGCGTCGATATCGCCGATCGGGATGATCCGCTCCTGCGGCGCTTCGGGCCGATCACGTTTACGCCGACCTTTGTCGTTATCGAGGGCGACGCGGAGATCGGCCGTATCCGCGGCTATCCGGGCGAGGACCACTTCTGGGGTCTGCTCGGCATGATTTTGGCTGATTTGCCAGGGTCTTAGCCCTGCGGCAAAAATGTCCCTTATATTCCGTCTTGAGTATGTAAATTCTTTCGATATTGTGTGTCAAAGCGTGACCGGGCAGGGGCGTCCGGCGCCGCGGAAAACAAATGCTCAATCTGGGGGCTTTGAATGGTGCGTTTCCATGCTCGCGTGAACGCTGCGCTTTGCGCATTCGCCACTCTGGCTGTTGGCGCCATGGTCATTGGCCACGCCGCTGCCGAGGTCGGCCCGACCGAGGTCACCATCGTCGACGAAACGTCCATTCCCGAGCCGCTCACGGATACGCCCGGCAACCCCGAGGCCGGTCGAGACTGGGTGATCGATCGCCGGCTGGGCAACTGCCTGTCCTGCCATGCCATCACGGCACTGGCCGACGAACCCTATCACGGCGAGACCGGCCCGACCCTTGATGGCGTCGCCGATCGCTACAACGAGGCCGAGCTGCGCTTGCAGGTGGTCAATTCCAAGGTGCTCAATCCGAACAGCCTGATGCCCGGCTTCTATCGGGTCGAAGGCCTGAACCAGGTGAAGGAAGAATTCGAAGGCAAGCCGATCCTGACCGCCCAGCAGGTCGAGGACGTCGTGGCCTATCTGTTGACGCTCAAAGAAGAGGGCTGATGACCCCGGGCATGCGCTGCCGGGTCCAACGCAGGAGTTGATTTGTGATGAACAGCAGTCTTTCCCGACGCCATTTGCTCGGTGTCGCCGGTGCCGGCGCCGCTAGCGCCGGCTTCGCTTTGGTGGTCACGCCGGTCAAGGCCACCGAGACCGACGCCCACGCCTATCTGGCCGAGCTGGCCGGTAGCGGTGACTGGGCCGATGACGGCATCGTGTCGCTGGATACGCCGGAGATCGCCGAGAACGGCAACACCGTGCCGGTCGGTGTCATGGTCGACAGCCCGATGACCGAGGACAACTACGTCAAGGCGGTCCATCTGGCTGCCGACGGCAATCCGTCGCCGCAGGTGGCGTCGTTCTTTTTCACGCCGCAATGCGGGGAGTGCGCCGCCTCCACCCGTATCCGTCTGGCCCAGACGCAGAACCTGGTCGCTGTGGCCGAGCTGAGCGACGGCTCGCTGCACACCGTCGCGCGTCAGGTCAAGGTCACCATCGGCGGCTGCGGCGGCTGAACCAGAACACTCCCGGAGATAGACACGATGGCTAACGTCAAACCCCGTATTCGTGCGCCGAAGTCCGCCTCGGCCGGCGAGATCGTCGAGATCAAGACCCTGATCTCGCACAACATGGAAAGCGGTGTCCGCAAGGACAGTGATGGCAATGTCATCCCGCGCCAGATCATCAACAAGTTCGTCGCCACCTACAACGGCAACGAGGTGTTCTCGGCAGACTGGCATCCGGCGCTGTCGGCGAACCCTTATCTGTCGTTCATGATGCGCATCGATGAGAGCGGTGAGCTGAACATCTCCTGGACCGATGACGACGGCACGGTCTACGAGAAAGGCGCCAGTATCGAGGTCGCCTAAGGACGATTTTGGGTAACAAGGCGAAAAAACAGGCGTCTCGGGGAGCTTGTCATGAAGGGTATGCGTTTGGTTGCCGGCGGCGCAGCGATTGCGTTGCTGCTTGTGGGTGTGGCGGGCAACGCTATTTCCGAAGAAGAGCGCAAGAGCATTCCGGCACCGGCAGACAATCCGTTGCCGGAGCTGATTTCCGGCTATGAATTCCGTACGCCGGAGACGCAGGCCCTTCAGGACGACGACTTCGAGAACCCGGGTTTTCTCTGGCTCGATATTGGTGACGGCCTGTGGAGCGAGGCGGATGGTGCCGCAGGCAAGTCCTGCGCCGACTGCCACGGCGATGCACAGGACATGGCCGGTGTCGCTGCGACGTTCCCCAAATATTTCGAGCCCTGGGGCAAGATCATTTCGCTTGAGCAGCGCATCAATGTCTGCCGTGAAAAGCAGATGGAAGCGGCCCCATTCGAGTGGGAATCCGACGAATTGCTCGGCATGACGGCATTTGTCCGCCACCAGTCGCTGGGTATGCCGGTCAATGTGTCGGTCGACGGCCCGGCCGAGCCGTTTTTCAAGGCCGGCGAAGAGTATTACTACAGCAAGGTTGGCCAGCTCGACATGTCCTGCGCCAATTGCCACGAGGACAACTGGGGCAATTACATCCGCGCGGACCTGCTCAGCCAGGGTCAATCAAACGGTTTCCCAACCTACCGCTTGAAATGGCAGAAGATCGGTTCGCTGCACCGCCGTTTCCGCGGCTGCAACGACCAGGTGCGCGCGTCCAAACTGCCTTATGGCGACGACACCTACAACAATCTCGAGCTGTATGTCGCCTGGCGCGGCAATGGTCTGCCGATCGAGACGCCGGCCGTGCGCCAGTAACGCGGACGATGTGAACGGCGCGTGGGCGGGGCATCGCGCGCCGCCCCTTTTTTTGACCCTGAGCCTGGAATATTAGATCTATGTTGACGAGGCGTGAATTTGCTCAAGCCGCCATGGCGGGTGCAGCGTTACTTGGCGCTTACGGTAATCCGCTGCGTGCGATTGCGCAGCAGAAGATGAGCCAGGACGACATTCTGCAATTCGACAGTAAGGGCCAGGTGACCATTTTGCACCTGACCGATATTCACGCCCAGCTCAAGCCGGTCTGTTTCCGCGAGCCGTCGATCAATCTGGGCGTCGGTGCCGCCCATGGCCGTCCGCCGCATTTGACCGGCAAGGATTTCTTGCAGCACTTCGGCATCGAGCCGGGCAGCCCGATGGCCTATGCGCTCACCTATCTCGAGTTCGATGCCATGGCGCAAACCTATGGCCGCATGGGTGGGCTCGATCGCATCGCCACGCTGGTGAACGCGGTGCGCGCCGAGCGTGAGGCCAATACGCTGTTCCTCGACGGCGGCGACACGTGGCACGGCTCGTGGTCGGCGTTGCAGACCGGCGGTGAGGACATGGTCCGTTGCATGAACATGCTGCAGCCGGACGCCATGGTCGGCCATTGGGAATTCACTTATGGCGCCGATCGGGTGGAAGAGCTCATCGAGCAGCTCGCATTTCCGTTCCTCGCGGCGAACATTATCGACAATGAGTGGGAAGAGCCGGTCTTCGAGAGCACCCTCTATGCCGAGCGCGGCGGCGTCAAAGTCGCCGTCATCGGCCAGGCCTTCCCCTACACGCCGATCGCCAATCCACGCTGGATGATCCCGAGCTGGTCGTTTGGCGTGCGCGACGATGTCATCCGCGACAAGGTCCAAGAAGCCCGCGATGAGGGCGCTGGTCTGGTCGTCCTGCTGTCGCACAACGGCTTCGACGTCGATCACAAGGTCGCCGAGAATGTCGACGGCATCGATGTCATCCTGACCGGCCACACCCATGACGCCATGCCCGAACCGCTGGTGGTCAACAAGACGCTGGTGGTCGGCACCGGCTCGAACGGCAAGTTTGTCTCGCGCCTCGACCTCGATGTCGGCAGCGACGGCGTCAAGGACTTCAGCTTCAAGCTGATGCCGGTGTTCAGTGACGCCATCGAGCCGGACGCCGAGGTCGCCGCGCTGATCGATGAGGTGCGCGCGCCCTATGAGGAGCATCTGAGCGAGGTCGTCGCCCAGGCCGAGAGCACGCTCTACCGGCGCGGCAACTTCAACGGCACCTTTGACGACGTCATCTGTGCCGCCATGCTCGAGCAGCGCGATGCCCAGATCGCCCTGTCACCCGGTTTCCGTTGGGGCACCTCGCTGCCCGCCGGCGCCGAGGTCACCCGCGATTTCGTCTACAGCCACACGGCGATGACCTACCCGAATGTCTACCGGCTGGAGTTCACTGGCCAGATGATGAAGGACATCATGGAGGACGTCGCCGACAACCTGTTCAATGTCGATCCCTACTACCAGCAAGGTGGCGACATGGTCCGTGTCGGCGGCATGGGCTACGACATCGACGTCAACGCCGCCATGGGCGCGCGCATTTCCAATCTGCACCTGACCGCCACCGGCGAGCCGCTCGAGGCCGACAAGCGCTACATCGTCGCCGGCTGGGCGTCGGTGAACGAGGGTACCGAAGGCCCGCCGGTCTGGGATGTCGTGTTTGCCCATCTCGAGGGCCATCGAGAGCTGCGCGTCGAGGAAAACCAGAACGTGCGCGTCAAGGTCTAGGGCGAAGCGCACATGGGTCTCGAGGTCTCGATCGCCGGTGCGTTCATAGCAGGGCTGTTAAGCTTTCTGTCGCCCTGCGTCCTGCCGCTGGTGCCGCCCTACTTGTGCTATCTCGGCGGGACCACGCTGGACCAGCTCACCGACGAGGCCGGTCCCGACTCCGTTGTGGCCAACCGCGTGCTGGCCCAGGCGTTCGCCTTCGTGCTCGGTTTCACCACGGTTTTCGTCCTGCTCGGCGCCACCGCCAGCGTGCTCGGGCAGGTGGTGACCCAGCACCTGCGCACGCTGTCGATCATCGCCGGCGTCATCATCCTGATCCTTGGCCTGCACTTCCTCGGCGTCTTCCGCATCGGCTTTCTCTATCGCGAAGCGCGTGTGCAGGTGGAGCAGCGGCCGGCCGGTCTGATCGGTGCCTACGTCATCGGCCTGGCTTTCGCGTTTGGCTGGACGCCCTGTGTCGGCCCGGTGCTCGCAGCGATCCTATTCGTCGCCGGCTCGGAAGACACCGTCTGGCACGGCGCCGGGCTGCTCGCGGTCTATGCGCTCGGCATCGGCCTGCCGTTCCTCGCGGCGGCCGTGGCGATCCGGCCGTTCATGTCGTTCATGAAGCGTTTTCGCCAGCATATGGGCAAGGTCGAGAAAGCCGTTGGCGGCCTGTTGGTGGTCACCGGCGTGCTGTTCATCACCGGCTCGATGAACACGATCGCCTATTGGATGCTCGAGGCGTTCCCCGCATTGGGGCGGATCGGATGAGCCGCGTGGATCGGCCCGTTGCGCACAACCGGTCGCACCTTGGCGCTCACCAGATCGCTTGCGCGTTTCAATTCACGGAATATGCTTGCACAAACCGAATCGTGATCGTCGAGCGCCTGGAGCGTTCGGCCATCGCAGACCCGGCATCGATGGTTCAGGGGCTTGCCATCACGATGCCGCCGCATCGCACAGACCAGTCGGTACACGTGCGCCAACCCTAAAGGGAGGTATCGAATGTCGACGAAACCACCTTCGCCCTTCGACACCGGCACGGCCGAGCCGTGGGATCATGTGCAACTCGCGCGTCGTCGGTTGCTGACCCGCAGCGCCGCTGTCGCCGGCGGTACCGTCCTGGCTGTTGCCGGCGCCCGCACCGGTCTGGCGACCGAGGCCAATCCGGACAACCTGGCGCCGAACATCCCGGAATGGACGCCGTATCTCGGCCCGGGCGTCGATGTCGAGCCCTATGGCACGCCGTCGCCGTTCGAGAGCGAGGTCGTGCGTCGCTACGTGCCCTGGCTGACCGCGACCACGGAAAGCTCGATCAATTTCACGCCGTTGCATGCCATGAACGGCTTTGTCACGCCGAACGGCCTGCATTTCGAGCGTCATCATGGTGGTGCGCCGGAGATCCCGCCGCAGGACTGGACCGTGATGATCCACGGCTTGGTCGACAAGGCCAAGATCTTCAACCTGGACGAACTGAAGCGCATGCCCAGCGTCAGCCGCTTCCATTTCTGCGAATGCGCCGCCAATGGCGGCATGGAATGGCGCGGCGCCCAGCTCAACTCCTGCCAGTACACCTTTGGCATGATCGCCACGGCGCTGTGGACCGGTGTCGAGCTGAAAACGCTGCTCGAACACGTCGGCATCAAACCCGAGGGCAAGTGGGTCAATATCGAAGGCTCGGACAGCTCGGGCCTGCACCGCTCGTTCCCGATCGAGAAGATCCTCGATGACTGCATCCTCGCCTATGCCCAGAACGGCGAAGCCGTGCGGCCCGGCCAAGGCTACCCGGTCCGTCTGGTCGTGCCCGGCTGGGAAGGCAATATGTGGGTCAAGTGGGTGCGTCGCATCGAGATCGGCGACAAGCCCTGGATGGGCCGCGAAGAGACCAGCAAATACACCGATGTCATGGAGAACGGCCAGGCGCGCATGTTCACGTGGGAGCAGGACTGCAAATCCGTGGTCACCTCGCCCAGCCCGGAAATGCCCGTCAACGGTCCCGGCATCTACCGCATCAAAGGCCTCGCGTGGTCCGGCCGCGGCGCCATCAAGCGCGTCGATGTCTCGGTTGACGGTGGCCGGAACTGGACCACGGCACGTCTGCACGACCCGGTTCTGCCCAAGTGCATGACGTTCTTCGAGATGCCCTGGGAATACAAGGGCGGCAGCGCGCTGGTCATGTCGCGTGCCATCGATGACACCGGCTATGTCCAGCCGCTGATGAGCGATCTGCATGCCGTGCGTGGCAAGAACTCGATCTACCACAACAACGCTATCCAGACTTGGCTGATCAACGAGAACGGGAGTGTCGAAAATGTGCGTCTCGGTTAAGGCATGCGCCCTGGCCGGGGCGCTGTCGCTGGTCGCGAGCCCGCTGCTGGCGAGCGAGATCGATTACAGCGTGCTCGGTACCGAGGCGACCGGGGAGCAGATTGCCGCCTGGGACATCGATGTCCGTCCTGATGGCCATGGCTTGCCCGAGGGATCCGGCTCGGCGGAGCAGGGCGAGGAACTCTATCTCGAGCAGTGCGCCTACTGTCACGGCGAGTTCGGCGAAGGCATCGATCGCTACCCGGTGTTGATGGGCGGCGAAGGCACGCTCGATACCGAGGACCCGTTCAAGACGGTCGGTTCCTATTGGCCGTATGCGTCAACACTGTGGGACTACATCCACCGCGCGATGCCGTTCGGTCAGGCGCAGACCCTGTCCGTCGACGACACCTATGCGATCTCCGCCTATGTCCTTTACCTGAACGATCTGGTCGAGTTTGACGAGGTGCTCGATCAGGACACCTTCACCCAGGTCGAGATGCCCAATGCCGAGGGCTTCATCCTGCCCGATCCGCGTCCGGATGTGCCCGCCCGCGAGCCGTGCATGACGGATTGCGATGTGCCCACCGAGATTGTCGGCCGTGCCCGCATCATCGATGTGACGCCGGACGACGAGGATATCGGCCTGTCGGTCGATTAAGCGCGTAGCGCCTCCCTAGCACTGCGCTTTGGCTCAGCGGCTCTTCGCACTGGCGAAGAGCCGTTTTTTTTGCCGATCTGGTGGCGGTCGCCTGAACCGGTCCGGATCAGACGGCCGGCTCGAGGAATCGCTGGGCTGCGCGCAGGTCTTCCTCGTCGGTCTCGACCGAACCGTCGTGTTCGACACAGAAGATCTCGTAAAGCACGCTGATGACCTTGAGCACTTCGGGGCTGGCGAGACGGTAGTAGATCGCCTTGCCGTCGCGGCGGGTGCGCACGAGATCGTCGGCGCGCAGGCGGGCCAGTTGTTGCGACAGCGTCGGCTGGCGCAGGCCAAGGCGCTGCTCCAGAGCGCCGACGGAGAGTTCGCCCTCGGCCAGCTGGCAGAGGATCAACAAACGATTGCTGTTCGTCAGTGCCTTCAGGAAAGTTGCGGCGCGCTCGGCGTTTTCTTGTATGCGTTGGGCGTCGGCCATAGCAGGTCTCTCGTGAGAACGGTCCGGCTAGAGGAAGCCAGACACATCATCATGTCAGAATAACAGCGCGGAGGATAATACCAGATCTAACGTGCGCAAAGACAATTCGACGTTCGCTCCATGTAATATCTCACTGCGTCGAAGTTAGAATGGTCATAAACTGTACATCTGAGAGACCTCATGTCGATTTCTATCGAACGCTTGTTTCGCTTTCCCGTCAAAGGTTTGCGCGGCGAAGAGCTCAATTACACTGAGCTGAATGTTGATGAGGCATTCGCACACGATCGACGTTTTGCTTTTGCCATACGTCCGGAAGCGCTCGATGCCGAGCGTCCGACTTGGGTCAGTTTTGATCACTTCATCTCCATGAAATCCATGGGGCGCATGACGGCGACCCAGGCGGCCTTTGCGCCGGAAACGCGCAAACTGACGCTGACGCATGCGGGCGTACCGGTCGCTGTCAATGTCGATGACACCGGAGCGGCCGCGCGGCTGGTCGGTTACATGCGGAGCGCGCTGGGCGACGCGGCGCCGGCGACGCTGGCCTTCGTCGAGATCGCGCACGGCTCGTTTTCCGACCAGGCGCGCGATCTGGTCTCGCTGATCAACCTGGCGACCGTGCGCGCCATCGAGGCGCAGGCCGGCATGGCGCTCGATCCGTTGCGTTTTCGCGGCAATATCTATGTCGATGGCCTGGCGCCGTGGGCCGAGTTCGACCTGATCGGGGCGACCTTGCAGGTCGGTGACACCTCGCTGCGCGTGCTCGAGCGCATCGATCGTTGCCGAGCGACCAACTTCGATCCGTTTCAGGGCGTCGAGGACGTCAACTTGCCGCTGCTGCTGCGCAAGATCTACGGCCATATCGATTGCGGCGTGTTCCTGCACGTCGAGCGGGGCGGGCGGGTCGCGGTCGGTGATGCAATGATCATCGCTGGCGGATCAGATCAGCGGCAAGTGTAGGCGCAATTTGTGCGCTCTCGGACTTGGCCGTGCGGCTTTATTGCGTGCATTTGCTGGCGGGGTGTCAAGAAATCGATGATCTTGTGACTGTTGTCACATAATCATCGCCAAAGCGCGACATAGGCTCGGGATTAACGTCTGACCTTGACGCGCATTGGCTGGCTCTCTTGCTTCCGCATTACTCCGTCGAAGAAGAACGCGCCAACATCATTTCGCACGGGCTTGGTGCGTTCTTGAGCCTGATCGGGCTCGCCTGGCTCCTGCACGAGGCTGATGCTCTCGGTGAGCGCGTGTGCTGGTGGTCGGCGCTGGTCTATGGCGGTTCACTGACCGTCGTCTATGTCGCGTCGACGCTTTACCACGCCAGCACCGATCGCACCTTACGCCAGCGCCTGATGCTGCTCGATCATGCGGCGATCTTCATCTGCATTGCCGGCACCTACACGCCCTTCGTTCTGCTGGCGTTGCCGGAACCGCAGGGCGTGCGCTGCTGTGTGGCCATCTGGCTGGCGGCCTTCGTCGGCATCGCCTTCAAGACCACGGCCTATCGCTTGCGCAAGATCGACGAATGGGACGGCATCGCGGTCGTTTTATATATTGCCATGGCAGCGGTGCCGATTGTCTTCGCTCGCCCGGCCGCGGTGATTTTCTCTTCCGATGCCGGCCAGTTGATGTTGCTCGGCGGTGCCTTGTATCTGGCCGGCGTTCTGTTCTATGTGAACCACCGCTGGCCGTATAACCATGCCGTCTGGCATGTCTTCGTCCTGCTCGGCAGCGCTGTGCACTACTATGCTGTCTTGACCGAAGTTCTGCCCCTCGCTACAGCCTGATCCAGGTAATGCGAGGTGACCATGCTCCGACGACGACGACTGCATCTGTTCGTGCTTTCGCTCTGAAGGCCAGCGTCGGCGTCGCATTGATCTGACCGGCGATGGCATCGGTCTCTTCGTCGGTTTTGGTTTTCCATGGTTACAATTGTTCCCGAAGCGGCAGCCCATGCCGCTGACATCACAGCACTTCTGGACGCCACGTTCGGCGCCGATCGGTTTACCAAGACCTCGTATCGCTTTCGCGAGCAGGTCGCGCCGATCGATGCGCTCGCCTTCGTCGCCTTCGACGCTGACCGGATGGTCGGCTCGATCAGCTTCTGGCCGGTTCTACTTGGCGAGCAGGCGCACGCCGCCCTGCTGCTCGGCCCCCTCGCGGTCGACCCGCTGCGCAAGAACCAGGGCATCGGTGCGGCCCTGATGGCACGCGGCCTCGGCGAAGCGCTGCTGCTTGGCCATCGTCGCGTGCTTCTGGTCGGTGACCATGCCTACTATGCCCGCTTCGGCTTCGCGCCGGCATCGCCTTTGGGCATCACCATGCCCGGCGAGCAGCCACAGCGCCTGCTTGCGCGCGCGCTGCAAAGCGGTGCATTCGAGGGCGTCCACGGTGACGTCTGCCGGCACAGCGCGTCTGCAGCGCTGTCACAGGCTCCAGTAGACCAGGCCGCCGGGCAGTTCGGCGCGTTGCAGGACGGATTTCACATCGATGATCACGCCACCCGGCTGCACGCGGCCGGCGAGGTCGTGCGTGCCTAGCGCCAGATAGGTCCGATGCGGCACCGCCAGGATGAGCGCATCCTGCGCCTGGACATCATCCAGCGCGCACAGCGCCAGCCCGTATTCATGCGCGGCGGCTTCGGCTGAAACCAGGGGATCATGCACGCGCACGTCGGCACCAAATGCACGCAACTCGGCGACAATGTCGGGCACCTTGCTGTTGCGCGCGTCGGGGACATCCGGTTTGAACGCGAGGCCCAGGACGGCGATTTTCGCACCCATGGCGCTGCGTCCCTGCGCGGCGAGCAGCTTGAGGGTTTTCTGCGCGACGAACGGACCGATCGCATCATTGATGCGTCGGCCGGCGAGGATGACTTGCGGGTGATAGCCAACCGCTTCGGCCTTGGCGGTCAGATAATAGGGATCGACGCCGATGCAGTGGCCGCCGACCAGGCCCGGGGTGAACGGCAGAAAGTTCCACTTGGTCGATGCCGCCGCGAGAACATCGGCCGTGCGCAGGTCCAGGCGTTCGAAGATCAACGCCAACTCGTTCATGAGGGCAATGTTGAGATCGCGCTGGGTGTTTTCGATCACCTTGGCGGCTTCGGCCGTGCGGATATCGGGAGCTTCATGCAAGCCGGCGCTGACAACGGCACCGTAAACCGTGCGCATGCGCTCGAGGCCAGCGTCGTCCTGTGCCGCGATGACCTTGATAATCGCGCTCAGGCCGTGGGCGGCGTCACCGGGATTGATCCGCTCCGGGGAATAGCCGAGCGCGAAGTCGCTGCCAGGTTGCAGCTTTGAGGTTTCGGCCAGGATGGCGGCGCAGATCTCCTCGGTGACGCCGGGATAGACCGTGGATTCGAAGGCCACCAGCGCACCGCGCTCGAGCACGGCGCCGACGCTCTGGCAGGCATGGACCAGCGCGCTCAGATCCGGCTGCTTGCGCTGATCGATCGGCGTCGGTACGGCGACAACAAAGAATGTGCAGCCGCGCAGGTCGTCGATGTCGGCGCAGAGCTGTAGACCGCTGCGCCGCAGCCGATCGCCGTCGACTTCACCGGTGGCATCGACGCCCGCGCGCAGCGCCGCGATGCGCCGCTGTTGAATGTCGAAGCCACGCACGTCCGCAAAGACGTCGGCCAAAGCGACGGCCACTGGCAGACCGACATAGCCGAGGCCGAGGACGCCGATCCGTTCACTGCTCAACTTGGCCAACGACTCATCCAAAAGAATTAACGATACCTGGGTACGGCCAAGCGCGGGGCGTGCTACCCAGGGTTATGGACGCGACTAGGGTGCCGCGCACGGCGCATGCGAGGGGAAGCTGGCCGTCCGATTTGACCAGACCAAAAGGGGGCATCATGGGTAAGCGGGCTGAAGTGCACCTTCTCGGCGTCGCAGCGCTCGTCATCGCCCTGTTGACGGTCTATTTCGCCTGAGCGTCGGCCGCGACCCTGATCGACCTGATCTGGCTTGGCTGCCGCGGCGGTTCGCCGACATTGAGCTTGTCGATATGCTTCATGCCGGAGCTGACCTGTCCCCAGACGGTATATTGACCGTTGAGATGCGAAGCCGGGCCGAAACAGATGAAGAACTGGCTGTCGGCTGAATTCGGATCCGCCGTACGGGCCGCACCCACGGTGCCGCGCTCGAAGGGAACGCGCGAGAATTCCGCCGCAAGCTTGCTGCCGGTGCCGCCCGTGCCGGTGCCTTGCGGGCAGCCGGTCTGCGCCATGAAGCCGGCGATCACGCGGTGGAAGGTGAGGCCGTCGTAAAAGCCGTCGCGTACGAGCTCCTTCACCCGCGCGACATGCTTGGGCGCGACGTCGGGCAACAGCTTGATGGTCACACGACCGGTGTCGAGCTCCATGTACAGCGTGTTCTCCAGATCGGCGTCCTGTGGGTTCGTCGTCGCCATGATGCGTGTACCTCCCGAAAGGCTGTGGGCAGCATCGGTTCCGCGAAACGTGGATGATGCCTGGCTGTGCCTGCCCGAAGGTGCGCCTCAGCGCAAGCAACAAGCCGTCCCAGCCGCAGCGGCGCGGCGCGGTTCAGGTGGTGTCGCCGTCGTGCCAGCGCAGCAGGCTGCTCGCCGACCCGTCCGGTTTGCCGATCAAACGGCTCACCGCGCGCTGGCCCATGGCGGCATAGTCGATCGCGAGCATGCGCGGCTGTGGATCGAGCATGCTGCACATCCGCTGCGGGCCGATGCCAAGAACGCTGAGATCATCGTGAATGCGCCGCGCATGGAGCATGGCGCCGCGGTACACGTCGGCGAGGCTGGCGGTGTCGAGACAAAGGGCTGCCGTGGTCGCCTGGCCCGGCGCAAGCGCATGACTGCAGCTGACCCGCTGGCCGTTGGCATCCTCGGTGGCTGCGGTCGTCGACTGGATCACATCGATGCCGAAACTGTGTGCGACCTGAGTGATCCGCGCAAGCCGGGTGGCCTGGCGCGGGGTGCGGAAGTCACTGGCCGCAACCAGCGTGCGCTGATGGCCGGCGCGTGCCAGATGGCGCATAGCCTCTTCCGCGCAGGCACTTTCCTGTTCGCCGACGTCATCATAGTCAACAGAAGCGTCGGTGCAGTTGACCAGGACCGTGGCGCCGCTCGGCAACAGGTCGCCGAGGTCGACGGTGCAGGGCGCGGCGCTCAGAAAGATCAGCCCGTCGACGCGTTGGCCGAGCAGAAGGCTCGCGACCTCTCTGGTCAGGTCGATGTCACCATTCGTGCTGGTCACGGTGAGCAGATGCCGGTTTAGCCAGGCCGCGTCGCGTGCGCCGTGGATGACCTGACGGGCGACGGCGCTTTCGATGCGATCGACGATCAGGCCGATGACGCGCATGGCGCTCGCCGTTAGCCGGTTGCCGCGTGGTGCGGCGCTGTACCCGAGCTCGCGCGCGGCCTGCCATACCCGGTTGCGCGTTGCCTCCGTGATGCGCACGGACTGCACGTGATTGAGCACAAACGAGACGGTCGATTGGGAAACGCCTGCAGCACGACCGACGTCAACCATGGTCGGGCGACGGACTCGCTTAGTCATAGGGCCTTCTTTTGTGACGCAGTCGGGTGGGCGCAGTTACGCCGCCTTGCGACGGCCATGTACCTGCAATTTCAAAGGACCGCCCTCCGCCGACGTTCCGGCAGGCAAACTAGCTCTTTAGGATGAGCGACGACGGCACTGCCCGAATAGGCGCATACTCCGCTACCGCTTCGTGCTGTGCGTGAGTTCCAGACGGAAGGATCAGGCTGCATCGACACCGCCGGCGTCGGCCAACGGCTTGCCCGAAGCGGCGTGCTCGGACTAAGACCATTGTCCTGTCGACGGTGGCACATCCTGGTTGTTGCCGGTCGGCTGGGGATGGCCAGGGGGACGCGGTGCCATGCCGGCGCTTGTTGCTTTGCCGATGTACGATCTGCCGGGCTTGCACCCGGTCACGGATGCCTGGTGGCAGGGCATCGCCGGCCATTTGCGCCGCGAAGGCTTCGACGACCTGCCGGCTCAGCTCGAGCGTGAGCGCGCGCTGGATGAGCTTTGGGGCGATCCGGACCTGCTCATCGCGCAGACCTGTCTGGTCCCGTATTTCCTGGGCAGCGCACGGTATACGCAGGTCGTCGGCATGCCATGCTATGCTGCCACAGGCTGCAAAGGGCCATGGATCAGCGCCCGCATCGTCGTTCGCACCGATCTGCGCGCGCGCAGCCTACATGATCTGCGCGGTCTGATCCTGGCGATCAATGCGCTCGAGAGCTACACCGGCGCCTATGCCCTGGCTCTCGCCGTGCAGATCATCAGCAACCAGGTCCCGTATTTCGCCGGCTATCGGCTAAGCGGCAGCCACCGTGCCAGCTTGGGCATGGTCGCCGATGGCGAAGTCGACGCCGCCGCCATCGATCCGGTCACCCTCGCACTGCTCACGGACGCGGAGCTGCCCGAGCTGAAGCGCTTGCGCGTGCTGACACCCACCGTGCCGGCGCCGTCCTTGCCGTTCATTACCTCCGGACATCGCAGCGAGGACGAAGTCGCCGCACTGCGCCGTGCCCTGAAAGCGGCGGCCAGCGATCCCGATCTGGCAGCTTTGCGTACACGCTTGCGCTTGAAGCGGGTGAAGGCGCCGCATGATCTGGCCTTTGCACAGGTGGAAAAGCGCATCCGCCAGGCCGATCTGAGTGTGCTCGGCGGGCCGTTGCCTGACGCGCAAGACTAGCCGGGACGGCGATCCGTATCTTGTGATGACTTCGCGGTAGCCGTCCGCTACCACGTCTAGGCCTCGTGATCCTTGAGGTGAGTGCGGATGAGGGGGGTAACTCATGAACGCCAATCAGATTCTCGGAACGCTCCTGCAGCAGGGCCTCAAGGGCTCGGCCGGCCCGAGCCGCATGCGCGCTGGCATGCAGAATGCCGGCATGGGCGGTGCTGGCCAGCTTGATCAGATCCTGGGCGGTTTGCTCGGCGCCTCCGGTCGGCCGGGTCAGACGCCGGCCGGCCTGGATTCGCTGATCGGCATGCTGGGCGGCATGTCCGGCGGCCAGGGAGCATCCACGGGCGGTGGCCTCGGCGGTCTGGCCGGCATGCTCGGCACGCTGCTCGGTGGCGGTGGCCAGCGCGGTGGCGCCGGCGGCTCGAACATGATGAGCGCCGTGCTCGGCAATCTGATGAGCAGCCAGGCGATGCGCTCCGGCGGCTTGGCGGCGCTCGGCACGCTGGCCGCTTCGGCGCTGCAGGGCGCTGGTCAGAACATCGAGCAGGTGCCGGCGCACCATCGCGGCACGCCGCTCGATCCACAGTTCGCCTCGGTGCCGAACATCGACCGTGCGCAGCTCGAACAGGCGGCGCAGGAGCAGCCGACGGCGGATGAAGAGCGCGCGGCCATGGTTATGGTCAAGGCGATGATCAATGCCGCCAAAGCCGATGGCCAGATCGATCAGACCGAGGTGCAGAAGATCATCGGCAAGCTCGGTGACGAGGCGCAGGACCAGGACATGCGCCAGTTCATCCAGGATGAGCTGAGCAAGCCGATCGACATCGAGGGAGTCGCCCGCGAGGTCGACACACCGTTGGCGGCAACCGAGGTGTACACGGCATCCCTGCTGGCGATCGACGTCGATACCCCGCAAGAGCAGCAATACATGCGTGATCTGGCCGCGGCCCTGCGCCTGCCGGACCAGGTCGTCCAGCATGTGCATCAGCAGCTCGGCGTACGCCTTTAACAGACCCGTCCGGCTGCGCTAGGCTCGCCGCAGCCGGACAACCTCTTGCGGATGAGTGATCGAATGAGCCGTTGGTACTTTGCCGTCGATGGTCAGCGCGTCGGGCCCTTGGATGACGTAGCTGCCGCCGATTTCGTGCGCACGCATGGACAGGGCTTGTGTTGGCGTCCGGGTTTCGAGGACTGGATGCCGATCGCCGATGTGCCGGACCTGCAAGTCGCAGACGAGCGCCCGCCGCCCTTGAGCGACGCGCAAAAAGACACCGTATCTGCGGCGGCCTTGCCCAAGGCCGCGCGTCCTTGGGGCGGGTCCGTCCCGGGCGTCGCTGCCAAGCGCGCCGATGAGATCGATTTCGAAATCCGCGGCGCCGAAATGCAGTTCGTCGAGATCGAGCTGGATCCGGGCGAAAGCGCCGTGGCCGAAGCCGGTGCGATGATGTTCAAGGCACCGACGATCGAGATGAACACGGTCTTCGGCGACGGCTCCGAGGCCAAGAGCGGCGGCTTCATGGATCGCCTGGTCGGCGCCGGCAAACGGCTGCTCACCGGCGAAAGCCTGTTCACCACCGTCTTTACCCATACCGGCCAGGGCAAGGCGCGGGTGGCCTTCGCGGCCCCTTATCCGGGCAATATCCTTGCCATCAGCCTGGCGGAAATGGGCGGCTCGCTGATCTGCCAGAAAGACAGCTTCCTGGCCGCAGCGAAGGGTGTGTCCATCGGCATCCACTTCCAAAAGCGCATCATGACCGGGCTGTTCGGCGGTGAAGGCTTTATCATGCAAAAGCTCGAGGGCGAAGGCTGGGTTTTCGTCCACATGGGCGGTACGCTCGTCGAGCGGGAGCTGGCGGCCGGTGAGGTGCTGCACGTCGACACCGGCTGCCTGGCTGCCATGACCGCCAGCGTCGATATGGACGTGGTCAGCGCCGGCGGCATCAAGAGCATGCTGTTTGGCGGCGAAGGCCTGTTCTTCGCTACGTTGCAGGGCCCGGGCAAGGTCTGGCTGCAAAGCCTGCCGTTCTCACGGCTGGCCGGCCGCATGCTGGCCGCGGCCACCTTCCGTCAGCAGGGCGAGGGCTCGGTGCTTGGAGGCATGTTCCAGGGCGACCGCTGAGGCGCGGCGTCAAGCAGTTCGACCCTGTGACCTAGGCGACCTTGCCGTTGCCGGCACTGTTCGGCGGCTCTGGCAGGACGTTGCGCATATGCTCTAGCAGCTTGGCGTAGGCTTCTGGATCGCTGTCGGCCAAAGCGGCGATGGCATCGATGGTGCGCTTGCCGGCACGCAACTGGCGGGCGCGGTGCTTGGCGCGCAGGCCGTCGATGTCGTCGATCATCTCCCAAAACGCGCTGAGCTGGCTTTGTTGCGCCTTGTCGAGTTCAGGCTTGTGCGCATCGAGCAACACGCGCAGCGCCTCCATGACCAGCGTGAGCTGGTGACCATAGCTGTAGGCGGCATGAATCTGACGCTCAAGCGCCGGGTCTTCGCAGTTGCTGTCGTCCAGTGCCAGCTCGGTGCCCTGGCTCTGCTGGTTGAGCGCGCCGAACATCGGGCCAAGCGGGTGCAGGGCGAGCATCATTTTCTGGAGATCGGCGAATGAAGAATCGCTCGGGGTTGCCATGAACGGATCGGTCCGCGTGATGGAGGCGGCAGGGGCGGTGCGAGCGCGCACGCTAGGCGCATGGAGTGTTCTGTCAACGCTCGAACGCCGGTTTTCTTGTACAATGCTTGGCCGACGCGGCGAACTCAACTATACAGCGCCCACATTGCCGTCAGCGTGTAAGGTTCGCTATGCCCGCCAGTGCCATTTCGATTTCCATCCCCGAAGCGCTGACCTTTGACGATGTCCTGCTCGAGCCGGCCAGCTCGGAGGTGCTTCCGGGCGCCGTCGAGACCCGCACGCGTCTGACCCGCGACATCGAACTGGGCATTCCGCTGGTGTCCTCGGCCATGGACACCGTGACCGAAAGCCGCCTGGCGATCGCCATGGCGCAGCACGGTGGTCTGGGCATCGTGCACAAGAACCTCGAGGTCGCCGAACAGGCCAACCAGGTTCGCCAGGTCAAGAAATTCGAATCCGGCATGGTCGTCAATCCGCTGACCATCCGGCCCGATGCCAGCCTGGCCGAGGCCTTGACCATGATGGCCGAGAACCGGATCTCCGGCATACCGGTGGTCGACGAGCCCGGCGCCCGGCTGGTCGGGATCCTGACCAATCGTGATGTGCGCTTTGCCGATGACCCCGACACGCCGGTGCACGCGCTGATGACGGCGGACAAGCTGGTGACCGTGCGTGAAGGCGTGTCCCAGGCCGAAGCCCGCGGTCTGTTGCACAAACACCGCATCGAAAAACTGCTCGTGGTCGATGACGACTACCAGCTGATCGGTCTGGTCACGGTCAAGGATATCGAGAAAGCCACGACCTTTCCGCATGCCTGCAAGGATGGCCAGGGCCGGCTGCGCGTCGGTGCTGCGATCGGCGTCGGTGATGCCGGCCGCGAGCGTGCCGAAGCCCTGATCGATGCAGGTGTCGACGTCCTCGTGGTCGATACCGCGCACGGCCATTCGCGCGGCGTGATCGACACGGTGCGCACCGTCCGCCAGCTCACCAATGCCGTGCAGGTCATCGCCGGCAATGTCGCCACGCCCGACGGTGCCCAGGCGCTAATCGATGCCGGCGCCGATGCCATCAAGATCGGTATCGGCCCGGGCTCGATCTGTACGACCCGCATCGTCGCCGGCGTCGGCGTGCCGCAATTGCACGCACTTTTGACCATCCGCGAGCGCAGCGAGGCGCAGGGCGTGCCGTTGATTGCCGATGGCGGCATTCGCGCCTCGGGCGATCTGGCCAAGGCGATCGCAGCCGGCGCCCATTGCGCCATGATCGGCTCGCTGTTTGCCGGTACCGAAGAGAGCCCCGGCGAGGTCTATCTGTATCAGGGCCGCTCGTACAAATCCTATCGCGGCATGGGCTCGCTCGGCGCCATGGCACGCGGCTCGGCCGATCGCTATTTCCAGGCCGAGGTGCGCGACACGCTCAAGCTGGTGCCGGAGGGGGTCGAGGGTCGCGTGCCCTATCGCGGGCCGATCGCCAATGTCATCCACCAGCTCGTCGGTGGCCTGCGCTCGGCCATGGGCTATACCGGCAATGCCACCATCGATGACATGCGCCATCGCTGCCGGTTCGTCCGCGTGACCAATGCCGGCCTGCGCGAGAGCCATGTGCACGATGTCGCGATCACGCGCGAGGCGCCGAACTACTCGAAAGATCTCTGAGCCGGGGTTAGCTGCAGCCGCTCGAGATTGGCATGCGTGGTCGGATCGAGCACCAGCTCGCGCGCGGCGGCGGCCTCCAGCGCATGATCCAGAATGGTGTCGAAGCCCTCGATCGTGCTTTCGATGCCGAGCTTGCGCCGGTGATCGGCGAGCGTCAGGCGAAACCAGCCGTGTTGTAACGGCTCATCGCTCTTGCGCGGACCGTAGAACGCCAGGTGCATCGAACGCAGCTCATCCAGATCGATATGCGTAGCGCCCGGCCCGTACTGCTGCACGCCACGCTGGGTGAGTTCGATCGATTGCCGGTGGCGTTGCCAGCAGCGCCAGGCAAACCACAAGAAGATCAGGGCGAGCCCGGCCAGAACGATGGCAATCGGCCGCCAGACCTGCATCAGCACAAGCGGCCCGGCGGTCAGGCTGAGGCCCAGGGCGGCACGGAAATCGTCGGCGAGCAGGGTCTTGTGGGGGTAGCGGTGCACGCTCATGAGGGCGCATCCACCATCCAGTAGACGCAGCGCTGCAGGAACACCGCCTTGTGGCGCGCAGCCCAGCCATGCAGATCCCATGGCTCGCTGCCGGGCGACATGCTGGCCAGCGCCATGAACACGCGGGCGTCGACGTAGGTGCCATTGGTCAAGGACACGCGCCGCCAGGCCGGATCGTACTCTTCGGATTCGAAGTGCTGGATGCGCAGCTCATCGCGCGGCGATGGTGCTAGCATGATGGCGCCCTCCACCGATGCGTCCGTCTGCTCGATGAGCACAGGATAGGTTTTGTCGGCGCTGCACACCCGGGCGTAGCCGGCCAGCGAGGCGGCAGTGAGTTCGTCCGCGCGCAAGGGGCGATCGAGGACAAAACCGAGCACATCCGGATCGAGCAACGTGCCGAAGAAAAAAAACGCCATGCCTGCAAGTCTCGCGTGCAACGGTCTGGTTCAAGGCCAAGGTCCGCAGCAACCCTGACCCGATGATGTCAACCATGGGGCTTGTGTTTGGCACCGCCGACACCTATTATTCAAGAAGTCGGTTGACAACGCGCCCTGCAATTTTAGCCGTACAAACAGCGGCGTCGTTCGTGTCCATGTCCCAGCGAGGACAGTCGACTCCGATTTAGAGGCTCTGCCACACTCAACCCAACACCCGCCGCCAGGCTGCCTGTACGCGCCTCGGCTCGGCATTTTGATTTCGCTGCCAACAGGCGTGACCTATGCCCCGTGATCCGGGCGGACGTCGCTTGGTGGCCCTCACTGACGCGCTTTAGCAAAACACGAAACCGCGTCGCAAAGGTTAAGGCTGTTCATGAGCAACACGCAAAAACGCTCATATTTTCCCTTTCGCCGCTCAGGCGGCAAGAAGCGCAAATCCAACCAGGCCCGGCGCGGCACACGCAAGCCGATCAATTCGCCGCGCGATCTGCTGCCGCTGATCCAGCCGGCGACCAAGGCGCTCGCCCAGGTCGTCGTCGGCAACACCAAGCTCTCCGGCCAGTTGGCGCACGCCCGCAACATTCTCGAGCAGGCCGAACAGTTCTCCGAAGAGAAGTTCTTGAACCGCATGCCGCCCGGCGAGCGGGAAGACTTCGTTGAACAGGTCGCGCGCTTGAAGTTGACCATCGCTGATGCCGAGGCGGACTTCGCCGAACTCGATGCCGAGCTCGACGATGAGTCGGAGGCGCCGCCGCCGCCAGCGCCCTCGAACGAGAAGCTGCTGTCGGTGATGATGGCGCTGTCGAGCCCGTCGGCCGGCAACACCACGATGAGCAACGGCTACGCGCCAGCGCCGATGCGCAAGGCGCCGGAGCCGGTCGATGTCGACACGGACGAGGACGACGAGCCACAGCCCCTGTCGGCGGCGAACGGCTTGCCGGCGGGGATCAATGGCGGCGAGCCATCGGCTGCCGCTGATGACGACGCCTTAGCAGCCAATGACGTCGCCGATGACGATACCGGTGACGATACCGATGGCGATGACGAGCCAAGCGCCGCGGTGAGCGGCGATCGTTCCGAGCGCTTGAGCATGCGGCGCTCGCTGAGCGGCGATGCCGGTGGCAGCGTTGGACCGTCGCGCGGCCGCAGCAGTCCGCGTGCGCGAACCCCGACGACCAGGCGACCGCGCGTGCGCGCAAAAGCGCAGGTCAGCGGCGACAGCCCGGCTGGTGATGGCGCCAGCTAGCCTGGGCATGACGGGGGCATATGCCGTCTCGCGCCGGGGTACAGCGGTTGGCGGCCGACGCTTGATCGGCGTTGGCAGCACCACCATTTCTGCAAGCGACGGGCGGTCGCGGCTGGGTGTCGGATGCCGGCATACAACGCGACCTGATGGCTTTTGTTCAGCGCCAAGATCCCGTAATATCCAACGTGTTCACGTGCTTAGGGGATTGTCGATCCGATGAGCGACAAGGACGATCAGCGCGATTCGGATAACGTTGGCGACGTCGCCACCAAGGCGCGGACGGAAACCAAGCGTCCGTCGCTCTACAAGGTGTTGATGCTCAACGACGACTACACACCTATGGAATTCGTGGTGCACGTTCTCGAACGCTTTTTCGGTAAATCGCGAGAGGACGCGACCCGCATCATGCTCCAGGTGCATACCCAGGGCGTTGGTGTTTGCGGCGTTTACACCTATGAGGTGGCGGAGACTAAGGTGACACAGGTCATCGACTTTGCGCGGCAAAACCAGCACCCTCTCCAATGCACCATGGAAAAGGACTGACGGAGAGCCAAGCGCATGTCCATGCTGTCGCGTAAACTGGAAAGCACGCTGCGCCGTGCCTTAGCGTTCGCCAACAACCGACAGCACGAATACGCGACGCTCGAGCATCTGCTGCTCGCCCTGACCGAAGACGACGACGCCGGTACCGTCCTCAAGGCCTGTGCCGTCGATGTCGAGCGCCTGCGCGCTAATCTGACCGAATTTCTCGACCACGAGCTGAGCGGTCTGGTCGTCGAGAGCGAGGTCGACGCCAAGCCAACGGCCGGCTTTCAGCGCGTTGTCCAGCGTGCTGCCATCCATGTGCAGAGTTCCGGGCGAAGCGAGGTCACCGGCGCCAATGTGCTGGTGGCACTTTTTTCGGAACGCGAGTCGCATGCCGTGTATTTTCTGCAAGAGCAGAACATGTCACGCTTGGATGCCGTGAACTACATCTCGCACGGTATCGCCAAGCGCCCTGGTCACACGGAGGTCAAGCGCGTGCGCGGCACGGAAGAGAGCGACGAGAAGACGTCGACCAATGCCGGCGAGGCACTCGGCTCCTATTGCGTTGATCTCAACAAGAAGGCCGAGGACGGCAAGATCGACGTGCTCGTCGGCCGCGAGCGCGAGGTCGAGCGCACCATCCAGATCCTGTGCCGTCGTTCGAAGAACAACCCGCTCTTGGTCGGTGATCCCGGGGTCGGCAAGACCGCGATCGCTGAAGGTCTGGCCTTGCGCATCGTCAAGAAAGAGGTGCCGGAGGTTCTGGCCGAGGCGCAGCTCTATGCCCTCGACATGGGCGCGCTGCTTGCCGGGACGCGCTATCGCGGTGACTTCGAAGAGCGCCTGAAAGCCGTTCTCGCCGAGCTGGAAAACGACGCCAACTCGATCCTGTTCATCGATGAGATCCATACCGTCATCGGCGCCGGCGCGACCAGCGGCGGTTCGCTTGATGCCAGCAATCTGCTCAAGCCCGCGCTCGCCAGCGGCACGCTGCGCTGCATCGGCTCGACCACCTACAAAGAATATCGCAACTATTTCGAGAAAGACCGCGCCCTCGTGCGCCGCTTCCAGAAGATCGACGTCAACGAGCCGAGCCAGGACGAGGCGGTCGAGATCCTGAAGGGGCTCAAACCGAGCTTCGAAAGCCACCACGGCGTGCGCTACACCGAGAAAGCCATTCGCGCCGCGGTCGAGCTGTCGACCCGCTACATCCACGACCGGAAGCTGCCGGACAAAGCCATCGACGTCATCGACGAGGTCGGTGCTGCGCAGATGATCAAGCCGGTCGGTCAGCGGCGCAAGACGGTGGGCGTGAAGGACATCGAGGAGATCGTTTCGAAGATTGCGCGCGTGCCGATCAAGAGCGTCACCCAGCGCGACAAGGAGGCCCTGCGCACGCTGGATGAGGATCTCAAGAGCGCCGTTTTCGGTCAGGATACGGCCATCGCGGCGCTGGCCAGTGCGATCAAGCTATCGCGCGCGGGCCTGCGCGAAGCCTCCAAGCCGATCGGCTGCTACCTGTTCTCCGGTCCGACCGGTGTCGGCAAGACCGAGGTCGCCCGCCAGCTCGCCAAGGTCATGGGCATCGAACTCGTGCGCTTCGACATGTCCGAGTACATGGAGCGCCATGCGGTTTCCCGCCTGATCGGTGCGCCGCCCGGCTATGTCGGCTTCGACCAGGGCGGTCTGTTGACCGATGCCGTCGACCAGCACCCGCACGCGGTCTTGCTGCTGGACGAGATCGAAAAAGCCCACCCGGATGTCTTCAACATCCTTCTGCAGGTGATGGACTACGGCAAGCTGACCGACAACAACGGCAAGACGGTCGATTTTCGCAATGTCATCTTGATCATGACCACCAATGCCGGTGCGGCCGACATGAGCAAGGCGGCATTCGGCTTCGGCCGCGAGCGCCGCGAGGGCGAGGACGACGAGGCGATCAAGCGGACCTTCACGCCGGAGTTCCGCAACCGGCTCGATGCGGTCATCCCGTTCGCCCATCTGAGTGCCGAAGTCATCGCCAATGTCGTCGACAAGTTCATCCGCGAGCTCGGCGCCCAGCTCGCTGACAAGCGGGTGCATATCGATCTCGACGAGGCCGCGCGCGCCTGGCTGGCGGAAAAGGGCTACGATCAACTCTACGGCGCCCGGCCGCTGGCCCGGATCATCCAGGAGCACATCAAGCGGCCGCTGGCCGACCAGCTCCTGTTCGGTGATCTGGTCAAGGGCGGCAAGGTCAAGGTGACCGTCGGCGACGACAACAAGCTCGCCTTCGTCATCGATCCGGCCGACGGCGAACGGCGTCTGCTGCCGGCGCCGGACAGTGATGACGATCCGTCGGATGACAACTCCGCCGAAGACGAGGACGATCGCGTCGTCGAGCCGGTCTAGGCGTTTTGCGACGGTGGCGGTGTCGATGACGCCCCGCCGTCGCCGCCATCTTGCGCACGCTGCCAGCGTCTGGGCTCGTCCAGCGTCTCGCTGGCACTGGTGAGCGCGTGGTGCACCGGCACCGGCGACAGCCAGTCGGTGTCTTTCTGCTCGAACAGGGATTTGCCGTAGCGATAGCCGCGCTCGAAGGCGCGATCAATCGCCGTCCATTCCAATAAACCGATATCGCCCACCGGTGGCTCGAGCACGCGGTCGGCGAGCCTGCGGCCCCGGCGCGTTTCGCGCTCGCCGCCGATGGTGGCCGCGCGCAACAAGACCGAGCCAATGCCGGCATTGCCGCGGCCGTAGCGAGCATACCAAGTCAGACCATCGATCTCGTGATCGACATCGGGCAAGGTAAACGCCGGCGGCGTGCTGACATCGACGCCGACCACCGGCCCGCGGCCAAAGCGGCGCATGAGATCGACCGGCATATTGTTGGTCAGGCCGCCATCGACCAGCACTTCGCCATCCTCGACAACCGGCGGCACCAAGCCGGGGATCGCCAGGCTGGCGCGCAAGGCGCGCCACAGCATGCCGCGATCATGCACATGATTGCCGCCGCTGGTGAGATTGGCCGAACAGCAGAAGAACGGGATCGGCAACTGCTCGATCAAGCGCTCGCCGAAGGCACCGCGTAACAGGTCGCTTAGCTTGCGGCCGCGCGCCAGGGCGATCACCGGCACGGTATAGTCGTTGAGCGGCTTCACCTCGAGAAAGGCTTCACGCAGCCGTTTGGCAAAGGGCTCATAGCGCCAGCCGCAGGCCCAGCCGGCACCGATCAGCGCGCCCATGCTCGAGCCGGCGATCATGTCGATCGGTACGCTGGCCTCGTCCAACGCGCGCAGCAGGCCGAGATGGGCAAAACCGCGCGCACCGCCGCCGGAAAGCACCAGGCCGGTGAGCTGGCCGAGCATCAGGCGCACCAGCCGGGCACGATCGCGTGGCAGGGCCAGGTCGAGTCGCCAGCGTAGCTGCGGCGCAAAGCGATCGACGGTCGCGCCGACGGGCGGCGTGCCATTGCTGAGCGTGATCAGATCGCAGCGGCGATCGCGTACCGTCTGCACCAGATCACCGGCATCGGCGGCGACATGGCTGGGTTCCGCGCCGCTGCTGAGCAGGAACAGGTGATCCGTCTGGCGCAGACAGGTGCGCGCCCAGCCCGGCTCATCGAGTGATGCGGCGAACAGCACGGCATCGGCACGCTGCTCGACGTCATGCAATGCCGCCGCCGTGCGCGTGCGCGTATCGGCATGCAAACAGGCAGCGTAGAGGCCATGGGCGGCCAGTTCGCGCTCGGCAAAGGCAACCAAGTCTTCTGGCTGGATACCCGGATCGAGGGCGAGAAAGGTGAAGGTGCGCGCGCGCGGCTCGCGGCGTCTTGGATCGGTGATCGACTGGATGCGCTTGGCCAGGCTGCGCGTCAGCGGCAGAAGCGCTTTCGGTTCGCGCTCGACCAAAGCCTCGAAGGCTTCGAGCGACAGGCGCAGGAGATCGGTATCGCGCAAGGCAACCACGGTTGCGCTGCGGCCTTCGCCGGCGAGCAGACCCATTTCGCCGACCGGTTCGCCGACAGAAATGTCACCGACATGGCGCCGCGTGCCGTCAGCGTCGACCAGAAAGGCGGCGAGGCGACCGCACAAGGGCACATACAGTCCGTCCGGTGCTTCACCGGTCTCGAACAGGGTGGCGCCGCCGGGCAAAGTCAGCCATTCGAGCTGTTCGGCAATTGCGCGCAAGAGGCGGCGATCAAAACCCGCGAAAAAGGCCAGCTCGGCGAGGGCCTGGGGCGTGACTACGGCGTCAATGCGCCGGCGAAACATCGGCATCTGCGTCTCACTGCCGCCAGTCCGTGACCATCACGGACAATCGACGTTAGTCTAAGACTATAACCGCGTTCGCACGGTTACGCAGGCGCATCCTCGCGGAATGGTAACATTCCCTTAAGGTTTTCCATCTCCGCGCGCATCTGGATGCGCTCGTCATGGACGAACCGTTCGACCGCATCGCGCAAGCCCGGGTGGCTGATCCAGTGCGCGCTGTAGGTGGCCACAGGCTCGTAACCGCGCTGCAGCTTGTGGGTTCCCTGCGCACCCGCCTCGACATGCTTCAGGCCGGTGGCGATGGCGTAGTCGATGGCTGCGTAATAGCAGGCCTCGAAGTGCAGGAAGCGGTAATCGTCGAGACAGCCCCAGATGCGGCCGTAGAGCGTATCGGCACCACGCAGGTTGAGGGCGCCGCCAACATAAGCGCCGTCGGCCCTGGCCATGACCAGAACCACGCGCTCGGGCATGCGCTCACCGATCATGGCGAAAAAATCGCGGGTTAGGTAGGCATTGCCCCAGCGCTTGTCGACGGTGGCCAGGTAGAACGGCCAGAAGGCCTGCCAGTGGTGCCGTTCGATATCGCTGCCGGACAGGGTTTCGATCTCGATCCCCTGATCACGGACCTTCGCACGCTCTTTGCGCATCTGCTTGCGCTTGGCGCTCTTGCAGACATCGAGGAAGTCGTCGAAGTCACGGTAGCTGCGATTGTGCCAGTGATACTGCACGCCCATGCGGCGCAAGAAACCATGCTCACCAAGCGCTTCCTGTTCGTCTTGCCCACAAAAGGTAATGTGCGCCGAACTGGTGTTCAGTTGCTCGCAGGCACTGGCGATGCCGGCGATCAGCGCCGCGCGCACGGCGTCGATGTCGGCACCCGGTCGGACCATCAGGCGTGGCCCAGGCACGGGCGTAAATGGCACCGAGATCTGCAACTTGGGATAATAGCGCCCGCCGGCGCGCTCGAAGGCGTCGGCCCAGCCCCAATCGAAGACATATTCGCCATATGAGTGGCTTTTGACGTACATCGGTGCGCAGCCGTGCACCTGACCGCCGTCGTCTTCGACCAGCACGTGCAGCGGCAGCCAGCCGGTTTCGCCGCTGGCCGAGCCACTGGCTTCCATGATCGAGAGAAAGGTGTGGCCGACAAAAGGGTTGTCGGCGCCTGCGCACGCGTCCCAGGCGGCAGCGTCGATCCGCTCGATGCCCTGAACCAGTTTGACCTGCAAGATGTCCGCCGTGGTGCTTCGAGGTTAACCCAGGCTCACAACCGAACGCGCGGCTGAAATATCGCGCGGATCGCTCAGCACGTGAATTAGGGCGGGGCCGTCATGGGCCAAGGCGCGCGCGAAGGCTTCGGCGAAAGCATCGGTGCGTTCGACGCGCACGCCCAGCGCGCCGCAGCTCTCGGCCAGTGCGGCGAAGTCGATCCGTTCGATACCGACACCGTGCAAAGCCTGCGCGCCGAAGGTTTTTTCCTGATGCATCAAGATCGTACCGTAGACGGCATTGTCGCAGACGATCACCTTGACCGGCGCTTTGGCCTCGCGCGCGCTTTTCAGCTCCAGGCCGGTCATCGACGCGCCACCATCGCCGACAAAGGCGATCACCGTGCGCCCGGGTGCCGCGATCCGGGCACCGAGCGCGCCCGGCACGGCATAGCCCATGGCGCCATTGGCCGGGGCCGCCTGGCTGCGCGGGGTGTGCCAGCGCAGATAACGATGCATCCAGGTGGCGAAGTTGCCGGCATCATTGGTGGTGATCGCGTCGCGCGGTTTCATGGCCTGGACCGACGCAGCAATGTCGGCCAGATCGACGGAACCTTGGGCGTCATGCGGCTTACGCTGCCAGGCCTCGAAGCCAGCACGCGCCTGCCGGCGCCAGGCCAGACGCTCCGGGGGCGCCGGCGCGCAGGCTTCAGCCAGCGCGCCGAGTGCCGGGCTCGGCGCTGCCGCCAGCTTGATGGTTGAGGCGGGCAGGCGTGCCAGGATATCGGCGTGCGGGAAGATGTGGATGACCTGCTGGTCGGCGCGCGGTGAGGTGAACTGCGCGCTGGTGACGTCGTCCGGCCTGGCACCGGCCAGGACGATCAGATCGGCTTCGTCCAACGACTTGGTCAGGTAGGGCGGACGGCCGAGGCCGCCGTGACCGAGATAGGCTTCCTCGTCATTGTCGATGACATCCTGCCGGCGGAAGCTGGCAATGACACCGGCGCCGCAGCGCTGGACGAGGGCTGCCAGCGGCGCATAGGCATGGTCAGCCCCGATCAGTTCGCCCGCGATGACTACCGGCCTGGCTGCGGCATCGATCAAGCCGGCAGCCTTGCCGATGTCGGTCGCCTGCGGCGCCGACCGGGCAAACGGGCCGACGATCGGGATGGTCACCTCACCGATTTCCGCGCGTGTGACGTCTTCCGGCAGCACGACGACAACCGGGCCTGGCCGTCCGCTGGCCGCCAGGGCCAGGGCGCGCGCGGTGATCCCGGCACAGGCCTCGGGCGCATGCGGTTCGAGCACCGCCTTGGCGATGCTGGCGAACATCTGAGCGTAGTCGATCTCCTGGAACGCCTCGCGGCCCTTCTCGTGGCTGGCGACCTGACCGACGAACAGCACCATCGGCACGCTGTCTTGCGCCGCAGTGTGCACCGCAATCGAGGCGTTGCAGGCGCCGGGTCCGCGCGTGACAAAGGCCAGACCCGGCTGGCCGCTGATGCGGGCGTAGGCGTCAGCGGCGAAACCGGCGCCACTTTCATGGCGGGTATTGATAAAGCGAAAGCCGTCCTCACCGTGCATCTGGCGGCTCAGACGCATGCCTTCGAGCAACGCCAGATAGCTCTCGCCGGGTACGCCGAAACCAACGCGATGACCGTTGGCGATCAGGGTGTCGATGATGGCGCTGCCGGCGCGCATGGCTCAGGCCAGCTCGAAAATGGCTTCGATCTCGACCGTGGTATCGAGCGGCAAGGACGGTGCGCCGACGGCGAAGCGGGCATGCTTGCCGCGATCGCCGAACACCTCGACCATCAGATCCGAGGCACCGTTGATCACGCCGGGATGACCGGTGAAGTCGGGCGTGCAGGCGACGAAGCCGCCCAGCTTGACCAGGCGGACAATGCGCTCGAGATGGCCGCCACAGGCCGCCTTGGCCTGGGCGATCAGGTTGATGGCGCACAGACGCGCGGCCTGCTTGGCCGTGTCGGCATCGACCGTTTCGCCGACCTTGCCGGTGTAGACCATCTTGCCATCGGCCATGGCGATCTGACCGGAAACGTACAGCGTCTTGCCGCAGATGACATACGGCACGTAGTTCGCCGCCGGTGCCGGTGCATCGGGGATCTGGATGCCAAGTTCGGCCAGTCGCTCGTCGATAACGCTCATCAGTCTGCCCTCTTCAGGAAATTGCCAACGGTGCGTTCATGACACCCGGGTGAGATCATCCGGTGCGCGCTCGCCGCGCAACAGGACCGCATCCAGATTATCCAAGCAGCGGAAGCCCATCGCATTGCGTGTTTCGACCGTGGCACTGCCCAAATGCGGCAAGAGAAAGGTGTTCGGCATGGCACGGTAGCGCGCATCGAGATCCGGCTCGCCATTGAAGACATCGAGACCGGCTGCGAAGACGTGGCCATCGGTCATGGCACGGATCAAGGCGTCATCGTCGATCAGCAGGCCGCGCGCCGTGTTCACGACCACAGCGCCCTTGGGCAACATCGCCAGGGTCCGGTCGTTGAGCAAATGCTTGGTCGCCTCGCCGCCGGGCGCATTGAGCGACAAAAAGCGTACTTTCGGCAGCATGGCTTCGAGCCGGTCGTGGTAGATCGCGCCCTGTTCGAGGTCCTCCGGCAGGCGGGAGCGATTGTGATAGTGCACGATCATGCCGAAGCCGCGCGCGCGGGCGGCCACGGCCCGGCCGATACGGCCCATGCCGACGATGCCGAGATGGGCACCGTTCAGTTCGATGCCGAGCAACTGTGTCGGCGCCCAGCCGGTCCAGTCGCCGTCGCGAACCATGCGCTCGCCTTCGGAGGCGCGGCGGGCGGCGCCGAGCAGGCAGAGCATCGTGGTGTCGGCGGTCGATTCGGACAGCACATCCGGTGTGTTGGTCACGGCTATGCCGCGCGAGCGGCAGGCGCCGAGGTCGATATGCTCGAAACCGACCGAGAGGGTGGCAATGATCCTTACCGTATCCGGCAGCGCCTCGATGACGTCTTCCGGCCACTTGTCGGTGGCGCAGGTCATGATGCCCTGACAACCCTCGGCGCCTTCGATCAGGCCGTCTTGGTCGTGGGCCTCATCCGTGCGGTTCATGCGGCAATCATAGGACTCCTGCGCACGGCGTTCGACGGCATCAGGCATGCGGCGCGTGATGAACAGGCTGGGCATGGGCGAAGTCATGGATCGATGCGCTCCCGGATAAGACGACTTGCATTTGTGGCAAACAACTCCCCATCATGACAGCCACTAACAGAGGTGATGCAACCTCGGGAGGGACAATGGCATTTCGACGCGCGCGATGGTTCGCGGCCCTGGTCGCTGCTGCGGCGTGCAGCACGTCGGTCGCCGCGGCGGCTCAGTCAGTTCTGAACCCGCACCGCGCTTTCTATCGCCTCAAACTCGAGCAGGAGGCGAACGATCTGAACGGGTTGGTCGCCGTCAATGGCGGCCTGGCGATCGAATGGCAGGGCATGTGCGATGGCTGGACCAGCAGCCAGCGTATCAGCTTTGTCGCCGAAATGGAGGACGGCTACGGCTACAGCTACGACGTCGTGTACAATACCTGGGAGTCGTTCGACGCCACCAAGCTGCGCTACTCGATGCGCAGTTTTGAAGACGGTCAGCTGGCAAGTGAGTACTCCGGTACAGCCCAGATCGGTACCGACGGCAAGGGCACGGCGCTGTTCAGTCTGCCGGAAAGCCGGGTGATTGACTTGCCCGTGGGCACCCTGTTTCCAGTCGCGCATTTGCGCCGCATCCTCGCCTCGATGTCATCGAAGCCGGTCTTGCTGACGCATTCGGTGTTTGATGGCTCGGGCTTCGACTCCCTGACGGACATCACCACCGTGGTTAGCGCGCCGGCGCCAACCGAGGCGCCCGGGCAGCAATGGCCGGTGAGCATGGCCTATCACAAGAGCGACGATTCCGATCTGCTGCCGGAGTTCGAGGTTTCCTTCCAACTCGACCCGGACGGCGTGATGCGCGACATGGTGCTGGATTACGGCGATTTCCGCCTGGGCGGGACCCTGGACGAGGTGGAAGAGCTACCCGAGCCCGATTGCTGAGCCCTGACCGGCACGACCCAGCCAGGCCGCACCGCGTACACCCGAGCTGTCCCCGTGCCGGGCCGGCACAATCGGTGTTTCGAAGCGATCGAAGAACACATAGGCCGCCATCCGCTCGCCCAGGCCAGGGTAGATCTGGATGACATTGGACATGCCGCCGCCCAGCACGATGACGGTCGGATCGACAACATTGACCACCGAAGCCAGGGCCCGGGCCAGGCGATCCTGGTAGTCCTCGAGCGTGTCCATGGCGCGACGGTCGCCGGCTTGCGCCGCCGCGACGATCTCCGGTCCGGTCTTGCGCTCGCCATAGGCACGCAGATAGCTGTCTGCGAAACCGGTGCCACTGCACCAGGTCTCGATGCAGCCATGCTTGCCGCAATAGCAGGCCGGGCCGGGCAACTCGTCGGCACGTGGCCAGGGCAGCGGGTTGTGGCCCCACTCACCGGCGATGCCGTGTCGCCCGGTGAGGGTGCGGCCGTCGATCGCCAGGCCGCCGCCGGTGCCGGTACCGATGATGACGGCGAACACACAAGCTGCGCCAGCACCGGCGCCATCGGTCGCTTCGGACAGGGCCAGACAGTTGGCGTCATTGGCGCAAGGGACCGGCCGCCGCAGCCTTTCCTGTAAATCCTGCTGAAAGCGGCGGCTGTTCAGCCAGACCGAGTTGGCATTGCGCAGCAGCCCGTCCGGACCGGTCGAGCCTGGCTGGCCCAAGCCGACGCTCGCTTGCACGCCATGGCGCTGTTCGACTTCAGTCACCAGGCCGACGATGGCCTCGAGCGTGGCGTCATAGTCGCCGCGGGGCGTGGCGATGCGCTTTCGATCCAGCGTGCGGCCCTCGTCGTCGAGCAGTAGGGCCTCGATCTTGGTGCCGCCGAGGTCGACGCCGATGGCAGGCATGTCCACCCCTAGCCAACCTCACCCGGGATGACCCGCACGGCCCTCGAGGTGTCATTCTCGCGATAGCGCACCTCGATCTGGCCAAGCTGCGGCGCGTTCTCCTGCAGCCAGTTGCGTACCCGCTCGGCCCGGCGCTCGGCCAGCCAGCGGTTGTACTGGATCGCCTCTTCCGCGGATTCGACGCCCTGCACATCACCGACGCCAACGGCGGCCTCGAGCACGATCGGCGCACCGGCCGGTGCGTTCGGCACCCACGCCTTGAGCTGCTCGACGATGCTGGTGTTGAACCAGCTGCTATTGGTCTCGAACACCAGATCGAGTTCGCTCTCACCGGTGCTCAGCGCTGCCGTCTGGGCCGGCTTTTCCTGCGGCGCCGGCGCGGCGGTCCCGGTCTCTTCGGCCTCGGCCGCATCCGTCCCATCGCTGGTTTCAGCAGCGGCCGGCGGCGGTGGCAGCTCGGCGACCTCGGTCCTTGGCAGCGGTGTCGGGGCGGGCTGTGCCTCCGCGGCGGACGATTCATCATCGCGCGATGGACCGGCAGCAGGCTCGATCTCGGCCGGGCGCACGATCTCACCGGGTGTGAAGCTGGTTTCGGCCTCGGTTTCCCGCGCGATCAAGGCGGCAGTCGAGGACTCGCTCGCCGTATCGTCGATCGCTTCGGCCTCGGCCGCGGCGGTTTCGGCGATGTCCTCCGCCTCGCTCGCGCTCAAAGCTTGTTCTGCGTCATCGGTCGCGTTGCTCTGCGCCTCGGCTCCGGCGATCACGATTTCTTCAGTTTCCTCGGTGTCCTGCGCGGCCTCGGCCAGCGCCTGATCCGCGGCCGCCTGGGCATCCGGCGCGGCGGCAGCGTCGCTTGGTGCATCCTCCTGCGCCTCTGCGCTCAAGGTCTCGCGCGATGTCGTTGTGTCGCCATCGAGCGCCGGCACGGCGTCGGCTGGGTCATCGCCGCTGGCCATATCGGTCGGTGCGTCACTATCCGCGCTTGGCGCGGCGTCCTCACGGGCGATGGCGTTGCCACTCAACGGCGTACCGTCGCAGTCCTCGCCGGCGATCAAGCGAAAGGCCCAAACGGTCGCGCGCGGCTCCGGGATGAGGAACTGCCAGTCCCAAACATTGGCGATGTCCGCCTGGGTCAGGCCATGATCGCCGAGATAGGCCTGGATCTGATCGGCCCGCTCGCGCGCCAAACGATGGCTGGCCATGCGATCCTCGGAGCTGGCCTCGTTCGGATCGGCGTGACCGATCACCTGCGCGGTCAGAAAACAGTCGGTGGCGACGTCTTGGGCGAAGGCAGCGAGTTCGGCTTCGGCATCCGGATCAATGTCCGATGATCCCGGCGCAAAATCGAGATTGCGCACCGAAACGAAGGCGATGCGGCCATCCTTCAAGATCAGCGGCGCGTCGTCCAGCAGGCTTTCGGCCTGGGCGCCATGGCCGAGCACAAGCAGCGTGCCGGCCAGCGGCAGTACACGCGTGAAAAACGAGCCTATGGCCCGTGTCGATCCGGTCATACCTGTCGATGCCACGATCGCGTTCCTCCCGCTGGCGCCACTCGAGCGGCCAGAAATCTTGAATAATCAGCGCGTTGAACCATTTCCCTCATGGGACATTACAACGTTTCTCGCTTAGCGTGAAGCCCCGTTAAGCCAATGCGCGCCATGTCAACCGAAAAGCGATGCATGCGCGCCGCAGGTCAGCCTCCAACGCAAAAAGGGCCGCCCGAAGGCAGCCCTTTGCATCGTCAAACCGGCTTGAGGCGTCGTTACTTGATCTTGGCTTCTTTGAATTCGACATGCTTGCGCGTTTTCGGATCATATTTTCGAAAGCTCAGCTTTTCTGTCGTCGCCTTGGTATTCTTCTTGGTGGTGTAAAAATAGCCGGTGCCCGCGGTGCTCACCAGCTTGATCAAAACCGTGCTCGGCTTGGCCATGGCCCCGGCTCCTGTTGTCGGTGAAAAGGTCGCCGCACCATAGGCAGCCGCGTCTATCTGTCAAGGCGATCCGCGCTTGAGCGCCGCAGCGATCGGCAATGCCGGTTGGGCCTCGATACGAAAACCGACGATGAGGGCAACGATGAGCAGCCCGCCCAGCCAGACCGGCAGGGCGCCCATGCCGGTCAGGCTGGTTGCCGTGCCCAGGGCGGCCGGACCAAAGATCGCGCCGGCTTCGTAGGACAAGACGAACAAGGCACTCGCCTTGGCCAGATCGCCGCCGCGAAAACGCATGCCGATAACGCTCAAGGTCAGGGTGTACATGCCCCCCAGAGCGCCGCCGAAGGCGACCAGCATGAGCAGGACGAGCCAGAGCGCATGGGTGGTCAGCGGCATGATGAAGGCGCACAGCGCGCCGGCCGCGAGGCAGATCAGCAGCAGTTTTGGCCGGCCGAAGCGGTCACCGAGCCAGCCCAGCGGGTACTGCAACACGATGTTGCCGGCGATCAGCGCGCTGAGCAGGAACGCCGCACCGCCGCTGTCCAGACCAAGCCACAGGCCATAGAGCGGCAAAAGTACGAACGCGGCCGTCTCCATGACGCCGAAGACCATGATGCTGACGAAGGCGAGCGGCGCCAGGGCGTAGACGGCGGCGAACGACAGATCCGATGGCCGCTCGAACCCGATATCCGCTTTCTTGGCCAAGAGGATCGGCGTGCTGGCGATCACCAGCAGGCCGGCAGCGGTATAAAACGGAAGACTGGTTTCCGTGCCGAGCAGGCTGATCAGTGCCGGACCAAAGGCGAAGCCGACGCAGAAAAGCGTGCCGTAGACGCCCATGATGCGGCCGCGGCTGTCCTCATCGGCCAGCGCGTTAATCGCCGCCTCGCCGAGCACAAACGGCACAACCATGCCGACACCGGCGAAGAAGCGGATCACGAACCACAGGCCGATATGATCGGTCTGCGGAAACGCCATGATCATTACCGCTGACAACAGCATGCCGCTGATCATCAGCGTGCGCAGGCCAAAGACCGGCACCAGGCGCGGCAACAACGGTGCGATGATAAAGGCCGAGAGCCCGGCGGTGGCGGCGTTCAGGCCGATCAGCCAGTCCGGATGGCCCGCCTGCTCCATGACCAGCGAGAGCAACGGGATCACGAACGACAGGGTCATGCCGGCGACGGTCGAAGCGCTCATCAGCGCCAGGAGATCGCGCCAGTGGGTCGGCAAGGTCATGTCTGGGTCGCTTGGTACAACTGCGCGCACAAGGCCTGCACATGCGCCAGCGGGCGCGGCTGCGCAAGCTCGGCGAAGGTCTAGCTGCGTCGCTTGGCTGGTTTCGGCTTTTTCGTAGGCCGTGACGGGCGCGCGCCCGGGCGTCGGCCGCCGTTGCGCCGGCCGGTTTGGCCTGGGCCGTCGCGCATGGCCGCCAACGCTGACGGGCCGGGCTTGTGGTCGCGCAGGCGCAGGCTGATCGAGCCGGACAACGCATCGGCCTCGACGAGCTCGACGACGACCTGGTCGCCGATGCCGAAGATCTGGCCGGTTTCCGCGCCGATCAGCATCTGGCGCCGGTCGTCATGCTCGAAATACTCGCGGCCGAGCGAGCCGATCGGCACCAGCCCGTCGGCGCCGGTGTCCTTGAGTTGCACGAACAGACCGAAGCGCTGCACGCTGGTGACCACGCCATCAAACGTGCTGCCAATGCGATCGGCGAGGAACAGCGAGAGATAGCGGTCATGCGCCCGGCGCTCGGCGGCCTGGGCCTGGCGTTCGGTGCGCGAGATGTGCTGGCCGGTATCGGCAAAGCGGTTCTCGTCGAGCGGATCGGGCTGGGCGCCGTCACCAGGCAGATCCAGAAAGCGGATCAGGGCGCGATGCACCAGCAGATCGGCATAGCGGCGGATCGGCGAGGTGAAATGAGCGTATTTATGGAGCGCCAGGCCGAAATGGCCGATGTTCTCCGGCTGGTAGACGGCCTGGGCCTGGCTGCGCAGCACCGACATCGAGACCAGTTCGCGTAAGCCGGGATCGTCGATCTTGCCAAGCAGGCCAGTGAAATCGGCGGGCTTGCGCAAGTTCCTGATGGCGCCGCGCATGCCGAGCGATTCCAGCAAAAAGCCAAGGCCCTCGAGCCTGGCGGCATCCGGCCGGTCGTGCACGCGATACATGCACAGACCCTTGTTGGCCTCGAGCGCTTCGGCGGCAGCGACATTGGCGAGGATCATGAACTCTTCGATCAGCCGGTGGCTGTCCAGGCGCTGGCGCGGCTCGATCTGGGTCGGCTTGCCGGCGTCATCGAGCACGACAACGCGCTCGGGCATGTCCAGCTCGAGCGTGCCGCGGCGCGCGCGAGCGCTGAGCAAGGCGCGATAGGCGGCATTGAGCGGCTTGATCACCGGTTCGAGCAAGGCGTGGTCGACGGCATGGTCATCGCCGTCAGCCGCCGCCTGGGCCTGCTCGTAGGTCAACCGGGCGCGTGAGCGCATCAGGCCGCGCATGAAGCGATGCCGGCGTTTGTTGCCATCAGCGTCGATGACCATGTCCACGGCCAGGCAGGCGCGCTCCTCGTCCGGGCGCAGCGAGCACAGGCCGTTGGACAGGGCTTCCGGCAGCATCGGGATGACCCGGTCGGGGAAGTAGACCGAATTGCCACGCAGACGCGCCTCGCGATCGAGTGCGCTGTCGGGGCGGACATAATGGGCGACGTCGGCGATCGCCACGACCAGGCGAAAGCCACCCGGATTGGCGCCGTCCGGGTCAGGCTCGGCGAACACGGCGTCGTCGAAATCGCGCGCATCGGCACCGTCGATCGTGACCAGCGGTACGTCGCGCAGATCGGTGCGCTTGCCCAGCTCGACCGGCGTGCAGGCTTCGGCCTCGGCGACGACCTCCGGCGGGAAGGTCAGCCGGATGCCTTCGGCATGGGCCGACATCAGGCTGATCGTGCGCGGGTCTTCAGCGTCACCGATGCGCTCGATCACGCGCGCCTTGGGCAGGCCCTGGCGATGTTCCTCGGCGATCTCGGCCAAAACGATGTCGCCATCGCCGGCACCGCCGACATCCTGCTCGCCGATATGGAACTCGGTCTTGGCGCCACGCTCGATCGGGTGCAGGCGAAAGCTGCGGCCGCGCCACCCCAGCACGCCGACGACCTCGCCGCGATGGCGCGGCAGGATGCGCATGATGCTGCCTTCATAGCGCTGGCCGCCCAGACGTTTCAGGCGCGCCAGCACGCGATCACCGATATCGGGTGCCCGGCCGCGATAGCCGCTTGGCGGGATTTCGATGACCGGGCTGTCGTCTGCGTCGTCAGCGCGTCGCGCACGGGCGTAGTAATAGCCGTCACTGTCGCCGGAGGTGATGTCCAGCACGGTCACTTCCGGCAGTTCGCCGGCCGGGCGCATGCGCCGGCCCTTGGCGCGCGTGAGCACGCCTTCGTCTTCGAGCTCGCGCAGACGTTCGCGCAGTTCGGCGCGCGCCGGACCCTTGACCTTGAACGCCCGGGCCAGATCGCGCCGGGTGACCTCGCCTTCGGCCTGCTCCACGTGACGCAGGATTTCTTCGCGCGAGGGCGCGCCGAGCGAGACCGGCCGGCGGCTCATGTCACCCGGCCCGGCCGGCTCACGACTCCGCCTTGGCGCGCGAGCCGGCGCTCTTGCTGCGCGACGTGCTCTTCGCGGATGACTTGCTTGTTGTCTTGGCCTTGCTGACAGCGGTTTTCTTGGTGCTCGACGTTTTCGTCGTCGATGTCTTGGTGCTGGCAGATTTGGCATCGGCGCCATTGGCTTGTTTGGCCGTTGGCTTGGCAGCCGATTTGCCGCTTTTTGCCCTGGCCTTGCCGTTGCCGGCCTTGGCCGCGCGCGCATCGATCAACTGCACGGCCTGCTCGAGCGTGATTTCCTCTGGCGTCGTGCCTTTAGGCAGGCTGGCGTTGACCTTGCCGAGCTTGACGTAAGGACCGAAGCGGCCGCTCAGGACCTGGATCTCGCCGCCCTTCTCCGGATGTTCGCCCAGCACACGCAACGGCCCGGCGCTGCCGCCTTTCCTGGTCTTGGCCTCGTCGAGCAGGGCCATCGCACGGTTCATGCCGATGGTCAGGACATCCTCGTCCGGTCCCAGGCGAACGAACTGGCGGCCGTGCTGCACGAACGGGCCGTAGCGATTGATGCCGGCACTGACCGGCTCACCGCTTTCCGGGTGTGCGCCGATCTCACGGGGCAATGCAAGCAGCGCCAGCGCCTGCTCCAGCGTGACGTCGTCGGCCTTGATGTTCGGCGGCAGCGAGCTGCGCTTTTTCTCTTCGCCGCTGAGCTCGACATAGGGGCCATAGCGGCCGATGCGCAGCCAGACCTCATCCGCGCTCTCGGGATCGACGCCCAAGAGCCGCTCGCCGGAGGCCTGCGCGGCGACCTGCTCGGCCTCCTTGGCACTGAAGGGGCGGGTGTATTTGCATTCAGGATAGTTCGAGCAGCCGACGAAAGCGCCGTAGCGGCCGAGCTTCAGGCTCAGCTCACCGTCGGCGCACAACGGGCAGCCGCGCGCCGGCGTGCCATCCTCTTTCGGCGGGAACAGGTGGTCGGCGAGCAGGCGATTGAGCGCTTCGATGACTTCGGCAACACGCTTGTCCGAGGCCTCGTTCAGGGCTTCGTTGAACGGTGCCCAGAAATCCCGGAGCACGTCCTTCCAGTGGCGCTCACCGGCGGCGACGTCGTCCAGTTCGGTCTCGAGCGAGGCGGTGAAACCCGGTTGGATCCAGTGATCGAAAAAGCCGGTCAGAAAAGCGGTCACCAGCCGGCCGCGGTCTTCGGGTTTGAAGCGCTTTTGCTCGAGCACGACATAACCGCGATCCTGCAGCACCGAGATGATGCTGGCGTAGGTTGACGGCCGGCCGATGCCGAGCTCTTCCAGACGCTTGACCAGGCTGGCCTCGGTGTAGCGCGGCGGCGGTTCGGTGAAATGCTGCCTGGGCCGGACCTCCGAGCGTTCCATGGCCTCGCCCTTGGCGACCTCGGGCAGGATGCGCTCGCCGTCATCGTCCTCGGCCGGCTCGTCGCGGCCTTCCTGGTAAACCTTGAAAAATCCGTCAAAGGCGACCGTCGTACCGGTTGCGCGGAACAGGATCTCGCCGGCCGTCTCGGCGACATCGATCGTGACGCGATTGAGCACAGCCGCCGCCATCTGGCTGGCGACCGTGCGTTTCCAGATCAGCTCGTACAGGCGTAGCTGCTCGCGCTCGAGATATCTGGCGAGCTGTTCGGGTGTGCGGAACAGATCGGTCGGCCGGATGGCTTCGTGCGCTTCCTGGGCGTTTTTGGTCTTGGTTTTGTACTGTCGGGGCGTTTCCGGCAGATAGCTGTCGCCGTAGCGCTCGCCGATCAGCCCGCGACAGGCACCCAGCGCATCCTTGGAAAGTTGGACGCTGTCGGTTCGCATATACGTGATCAGGCCGGTGGTCTCGCCACCCAGGGAAATGCCTTCGAACAGACGCTGGGCCACCTGCATGGTCTGCTTGGCACTCATACCGAGCTTGCGCGCGGCTTCCTGCTGCAGGGTCGAGGTGGTGAACGGCGGCGCCGGGTTGCGCTTGACCTGCTTGCGCTCGATCTCGCTGACCGCGTAGGCGCCGGCAAGGATCTTCTGCACTGCCGCATCGGCGGCGCCCTGTTCGCCGATGGCCATCTTGTCGAGCTTCTTGCCGTCCAGATGGGTCAGCCGTGCGGTCAGGAGTTCCTTGCGCGGGGTCAGGAAATCGGCCTCGATCGACCAGTATTCCTGCGGCACGAAGCGCTCGATCTCGTCCTCGCGCTCGCAGATCAGGCGAAGGGCGACCGATTGCACACGTCCGGCCGAACGCGAGCCCTGCAGCTTGCGCCACAGGATCGGCGACAGTTTGAAGCCGACCAGATAGTCGAGCGCGCGCCGCGCCTGGTAAGCATCGATCAGATGTTCATCCAGTTCACGCGGCTGGGCCATCGATTGCAGCACGGCCTGCTTGGTGATCTCGTGAAAGACCACGCGCTTGACCGGCTTGTCGCGCAGCACGCCTTTCTTCGACAGCGCCTCAAGCAGATGCCAGGAAATCGCTTCGCCTTCGCGATCGGGGTCGGTCGCGAGGAAGACCTGATCGGCCTGCTTGACCGCATCGGCCAGCTCGTTCACGCGCTTTTTCTTGTCCGGCAGGATATCGTACAGCATCCGGAAGTCTTCTTCCGGCAGGACCGAGCCATCTTTGTCTTCCAGATCGCGCACGTGACCGTAGCTCGCCACAACCTGGTAGGCGCCATCCAAATATTTCTCGATAGTTTTCGCCTTGGTCGGCGATTCGACGACAACGATGTCCATGGCGGTTCAGGTTTCTCCATCCGCACCAGCAATCTGGCACGCACTTGCGCGATGTCGACACCGACGCGCTAGCTGCGGGCGAGGGCAATCCGATTGCCTGGATGGCGTTCGATCAAGCCAGCGAGCTCGAAATCGAGAAGGGTACGCTGCACCTCGGCGGCGGTTGCATGGCATTGGCGGATGAGTTCGTCAACATGCAGCGGTTCGGTGCCGAGGCATTCACGCAGGCGTAACTCCAGGCTGCCGGGCGCTTGTGACGCTGTCTTGTCGCCCGCCCGCGGCGCTGGCTTGGGCTTCACAGGAGGCAATTCGCGCGAACGCTGGCGCACAGCTTTCGGCCGCAGGTTGCGTAGGGGCTCGATCACCGCCAGGACGTCCGCAGCGTTTTCGATCAGCGCGGCGCCGTCCTTGAGCAGGGCATTGCTGCCGCGATGGCGGGCATCCGCGGGCGAGCCGGGTATGGCCATGACCTCGCGGCCATAGTCGGCGGCCAGGCGTGCGGTGATCAGGCTGCCGGATTTGGGGGTCGCTTCGACCACCAGCGTACCGAGCGACAGGCCGGCGATCAGGCGGTTGCGCTGGGGAAAGTGCTTGGCGCGCGGCGGCAGACCCAGCGGGTATTCGGTGATCACGGCGCCATGCTTGGCGATGGCCGCCATCAGGTCGGTGTTTTCCGGCGGGTAGGCGATGTCGATGCCGCTGGCGATGACGGCGATCGTTCCGCCCGGCTGATCCAATGCCCCTTTGTGTGCGGCCGTATCGATGCCGCGCGCCAGACCGGAGACGATGGTGTACTCTGCCTGCGCCAGGGCGTTGGCGATCTCATGGGCCAGCTTGCGGCCGTGACCGCTGGCATTGCGCGCGCCGACCATGCCAATCGTGGGCGCATGCAGCAGGTTGAGATCGCCAGCCACGGTGATGACCGGCGGCGGATCCGGCAACACGGCGAGCGCCGGCGGATAGCCGGGATCGCGCAGCGTGATCAGCGTGACATCGAAACGCGCAAGCGCCGCCAACTCGTCTTCGATCCGGGAGCGCGGACAGGGTTTGAGCTTGCGCCCGCGGGCGATGAGCTGGGGCAGAGCGGCCAGGGCAGCGCGCGCTGAGCCGAAATGGTCGAGCATCCGGGCAAAACCGAGCGGACCGATGCCGCCGGTGCGCGCCAGCTGCAGCCAATCGATCAACTCGTCATCGGACAGCGCTTTATCAACCATGGCGCGACTATTGGAGCCGGTTCCTGCGCCGTCAATCGGGGATGTGCGCCAGGCGACGGCCTCTCAGCGATCGCGTTTGTCGCCGACCTTGGCCTCGGTGCCGTTCAACAGCCGGCGGACATTGGTCCGGTGCAGCCAGATGATCAGCAGCGTCAGCGCGACGTAGAACTCCGCGGCCTGGTAGGACCCGCTCAGCCAGGCGAGCAGGGCGGCACCGCAGGCGGCCGACATGGAGCCGAGCGAAACATAGCGCGTGGCGTAAACCACGCCGGCGAAGATGGCCAGAGCGAGCGGAAACAGGGCAGGCGTCAGGCCGAGTACGACACCGGCCGCCGTGGCCACGCCCTTGCCGCCCTTGAAGCGCAGCCAGACCGGAAAGCAATGGCCGAGAAAGGCGCCGGCGGCCCCCACGATGGCCATATCGGGGCCGAAGAAACGCCCGGCGAGCGCCACGGGCAGTGCACCTTTGAGCAGATCCAGTGCCAGGGTTGCCGCTGCCAGCTTCTTGTTGCCGGTGCGCAGGACGTTGGTCGCGCCGATATTGCCCGAGCCGATCTGACGGATGTCGCCCAGCCCGGCGGCGCGGGTCAAGAGCAGGCCGAACGGGATCGAGCCGACCAGATAGGCAAGCACGAAGCCCAGCAGGAATGGCCAGAGATAGGCTGGCCCGCCCATCGGATCGATCATGGCTCGGCGCTCCCCAGCCCCGGGTTATGCCTGGCCGGCGCGGCGATAGACCACGCGGCCGTCGACGAGCGTTTCGAGCACGGCGCCTTGGGTGAGATGCCCCTCGAATGCCGTGTTGCGCGAGAGCGAGTGCAGCGCCTCTTCGGTAACCTTGTACGGCTTGTCCGGGTCGAACAGGACGAGATCGGCCGCTTCGCCCTCATGCAGCCGGCCTGCGGCCAGATCGAGCAGATGGGCTGGGGCCGCGGTCAGCTTGGCGAGCAGCTGCAGCAGGCTCAGATGGCTGTGGCGCACCAGTTCGAGGCTGATCGGCAGCAGGGTTTCCAAACCGACAACACCGTCCTCGGCCATGCCAAAAGGCAGGCGCTTGCTGTCCTGATCCTGCGGGCAGTGGTCGCTGGCGATGGCATCGATGGTGCCATCAACGAGGCCCTGGATCACAGCCTGCCGGTCGGCCTCGCTGCGCAAGGGCGGGCGGACCTTGGCGAACGTGCGGTAGCCTTCGACGGCCAGCTCGTTGAGCGCGAAATAGTGCGGTGCAGTATCGGCGCTGACCGGCAGACCGCGCTGTTTGGCCTGGCGCACCGCGTCGATGCCGGCGGCGGTCGAGATATGCGAGATGTGCAGATGGCCGCCGGTGAGTTCGACCAGGCGCAGATCGCGCTCGATCATGATGACTTCGGCCGCGACCGGAATGCCGGCCAGACCGAGCCGTGTGGCGACCTCGCCCTCGTTCATGTCGCCCTGGGCCAGGTCGCTGTCTTCGCAATGGTGCAGCACCGGCGCGCCGACGAAGCGGCTGTAGGCCAGCGCCCGACGCATGACCAGGCTGTTGGCGACCGCGCGGTTACCATCGGTGAAGCCGACGGCGCCGGCATCGCGCAACAGGCCCATCTCGGTGAGCTGCCTGCCGTCCAGGTTCTTGGTGATGGCGCCGTAGGGATAAACCTTGGCCTTTTTCACCAGACGTGCGCGCCTGGCGACGAACTCGACCATGGCGGCATCGTCGATCGGGGGGTCACTGTCCGGCAGGCAGGCCAGGCTGGTGACGCCGCCGGCGACCGCTGCCATGCCGCCACTGGCAAAGGTCTCCTTGTGTTCGGCGCCCGGCTCGCCGAAGGTCACGCGCATATCGACCAGGCCCGGCGCCAGGCATGCGCCCTTGCCGTCGACCACGCGGGCATCCTCGATCGAGGCGAGATCGGCGCCGACACTGAGCGCGGCGATGGTTTCGCCTTCGACCAGCAGCGCGCCGAGCTGATCGAGCCCGCTCGCCGGATCGAGCAGGCGGACATTGTGAAACAGCGTGCGCGCTTTGCTCATCAGTTCGCCCCGCGCCGATCGCGCGTCAGCGCTTCGAGCACGCCCATGCGAATGGCCACGCCCATTTCCACCTGATCGAGAATGGCGCTGCGGTCGATGTCGTCGGCCAGCCGGCCGTCGATCTCGCAGCCACGGTTCATCGGGCCTGGATGCATGACCAGGGCATCGTCCTTGGCATGCGCCAGCTTGGCGGACGTCAGCCCGAAATAGGTGAAGTATTCGCGTACCGATGGCACCAGCGCGCCTTGCATGCGCTCGGTCTGCAGGCGCAGCATCATGACGATATCGGCCCCCTCCAGCCCCTCGGCCATGTTGGTGTGCACACTGACGCCGTAGCGCTCGATCGAGGCCGGCATGAGCGTCGGCGGCCCGACCAGGCGAACCCGCGCGCCCATAGTGGTCAACAGGATCATGTTCGACCGGGCCACGCGCGAGTGCAGAATGTCGCCGCAGATCGCGACATGCAGCCCGGCCAGGCGACCCTTGCGCCGGCGGATGGTCAAGGCATCGAGCAGCGCTTGCGTCGGGTGTTCGTGCCAGCCATCGCCGGCATTGATCACGGCACAACGGACATGGCGGGCGAGCAGTTCCACAGCGCCGCTCGCCGCATGACGCACGACGAGCACGTCCGGGTGCATGGCGTTCAGCGTCATGGCCGTATCAATCAGGGTCTCGCCCTTTTTGATCGCCGAGGTGGAAACCGACATGTTGACGACATCGGCGCCGAGCCTTTTGCCGGCCAGCTCGAAACTGGTGCGCGTGCGCGTCGAATTCTCGAAGAACAGATTGATCTGGGTCAGGCCGCGCAGCGTGCTGTGTTTCTTGTCGTGGCGGCGGTTGAGCTCGACATAGGCGTCGCCGGTGTCGAGAAGGTCCTGAATTTCGAAGGTTTGCAGTCCCTCGATGCCGAGCAGATGACGGCGGCGGAAACGCAGATCGGGATCGGTATCGGCCATGGCGGCGATCGTTATGCGGCGCTGCGCGCAACCTGACAAGTGCCCCGCCGTCATTGCGGCCAGATCATCGTGATCAGGCCGTCGACCAATGGCACGGTGATCATGGCGAGCAGAGTCGTGGCCGTGATCATGCCCGCCAGGAGCGCGGCATCGCCACCCAGCAGGCGCGCCAGGACATAGGCGCTCGGTGCGATCGGCATGGACATGAACAGCAGGGCGACCGGCACGATCGGGCCGGTGACGCCGAGAAGATGAAAGCCGAAGGCCACCGTCAGCGGCAACGCCAGGAGCTTGAAGCCGGCCGTGACACCGATTAGCACGGCGTGGCCGCGCAGTTCGCCGAACACCAGGCCGGCGCCGACGCTGAGCAGCCCCAAGGGCAGGGCGCCGGCACCCATGATGACCAGCAGGCGTGTGACCATTTCCGGCAGAACCACGCCGGATGCGTTCAAGGTGAAGCCGGTGATGCAGGCGAGGATCAGCGGGTTGCTGAGCACGCCCATGACCAGAGCGCGCAGATCCGGCTTGCGCTGATTGGTCAGCATGAGCGTGAGCACGCTCAGGAAGTTCACTGTCGGCACGATGATCGTCACCACCAGGCCGACCAGGGCCAGGCCGTCAGTACCGTAGACCGCCTGCACGGCGGCGATGCCAAGATAGGCATTAGAGCGCACCGAGCCTTGCAGGAACGAGCTGGTCTGCGGCCCGCCCAGGCCGATGACGCGGGCCAGGATCAGGACGAACAGCCCAAGCGTGCCGAGCGCGCCGAGTAGAACAGCGGCGATCGCAGCGATGCCGAGGCCCGAGAGATCGGCGCTGGCGGTATTGTTGATCAGCAGTGCCGGGAACATCACCCAGTAGACCAGCTTTTCCGCCGGCGCCCAGAAGGCATTGCCCGGGAAATCGCGCGCTTTCAGGGCGAAACCGAGCGCGATGATGACGAACACCGGGATGAGTGCGTTCAGGCTGTCCAGCATCAGGGCTCAGCCCGGCCAGCAGGCGAGCAGATCGCCCAGAAACGTGGCGGCCGCGTAGTGATCGAGCGCTTCACCCGGTTTCGGTCGCCGGCCCAGCGCCTCGAGCGCGTCTTCGGCGGCAAACGTGCTCAAGCGCTCGTCGAACAGTAGTACGGGCAGATCGAATGCGGCCTCCAGCCGGCCGGCCAGGGTGCGTATCTCCTGGCAGCGCGGCCCCTCGGTGCCGTCCATGGAGATCGGATAGCCCAGCACCAGGCCGCCGACCTCGCGTGCCTCGATGACCTGGCGCAGCTTGGCGAGATCGGCATCCAGCCGCGTGCTGCGCCTGATAGTGTGCAGCGGTGTGGCCAGTTTCTTGCCTGCATCCGAGCCGGCCAGACCGAAGGCGCGCTGGCTGGCATCGATGGCCAATAGCGTGCGCGCTGCCGGCACGGCGTGTGCAAAGCTTGTGATGTTGCCGAGCAAGGCCAAAGGGAGTAGGTTCCGCGCCACTTTTGCGCCCGGCGGGTCCGCTGGGCGGTTTTCTTTGACCCGGGACGTGATTGCACATGTCGCTCGACAAGGCCACGGTTAGTCACATCGCCAAGCTGGCGCGCATCGAGGTCGATGACGACCATTTGGGCGCGCTGGCGGTTGAGCTATCCAACATCATGGGTTGGATCGAGCAACTCGGCGAGGTCGATACCTCGGGCGTCGAGCCTTTGCGCTCGGTCTTTCCGCTGCCACCGGCCATGCGCGCCGACGAGGTCACCGCCGGTGGCGATGTCGAGGCGGTGCTCGGCAATGCGCCGGAGCGGCTGGATACCTTCTACGTTGTGCCGAAGGTGGTCGAATGAGCGCTGAACTGCTCGCTCTCACGCTTGGCGAAGCGCGCGATGCGTTGCGCGCCAGGCAGTTCACCGCGCTCGAACTGACCGAGGCCTATCTCGCCGCCATGGCGAGCCTGCGCCAGCTGAACGCCTATATCGTCGAAACGCCCGAGCGCGCGCGCGAGATGGCCAAGGCTTCGGACGAGCGCCTGGCCAATGGCACGGCCCGGCCGCTCGAAGGCCTGCCGCTGGCGATCAAGGATCTGTTTTGCACCGCCGGCGTCGGCACCACCGCCGGCTCGCACATTCTTGAAGGCTTCACGCCGGCCTATGAAAGCGCGGTGTCGCAGAACCTGTGGGACGACGGTGCGATCCTGCTCGGCAAGGCCAATCTCGATGAGTTCGCCATGGGCAGCTCGAACGAGTCCTCGTATTTCGGCCATGTCGTCAACCCGTGGACCGCGGCCGGCAGCAACGAGAAGCTGGTACCCGGCGGCAGCTCGGGTGGTTCGGCGGCGGCCGTGGCAGCGCATCTGTGCACCGGCGCCACCGGCACCGATACGGGCGGCTCGATTCGCCAGCCGGCGTCGTTTTGCGGCATTACCGGGTTGAAACCGACCTATGGCCGATGCTCGCGTTTCGGCATCGTCGCCTTTGCCAGCTCGCTCGATCAGGCCGGTCCGATGGCGCGCAGCGTGCGCGATTGCGCCATTTTGCTGCAATCCATGGCGGGGTATGACGCGAAGGACAGCACGAGCGCGCCGCACGAGTTGCCGGATTTCGAACTGGCGCTGGAGAACCCGTCCGTGCGCGGCATGCGCATCGGCGTGCCCAACGAGTACCGCGTCGAGGGCATGGAGCCGCGCATCGAGCGCCTATGGAGTGAGGGCTGCGATTGGCTGCGTGCCCAGGGTGCCGAGATCGTCGAGATCAGCCTGCCGCATACCAAGTACGCGCTGCCGACCTACTACATCATCGCGCCGGCCGAGGCCTCGTCGAACCTGGCGCGCTATGACGGCATGCGCTACGGCTTGCGCGTGCCGGACGGTGCGCTCGAGGGTGTCTACAGCAAGACCCGCGCCCAAGGCTTCGGACGCGAAGTCCAGCGCCGGATCATGATCGGCACCTATGTGCTCTCGGCCGGCTATTATGATGCCTATTACCTGCAAGCGCAAAAAGTCCGCGCGTTGATCAAGCGCGACTTCGAGCAGGCCTTCGAGCAGGTCGATGCCATCTTGACGCCGACGGCACCGTCTGCGGCCTTTGTCGCCGGCTCGACTGTCGATCCGGTTGCCATGTACCTGAACGATGTCTTCACCGTGCCGAGCTCGCTGGCCGGTCTGCCGGGCATTTCGGTGCCGGCCGGCCTGTCCGATGGCGGTCTGCCGCTGGGGCTGCAGGTCATCGGCAAGCCGTTCGACGAGGAAACCGTGCTGCGCGTCGGTCAGGCCATCGAGACCGCTGCCGCCTTCGAGGCAACGCCGCCGATGCGCGCAGCCTGAGCCGGGCACACGCTGAAAAAATGGCCGTCAGGCCGGGACAGGACGACGATGAGCTACACAATTGAGGGCGCCACCGGGCCTTGGGAATATGTCATTGGCCTGGAAGTGCATGCCCAGGTCATTTCCAATGCCAAGTTGTTTTCTGGTGCCGCCACCGCTTATGGCGCCGAGCCGAACACGCAGGTGTCGATCGTCGATGCGGCGTTGCCGGGCATGCTGCCGGTCTTGAACGAAGCTTGCGTTGAGCAGGCGGTGCGCACCGGTCTCGGTCTCAAGGCCGCGATCAACAAGGTCTCGGTCTTCGAGCGCAAGAACTACTTCTACCCGGATTTGCCACAAGGCTACCAGATCAGCCAGTACCAGCACCCGATCGTCGGCAAGGGCGTGCTGATCATCGACATGCCGGATGGCTCGTCGCGTGAGATCGGCATCACCCGGCTGCACCTCGAACAGGACGCCGGCAAGTCGATCCATGATCGCAAGCCCGACGCCACGCTGGTCGATTTGAACCGCTCCGGCGTGGCGCTGATGGAGATCGTTTCCGAGCCGGATATCCGTTCGCCGGAAGAAGCCGTGCTGTACATGCGCAAGTTGCGCTCGATCCTGCGCTATCTCGGCACCTGTGACGGCAATATGGAAGAAGGCTCGCTGCGCTGCGATGCCAATGTCTCGGTGCGCAAGCCGGGTGCCGCGTTCGGCACGCGCTGCGAGATCAAGAACGTCAATTCCATGCGCTTTGTCGCCAAGGCGATCGAATACGAAGCGCGCCGGCAGATCGATGTGCTCGAAAGCGGCGGTCAGATCGTACAGGAAACCCGGTTGTTCGATGCGTCCAAGGGCGAAACCCGTTCGATGCGCGGCAAGGAAGAGGCGCATGATTACCGCTACTTCCCCGATCCGGATCTGCTGCCGCTGGTGCTCGACGACGCGTTGATCGATCGCGTGCGTGAGACGCTGCCGGAACTGCCGGATGAGAAAAAGGCCCGCTTCATGGCTGCGTACGGCCTGCCGGCCTATGACTCCGGCGTGCTCGTCGCCGAGCAGGCCTATGCCGACTATTACGAGCTGGCCGCCAAGGGCCGAGACGCCAAGCTGGTCGCCAACTGGCTGATTTCCGAACTGTTCGGTTTGCTCAACAAAGCCAGCAAGGACATTGCCGGCAGCCCGGTTGCGCCCGGCCAGCTCGGCGCCCTGGTCGGCCTGATCGAAGACGGCACAATCTCCGGGCGGATCGCCAAGGACGTGTTCGCCGAGATGTTCGAGACCGGCGAGGACCCGGCCGCGATCGTCGAGAAGAAGGGCCTGAAGCAGATCTCCGATACCGGTGCCATCGAGCAGATGATCGATGACGTGCTCGCGGCCAATCAGGACAAGGTCGAACAATACCGGGGC
>JBHJHH010000080.1:0-12183 GCA_050331015.1 Geminicoccaceae bacterium
CAATAAAATAACCACCCCCCCGCGCCCCGACACAATACCCCTCAGCGCCGGGGGGTCGGGGGGGGGGCGCAGGGGGGGGGGGGGGCGGGGGCCGCCCCCCCGGTACCGCGCGCTCTAGAACAGTGCCAAGACGAGGACGCCCAGGCCTAACCAGAACAGCAATGACGTGATCAGTGCCGCCAGAACCGCCTGGGTGAACGACCAGCGCGGTTCTGGCGAAATCTCGTCGAAGAACGCCTGCGGCAACTCAATCTGCTGAACCATGTCTCTCCCCTCTATACGCACGGTGTGCATATAATGGTTCAATGAGTGTGTTCAACCAAAAAATCTCGCTTCTTTGACCGCACAGTGTTCCCCAGCATAAGGCAAAACGCAATAGTAGAAATACTGCGCGATGATAGAATAAAACCGCGAAAAAACCCGCGCAAACTGCGCAAAATCATGCGCATCAGCTGCCCCAGGCTGCCGGAGGGGCAGCCAGCGGGAGAGGACGCCTCGAAAAGTTAGCTGAACACGATCAGCAAAGCCGTCGCGATGTCTGGGTCGTTACTCGTCGAGCATGCAGTTGCGCCGGCTCACTTCAAACATCAGCTCGGGCCCCTTGCCCCAGGCGAGCACGCCGTCAGCCTCGTACTTCGCACCGGACGCGCTGCGCGACGGCGGCAGCGCTTTGTCGAAACGCAGCTCGATGGTCTCGAAATCCTCGGAGAAGGTCATGGCGACCTTCGAGCCGTCCTCGCAGGTGTAGGTGACCGTGCGTGGCTCGGCGGCGTGCGCAGCATTGGCGGCCGCAAGGAACATCACAGCAAGAGTGCACAGGGCCAGTCGCATGTTGGTCAGCCTTCTGCTGTTGCCGGCGGGTTCGATCGGGCCAAGAAGCTAGTGCGCCTCGTCCCAGTTGCGTCCATAGCCGACATCGACGGTGAGCGGTACATCGAGCGACGCGGCGTTTTGCATGACCTCACGTACGAGAGCGCCGGTCTCGTCCACGGCGTCTTCGGGTACTTCAAAGACCAGCTCGTCATGGACCTGTAGGAGCATGCGCGCCTGGCTGCCGCCGTCCTCCAGCGCTTTGGCCATCTTGATCATGGCGCGCTTCATGATGTCCGCCGCTGTGCCCTGGATCGGCGCGTTGATGGCGGCGCGTTCGGCGCCCGAACGTCGGGCCGGCAGCTTGGCGTTGATCTCGAGAATGTAGCAGCGCCGGCCGAACAGCGTGCGCACATAGCCGTGCTTGCGCGCTTCTTCCTTGGCGCGCTCCATATAGTCCTTGATGCCGGGATATTGCTTGAAATAGGCATCGATGAAAGTTTTTGCTTCGCTTTGCTCAATGCCTAGCCGTTGAGCTAGGCCCCATGCGCCAATGCCGTAAATGATGCCATAATTGATCGTCTTGGCGTTTCGGCGCATGTTCGGATCCATGTCGTCGAGCGGCACGCCGAACATTTGCGAGGCGGTCACCTTGTGCACGTCTTCGCCGCGGGCGAAGGCATCCTTCAGCGCGTCGATATCGGCCATCGCCGCCAGAATGCGCAGCTCGATCTGCGAATAATCCGCCGAGAGCAGGACACAGCCGTCGGCCGGCACAAACGCCTTGCGGATCTTGCGGCCCTCTTCCGTGCGGATCGGGATGTTCTGCAAGTTGGGCTCGGACGATGACAGGCGCCCGGTCGAGGTCGCTGCCAGGGCATAGGATGTGTGCACGCGGCCATCGCTTTCGGCGATCTCATCGACCAGCGCGTCGGTATAGGTCCGCGTCAATTTCTGTAACTGGCGCCAATCGAGCACGGTCTGCGGCAGGGCATGCCCCTGCGCGGCCAGACCTTCAAGGATGTCGGCACCGGTGCCGTAAGCCCCGGTCTTGCCCTTCTTGCCGCCGGCGATTCCGAGCTCATCGAACAGCACTTCGCCGAGTTGCTTGGGCGAACCGAGATTGAAGCTGCGGCCGGCCTGGGCGTAGGCCTGATCCTCGAGTTGCGCCATGCGCTGGGTGAAGTCGGCCGAGAGCTGTTGCAGCACGTCCTTGTCGACCCTGATACCGGCGACCTCCATGGCGGTGATCACCGGCACGAGCGCGCGCTCGAGGGTTTCATAGATCTCGACCAAGCGCTCTTCGATCAGCCTTGGCTTGAGCAGGCGGTGCAGGTTGAGGGTCACGGCGGCGTCTTCGGCGGCGTAGGCGGTCGCCTTGTCCAACGCGATCTGGGCGAAGGTCAGCTGGCTCTTGCCGCTGCCGGCAATGTCCTTATAGCCGATCGTGGTATGACCGAGATGGCGCATCGCCAGCTCATCCAGACTGTGGCCGTGGCTCGCGCCATCGAGCACATAGGAGAGCAGCATCGTGTCGTCGATCGAGCGGGCGCGCACGCCATACTTGTGCAGCACGCCGAGATCGTATTTGGCGTTGTGGGCGATTTTCAGGATGCCCGGCTCGCTGAAAACCGGCACCAGCCGGTTGATGACCGCGTGCAGCGCCGGCTGATCTTGGCGCTCGGCGCCGAAGTCGTCGACATGGGCGAGCGGCACATAGACGGCGTCGGCCGGATCGACCGCCAGCGCAATGCCGACCAGTTCTGCATCCGTGACATCCAGCGATGTCGTCTCGCAATCGAAGGCGAGATGGCCGAGCGCATCGGCCTCGGCGAGCAGCGCATCGAGCGCGTCCAGTTCGGTGAGGGTGCGGAACCCGCCCGGGTCGATGGCTTGCGGCGCATCGGCAGGCTGTTGCGCGCGCCTGGCGGGACCATCCGGCTCAGGCAGGTCGCCGATGCGGTTCGACAGCGAGCGCAAGCCGTTCTCTTGCAGGAAGGCTGCAAGCAGGGCCGGGTCGTAGGCCTTGCGCGCACACTCCTTGATCGAAAGTTCGATCGGCACGCGGTCATCCAGCGCAACCAGGCGCCGTGACAGACGGGCGGTGTCGGCGTGGTCGATCAGGTTCTGCCGCCGTTTGGGCTGCTTGATCGTTTCGGCCTGCTCAAGCAGGGCTTCCAAATCACCGAATTCGTTGATGAGCTGCGCTGCGGTCTTGATTCCGATGCCGGGCACGCCCGGGACGTTGTCCGAGCTGTCACCTGCCAGGGCCAGGACATCGCCGACGCGTTCAGGGGCAACGCCGAATTTTGCCTGAACCTCCTCGATGTCGATCGGGCTGCCCTTCATCGGGTCGTAAAGGCGCACGCCCTCACCGACGAGCTGCATGAGATCCTTGTCGGAAGAGACGATCAGAACGTCCTGACCGGCCTCGCGCCCCAGGCGCGCCAGCGTCGCGATGATGTCGTCAGCCTCGTAGTTGTCCATTTCAATCACCGGCAGGCCGAAGGCACGCCCGGCGTCACGGGTCAAAGGGAACTGTGGCACGAGCTCGGGTGGTGGCTCGTCGCGATTGGCCTTGTAGTCGGCGTAGAGTTCGTTGCGAAAGCTGGTCTTGCCGGCATCGAAAACGACGACGAGATCATCGTCCGGCATGTCCAGGATCAGGCGGTGCAGCATGTTGGCAAAGCCGGAAACGGCATTGACCGGCGTGCCGTCGGGCCGCGTCAGCGGCGGCAGGGCGAAGAAGGCGCGGAAGATGTAGCCCGATCCGTCGATCAGGACGAGGCGGGCGGCGGCATCCGACATGGTTGACACGCTTTCACTGGCGATCTGGCTCGTCGCGAGGATAGCGCGTGTCCGGGGAGCGGCAAGACGATGCCGGCGTCTCGCTCGTGCCGAACGCAAACAGCGTCACGTCGTGGCCGATCGCTTCGTCCAGCCCTTGGCCCCAATGCCGTCGTCTTCGCGGCGGCCAGGGAAACAGATCGTCCGGCTCGGGCAGGGCATCAACGCTTGCATCTCGGCTGGCTTGCTCCGGGATCTCGCCCATCAACCCGTCCGCAGGGGTCTCGTCGCGCTCCGGGTGGCGGCGCGCGCGATCGGGCTGTTCGGGCGGCCACCTGTCGGACGAGCGGCCGGTCCCTTGCGCCACATCGCGCGTCTGGCTATGTGCTCGCAGCCGCGCCAGAAGTGCGAGCAGGCCGACAACCGCCAAGGGCAGCCCCCATGAGAGCGCCGCGTGCACGCGCGCCGGATCGCGCCGGGGCGACTCGCGCTCGATCTCGGCGAGCGTGCCGCTCAGGGCCAGGACGGCGGACAGCGCTGCGCCATCTCGGAGATTGGGCATGACATCGTGCGCGAGCATGGCTTTCTCACGCCGCGTGCTGATCAGCGTTGCCGCCGCGTCATTGCGCTCGAGCCGGGCGAGCGAGTTGGTCACATCTATGGTGAAGGTGAGGACCGCGTGGTTGCCCGGCTGCGGCGCAGGCGGGCCTTGTGCCGAGACAGCCTTGTTCGCGTTGATCGTGACGACGTGTAGCGCCACGGGGTGTTGCGCTGCATGCCGGCGCAAGACGGCATTCAGTTCGGCCGCCGTGTCGCTATCGAACAGACGGGCGCGGTCGTAGAAAAACAGCCAGGGCCGCACCTGCTCGCTCGCGCGTGCACACGGCAAGAGCACGACCAGCCAACAAAGCGCGATCACACTGCGTTCGACCCACATCACCGGCGACGCATCTCCCTCGTCTCAAGACGATAGGGAGCCTAGCGCAGACGGCTTAAAACCGCGTTAACGTCGCAGCCAAGGTTTCGCCAGCTCAGGCAGCCTGCCAGCCCGGACCGTTTGGATCCCAAGGCTCGCCATAAGCGGCGATCGTTGCGGCGTCCTTGTGATTGCGATGAACATAGCGCCGGCCGCAATATTTGCAGGTCGTCTCGCCGCCGTCGGCCAGGGTGAGGAATTCGCGCGGATGGCCGAGCGCGCCGCGCCCGCCATCGCAGGACACGTGCATCTGGTCGGCGATCACCACCTCGCGGTCCGCGAGCATAAAGTAACGCAAGGCCGAAGAGCTGGACGCCATCTCGCATCGTCTCCAAGTTAGCCGGGTCGCGTGCGCACCATAATCGGCCGTGGCCGGCAATCAAGTGAGGAGCGTAATGAGCCAGGGCGAACCAGCATTGCAGCTCGAAGGTCTGCGCAAGACCTATCGGGCCACCGCGCGCACGCCCAGAAAAGAGGCCCTGAAGGGTATCGATCTTACCGTAGCGCAAGGCTCGTTTTTCGGCCTTCTCGGCCCGAATGGTGCCGGCAAATCGACGCTGATCAACATTCTTGCTGGTCTCGTCAACAAGACCGAAGGCCAGGCCCGCATCTGCGGCATCGATATCGATGCCAATCCGCGCCGCTCACGGCTGGCGATCGGCGTCGTGCCGCAAGAGCTCAACATGGATCCGTTCTTCACGCCGCGCGAGACGCTCGACATCCAGGCCGGCCTGTACGGTGTGCCGAAGCATCGCCGCAAGACCATGGAAATCCTTCAAGCCGTCGGTCTTGCCGACAAGGCCGAGGCCTACGCGCGTACCCTGTCCGGTGGCATGCGCCGTCGACTGCTGGTTGCCAAGGCCCTGGTGCACAGCCCGCAGGTGATCATTCTCGATGAGCCGACGGCCGGCGTGGATGTCGAACTGCGCCGCTCGCTCTGGGCCTATATGCATGAGTTGAATGCCCGCGGCGTCACCGTCGTCCTGACCACGCATTATCTCGAAGAGGCCGAGGCCTTGTGCGATCACATCGCGATCATCAACCACGGCGAGCTGGTCGCCTGTGATCGCAAGGAACATCTGATCGCCCGCCTGGATGAGAAATGTCTGACCATCGTGCTGGCGGATGCGCTCGACGCACTGCCGGCGCGTCTCGCCGAAGCCGGCTTTACCCTGGCCGCGCCGGATCGGCTGCGCGTCGCCTACCAGCCATCCAAGGCCAAAGTGGGCAGCCTTCTCGAGGCGGTCAGTGCCGAAAATCTGATCATCCGCGATATCGTCACCGAGGAGGGCGATCTGGAAGATCTGTTCGTTCGCCTGACCAGTGCCTCCAGCCAGGCGGCATGAGCCCCGGCATCCGCAAGGCACGCCCCTCGGACGCGGCAGCGATCACCACCCTGTACAATGACTACGTGCGCAACTCGATAGCGACCTTCGATATCGCGCCGGTCGATGTCGACAATCGCCGGCAATGGCTGGACCAGTTCGCCGACACCGGGCCGCACCAGCTGTTCGTTGCCGAAGAGGGCGATCGTCTGCTCGGCTTCGCCGGAACCTCGCGGCTCAATCCCCGTGCAGCTTATGCCCCTTCGGTGGAAACGACGATCTATCTCGCCCGGGACTGCCAGGGCATGGGCCTGGGCACGCGGCTGTTTGCCGTGCTCTTCGACGGTCTGGCACAAGAAGCGGTGCATCGCGCTTATGCCCTGATCAGCGCGCCCAACCCGGCCTCGATCGCCTTGCATCAGCGCTTCGGCTTCATGCAGATCGGCCTGCGGCACCAGGTCGGTCGCAAGTTCGAGCGCTACATCGATGTCGTCGAGATGGAAAAGCGCTTCGCTTGAGCGCGCTGACTAACGCAGATGCTCGAGCGGTGGCGCGGCCGCGAGCTTGCCGGCGATTTCATCGCCCGAAGGCTGGGACGCCTGCGCGCCCAGCCGTGTACATGCAAGGGCGCCGGCGCAGCACGCTTGCCGCAAAGCCTCCTCCAGGCTGACACCAAGACCGCTTGCCGCAGCGAACACGCCGCAAAACGTATCGCCCGCGCCGGTGGTATCCACCACGGTCACGGCCGGTGGTCTGGCACGCACGACACGACCGCGATGGGCCAGGACAGCGCCATCGCCACCTTCCGTGACGATGCAGGCGAGTTGGTGTCGTTGCGCCAACAGGCCGGCGAGTTCGACCGCATCGCCGCTCAGACGGCGCGCCGTGGCGCGTGCTTCACCCAGATTGACGATGAGAACATCGATCGCCGCCAGGACTTCGGGCGGCAACGGACCCGCCGGTGCGAGGTTCAAGATGGTTCTCGCCCCCAACGCCTTGGCGGCGATCAGCGCCGCATGGGTCGCTTCGGGCAGTATTTCGTTCTGACAGAGCAGAACATCGTCCTCGCCGAGCGCCGGATCGACGCGGAGCAAGGCGTCGGCATCGATGTCGTGATTGGCGCCACTGGCTACGATGATCTGGTTCTCACCGGCGCGATCGACGCCGATCACCGCGATGCCGGTCGGCTCCTCCGATAGCCGGAGGAGTTCGGCGTCAACGCCGGCCTGGGTCAGGCCTCGGCGCACGATATCCGCCGCCGTGTCGTTACCGACGGCGCCGACCATACGCACCGGCGCACCGCGGCGGGCTGCGGCACACGCCTGGTTGGCGCCCTTGCCGCCGGGCAGGATCTGATAGGACGGGCAAAGGACGGTTTCGCCGGGCTGCGGCAGGGCTTGCACGCGAAAGACATAGTCCGCGTTGAGCGAGCCAACCACCGTGATCATGCATCCCCCTCCTGTGGTCTTCGTCTCTGTCGTCAGTGCGTGCTACCGGGCGAGAAACGGCCCCGATCGGCTGGCATCGAGCGCTGTCGCGCGGGCAACGCCGCCCTATCGGGCGAACAACGTTGCCATCCATGATCCAAGTCAACGACACTTATCGCCTATGCTGGTCTCGTGCGTAAGGGATGGGCAGGCTGCTGGTTCCTTGCCAGCGACAATCAGCGAGACCAGTGCACCATGTACATCGATCTGGTGGCGGCATTCGATCGTTTCGGCGAAGCGGGCACGGCGGCGCTCGGCGCCCTGGTCATCGGCGCGATCTTTGGTTACAGCGCGCAGCGCTCCCGCTTTTGCCTGCGCGCCGCGGTGATCGAATTCTCGCGTGGTGACATCGGTGAGCGCGTCTCGGTATGGCTACTCGCCTTCGGTGCGGCCGTCGCCGGCACCCAGCTTCTGATCGCGTCCGGGGTTATCGACCTGAGCAATGCCCGTCAGCTTTCGGCAACCGGCAGCTTGTCCGGCGCGCTGATTGGCGGCGTGCTGTTCGGCAGCGGCATGATCTTGACCCGCGGCTGCGCCTCGCGTCTGCTCGTGCTTTCGGCCAACGGCAATCTGCGTGCGCTGCTGTCGGGCTTGGTGTTCGCCGTCGTGGCCCAGGCCTCCATGCGCGGCGTACTGGCGCCGGCGCGGGAATATCTGGCACAGCTGTGGACCGTCCAGGGCGGTCCTTCGCGCGATGTTCTGCAGATCCTTGGCCTGGCGCCCGAAGCTGGCCTGATCTTTTCCCTGCTGTGCCTCGCGGCCGCCTGTTACTTCGCGCTACGCAACCGTCTGTCGTGGATCTTTTGGCTCGGCAGTCTTGGCGTCGGCGCCATGGTCGCGGCCGGCTGGTGGTTTACGGCGCTGTTGGCCAGCCAGGCTTTCGACCCGGTCACCTTGACCAGCTTGACCTTCACCGGTCCCTCGGCCGATACGCTCATGCTTTTTTTGAGCCCGATCGGCAGCATGCTCGGCTTCGATGTCGGTCTGGTGCCCGGCGTGTTTCTCGGCTCGTTCCTGGCGGCACTGCTGGCCCGCGAATTGAAGCTCGAAGGCTTCCGCGATGCAACCAGCATGCGCCGCTACATCATCGGCGCGGCGATGATGGGCTTCGGTGGTATGCTTGCGGGCGGATGCGCGGTTGGCGCAGGCGTGACCGGCGGCGCCATCTTTGCGCTGACGGCTTGGATGACCCTGACGGCCATCTGGGCCTCGGCCGGCATCACCTACTATCTGGTGGATCACAGCGCCGACACGCCGCACAACGAGTTGGCGCCCGTCGCACCCTAAACGCGCGCAACCTTCGCTCATGCGTTACCCCGCGCGAGCGCGCACGCACGGGCTGGCATCTGCAAAACGCTATCCGGTAATTGCCGATCCAGGGCCACCACAGGCTTCTTCCGGACGGTGTCACCGTGCGTGCGCAATCTGCACCCGTCAGCGCCGCACGTTAATCTGGCCATTACCCCGATAGCGGTCGGTGTGCCGGTTGATGCGCTACCTTGGTGTCTCGGCGGCTCCCGTTAGGGCATAGCCGTCCAAGGCCCGCAGCACCGGGTCGAGCATGATCTCGTAGACGCGCTCTTCTCCTGTGACAATCACAGCGTCCACGTGAAGGCCGGCCATCGGCGTAATATCGCCTGATGTGGTCGCCGCGGGTCTGTCGAAGGTGACGATCGCTCGAAAGAACGCCTCGTCATTATTCTCTTCCGTTCTTGGCTCAATCGAGATCGAGCTGATTTCACCTTTGATGCCGTCGTGCTCTTTTGGGCTCACACCGCGAATGCGCACATGTACGGGATCGCCGATTTCAACCTTCGCTCGATCCTTGATGGGCAAACGAAGGAACGCTTCCGTTTGTTCCGGCGCTTCCAGAAGACTGATGATCGGCTCGCCGGCGCGCAGGACGGCGCCCAGCTGCGGCGTCGGCCTGAGGCTCACCACACCGTCGACCGGTGCCATGAGCCACAAGTGCTGCGACTGTTGTCGCAACGCCGAGAGCTCGATATCGACCTGCTGGATCTTCTCCTCGAGAACAGCAATGCGCTCATAGCGTTCGGCTGCGCGTTCGCGCTTGGTGACGTTGATTTCATGGCCGGCGTTCACCGCTTCGCCCTCGAGCCGCCGCATGTCGCGCACGAACTCCGCCAGATCGCGCCGGTTTTCCAGCGCCGCTCTGGTTGCCTCGATTTCGCGCAACCTGGATGCGATGCCACGGATCGACAATTGCCGCTCGATGGCCAATTCCTCGTCGATAGCCTCCTGCTCAGCGGGTATCTGATCGACAAATCGTGCCAGTACTTCCTGTTCCGCCTTCAGACTGTTCACGCGATTGACCAGCGTCTCGATTTCAAGATCGCTGCTGCGGATCTCAAGTGGCAGAAGATGTGCCTTGTGGAAGAAGCGATCATCAATACTGGCGGGCCGATCATTGATACCGGCTTCAGCGAAGAGCAAGGCCCGCTCCTGCGTGAGTTGCGCGCTGAGCAGGCTGCGTGTGTCCGCAAGGCCGACCAGGCGCAAGCGCAACTGATCGTCTTCAAGGCGGGCCAACGGCGTGCCGGCGGTGACGATCTGGCCGTCTTCAACAAGCAGTTCCGCCAAACGGCCCGAATAGGCGGCATCAACACGAACCGGTTTGTGTGCAGGTGCGACTTCGCCTGCCGCGCGGACGATATTCGGAACCGGTGTCGCCAGACCGAGTGACAGGGCAAGGCAGACGAGGACGGATGTAATGCCGAGCTGGTACCTTGTTCGCGCCGCCACATCGCCGGTGATGATTGCCCGGTGCGCAGCCAGCGCTTCGTCATGATCAACCACCGGTCCTGTCGGAAGTGCCAAGTGCTGCGTGGTAGTCTGTGATTGATTGAGCATCACATCATCCCGTTCAAATAGTCGATGCCGGTTCAAGTCTTCCCTGGCTGAGCTCGTAGACTTGATCCGCGGCCCGCCAGTGAGACGGACGCTGGCTAGTGAAAATAATTGTGCTGGTTGCCATGAGAGTTCGAAGACTGTTCAGTATTGTTGCGTCGGCCTCGGCGTCGATGTCCTTCCCCGGTTCGTCGAGAATGATCAGGCCCGGCCGTCCCAAAAACGCTCGGGCCAGAGCAAAACGGCGGACGAAGCCGGCACTCATGGTCGTTTCATTTGAGTCGCGCAGCCAGGTTTGCAAACCGTTTGGAAGTGCATCGATATCATCCGTCAGTGCCGCAAGTCGCAATGCATCAAACACCTCTTCGTCTGTAGCATCTGACTTGCGCATGCGCAGGTTCTCAAGAATCGTGCCATAAAAATACTGTGGGCTCTGTGACACATAACCAATGCGAGCACGCAAGGCATGCGGCGGTATTTGCAGGCAGTCGAAGCCATCGTAGATCAGCCGGCCCGTCGATGGCCGGATCTGTCCAGCAATCAGCCGCAAGAGCGTACTCTTGCCCGAGCCGCTGTCACCTTTGATGCAGACAATTGAGCCGGGCTTGGTTTGCAGCGAGCAGCCGGCAAGAATTGGCTGGGCGCTGGTGTCAAAGCGATGGCTTATGCGATCAAGGAGAACACGCCCGGTTAGCCTTTTCGGAAGCGCCGGGTTATTCTGCTCATGTTCCGAGGAAATATTATGGAGCCTGTTGAAGGCTGTCGATATTTTTGAATACTCGTTGACCTTCTCAATAAACGAGTGCGCATGGCCCCAGGGGCCGAGGATGACAGATGAGACGCCAAAAAGAGCGATGAATACGCCAATCGACATGTCGCCATGCGCAGTCTTCGAACCTGCGTAGAGAATAATCGCAACCGGCGCAAACGATGCAATGGCGCGCTGCAGTGACGTGAGCGCCATGCTGAATGCTTCCTTTCGGGCAGCAGCGTCATATCCCTCATCGTAGCTGTCACGTAGTCGCTCGATGATCGCATTCTGGATACCGAGGTTTCTGATCTGTTCTCTGAGATCAACGCTTTCGAGCACGAGTTGCTTCGCGTGCGCTTGGTAGTCTTTTTGCTCGCCATTCAGTCGGAGGATTGTCTTGTAGGAGAAAATCGCCAAAGCGGCGAGTATCAATATTAGAACAAGGTGTATCGCTGCGAGAATGGGATCAATGAAGATGAGTCCGAAGCACAGGATAATGCTCAGCGGGAGGTTGGTAAGTGACTGTGTGACACTGTCAAGCGAAAGTGACCGGGTCTCCTCAAAGCGCTGCATGGAACCGACCTGCTCCTCGGTCGTGGGTGTTCTCAACAGGCCAAAGGGGAGAGAAATCACCTTGGCGAATGCATTCCTCGACAGTTCCCAGGTGATCATTGCATTCGTATTGCCAATGACGTGTGCACGTTGGATGCGCAGACTGGCATCAACCAGAAAAAATGCCAGCACAGTGAGCACAATGAGCGTGAGGCCGTTTACTTTGTTAGACGGTACGAAGGAGTCATAAATTAAGAGAAGCGAAAGCGGCAATACCAGCTTGGATGCTGTGAAAATTGTTCCAAAGGCGAAAATGCGCCGGATGAGAGCAGGATTGAAGATTATGTTCGCATCTGGTGAGAAGATCGACTTTCCAACCATGTTCAAGATCCGGCAACGATAGAAGACATGCAGACTCTCAGCGATCGCCTGAAGACAGAGACAAACAGGAAGGGCGTAGAGTCCCTACATTGACGCTGCGACGGGCGTCGGGGATGACGCGCAAGGGCTCCTTGCTTGCGCCATCGACTACTGGCGCAATATCAAGTGGGCTGGTGCGGCGCTCAAATCGGTAAACGCGGTCGGCCCTGCGAAGAACTGACGGGCGATTCGCGACCTGAATGACCA
>JBHJHH010000081.1:0-48331 GCA_050331015.1 Geminicoccaceae bacterium
AACCAGTTCGACATTGTCGCCAATCGCCAGGCTGATATCGAGGGCACTGGTCCTGAAATCTTCGAACTGACCGGCGGCGCGGTCGACGTCTTCATCTGCGCCACCGGCACGGGCGGTACGCTTGCGGGCGTGGGCATGGCCCTGAAGAAGCGCAAGCCCGAGGTCGTCATCGGCCTGGTCGACCCGTATGGCTCAGCGCTCTACAACCATTTCGCGAACGGCGAGCTCAAGGCCGAGGGCAGTTCGATCTCCGAGGGCATCGGCAACAGCCGCATCACCAAGAACCTCGATGGCGCACCGATCGACAAGTGGTACCGGGTGAGCGACGAAGAGACCCTGCCACTGATCTACGACCTCATCCTTGAAGAAGGTCTCGTGCTCGGCAGCTCCTCGGCGATCAATATCGGCGGCGCCATCAAGCTTGCCGAAGAGATGGGTCCAGGGCACACCATCGTGACGGTGTTGTGCGATCTCGGTACGCGTTATCAAAGCAAGCTTTTCAACGTTGACTTTCTGCGTCAGAAAAACCTGCCGGCGCCGCCCTGGTTGGCGTGAGTGCCGCCATGTTTCGTTAGCGTTCAGGTAAAGGGACGGCTTGATGTCATTGCATGCGGCGTCTGCCCTGGTCAGCACAGAGTGGCTGGCTGACCATATCACTGCGCCGGATCTGCGGATCGTCGACGCCACATGGGACATGCCCTTCAAGCAGCGCAATCTGCGCGCCGAGTACGCCGCGGCGCATATTCCAGGCGCCGTCTATGCCGATATCGACGATATTGCCGATCCGGCCTCGCCCTTGCCCCATGCGGTACCCGATGCCACGCTGTTCGCCTCCCGCATGCGCAAACTCGGCATCGGCGATGGCAATCGCGTCGTCGTCTATGACAGCAACAACTATTGCGCGAGCGCGCGCATGTGGTGGCTCCTGCGCCTGTTCGGTCACGAAGACGTCGCCGTGCTCGATGGCGGTCTGAGCAAATGGCAGGCCGAGGGTCGGCCGCTCAGTGACACGCCGCCCAGTCCGCGCGAACGCCACTTCACCACGCGTGAGAACACGCTTTTGCTGCGCGATCTCGAGCAAATGCGCAGCAATGTCGCACGGCGGCGCGAACAGGTGCTCGATGCCCGCTCTGCCGGCCGTTTCAACGGCACCGAGCCCGAGCCCTGGCCCGGTCTTCGCAGTGGGCGCATCCCCGGTTCGCGCAATCTGCCCTTTGTCGACCTGATCGCGACCGAGACCGCGACCCTTAAGCCGCGCCCGGCCCTTCAGGCCCTCTTCGATGACGCTGGCGTGGACCTCGATCAGCCATTGGTCACCAGTTGCGGTTCGGGCGTGACCGCTTGCGTGCTCGCCCTGGCCGCCTACGAGTTGGGACATCGAGACGTGGCGGTGTATGACGGCTCTTGGACCGAGTGGGCCGCGCGCAGCGATACACCGATTGCCAAATGATCCGGCCGGCGGCCCGCGGCTGGGCTGAAACGGTCATCACGTTTTTGGAAATGCGCACACGCCCGGATGTGCCCCGCCTGGCGGCACCGCCGGGGGCCATGATCGTGGAATCCGAACGGCCGACCCTGGCGTTCTACCGGTTTCTCTACGATACCGTCGGCGAGCCCTGGCTGTGGACGCAGCGGCGTATCATGGAACCGAACAGGATCGCCAAAGAGCTCAACGACCCGCGCGTGCACCTGCAGGTGCTCTGGCTGGATGGCACGCCGGCCGGCTTTTGCGAGATGGACTATCGGCCCAATCCGGAAATCGGCATCGCCTATTTCGGCCTGATGCCGGACTTCATCGGGCGCGGGCTCGGGCGCTACTTCCTCAACTGGGCGATCCACCGCGCGTTCGATGACGAAGCGACGCGCCTGTTCCTCAATACCTGCGAGCACGATCATCCGCGTGCGCTCGAAACCTACATCCAGGCCGGCTTCAAGCCGATCCGGCGCGAGGTGGCGCATTTGCGCGTGCTGCCGGGCATGCGCGAGCGACGCACGCGGCGTACCGATCGCGACGTGCTCAATCTGGCATCCTGAAGCGCTCAGGCATCGGCCAGCTCGATGACCAGGCCGTCATAGCCGGGCTCGACGCCTTTGGGCAGGCCGGCGATGAGCTCGTCGTAGAACATTTCGTGGTTCATGTGCGTCAGGATCGTGCGCTTGACACCGAGCTCGGTGACCCAAGCGAGCACCTGGTCGACATGGGCGTGGCTGGGATGCGGCTCATAGCGAAGCGCGTCAACGATCCAGACCTCGATGCCGCGCAGTGCCTGGAACGAGGCCGGAGGCAGGTCCTTGACATCGGTGGAATAGGCGAACGGGCCGAAACGATAGCCCCAGCTCGGCTGGCGGGCGTGGATCTGCTCGAAGGGCGCGACCTCCAGGTCGCCAATGCGAAACGGACCGTCAATGTGGTGTGGCGTCAGCATCGGTCGCCAGAAGCCACGGCCGCTCCAGGGCTGAAACGCGTAAGAGAAACGCTCCTCGATGGCCCCGAGCACATCGGCATGGCCGTAACAGTCGATCGGCCCGCCACGGGCGATATTGAACCCGCGGATGTCATCGATGCCATGCACGTGATCGGCGTGCGCATGGGTGTAGAGCACGGCGTCGATGCGCGTGATGTTGTTGAGCAGGCATTGCGTGCGCAGATCGGGGCCGGTGTCGATCAGGACATGGCTGCCGGCGGCTTCGAGATAGATGGCACTGCGCAGGCGGTGGTCTTTGGGGTTGGGCGAGCGCGCAATCGGCGGGTTCGATGCGACCATTGGCACGCCGGTGGAGGTGCCGCAGCCGAGCATGACCACCTTCATCGGCGCTGCGTGCCCCGCCTCTCGGCTTTGGTAAACAGGCGGAAGAAATTCTCCGACGTTGTGCGCGCCACTTCATCCCTGGTGATCTCGTGCACGTCGGCCAGGACCTCGGCGACGAACGCGACATAGGCCGGCTCGTTGCGCTTGCCGCGATGGGGCATCGGCGCGAGATAGGGCGCATCAGTCTCGAGCAGCAGGCGATCCAGCGGCAGATCGGCGACGATGGCGCGCAGCTCGTCGGACCGCTTGAACGTCAGCATGCCGCCTATGCCGAGATACAGACCCATCTCGATAGCGGCACTGGCCAGCGCCCGGCCCGAGCTGAAGCAATGGATCTCGCCGGAGAACGGCGCCTTCTCCATCTCGCTGCGCAGGATCTCAATCGTGTCGTCGTCGGCATCGCGTGAATGCACGATCAACGGCATGCTGGATTGCTGACAGGCCTTGATATGATTGCGGAAACTGCGTGCCTGCCGGTCGCGCGGCGAACGGTCGTAATAGTAGTCGAGGCCGCTTTCGCCGATGCCGATGACCTTAGGATGATCGGTTTCGGCCAGGATCGGCGCCGGGTCGTCGATGCCCTCCTCACCGGCCTGGTGCGGATGCACGCCGATCGAGCAGAACACGCCGTCATGCGCTTCGGCCAGGCGCTTCAGCGCCGGAAACGTGCTGAGACGCGTGCTGATCGATTGCATGATTTCGACATCGGCCTCGCGGGCGCGCGCAATCACGCCCTCCAGGTCGTCCGCAAAGTCGGGAAAATCCAGATGACAATGACTATCGATCAACAGCATTAGGCCGCCTCGGGCTCGACATAGCGCGGGAAGACGCCCTGCGGCTTGGGCAGTGCCGCCCCGGCCACGAGCGGCTGCGGCTCAGTACTGATGGCGGCAAAGCTGCGCGCGCTTTCGGGAACGCCAAGCTGGTCCAAGATCGCCGTGGACGAGGCCGGCATGAACGGCTGGGTGAGCAGCGCGATGTGCCGGATGACTTCGGCCAGGGTGTACAGCACGGTCGCCATACGCGCCGGATCGTTCTTGCGCAAAGCCCAGGGCGCTTGTGCATCGACGTAGCGGTTGGCCTCGGCGATGACCTCGAAAATGTGCTCGAGCGCCTTGTGCAGCGCCTGCACGTCCATCTCGGCACGGACCTTGCCGAGCAGCGCGCGGGTATGCCCAAGCAACGCCTCGTCATCGGTCGTGAACGCGCCGGGTTCCGGCACGGCACCGGCACAATTGCGCGAGATCATCGACAGCACGCGCTGGCAGAGATTGCCATAGTCGTTGGCCAGATCGCTGTTCATCCGTCCAACCATGCTGCGGTGGCTGAAATCGCCGTCATTGCCGAACGGCACCTCGCGCGAGAGGAAATAACGGGTCTGGTCCAGGCCGTATTTGTCGATCAGCTCAAAGGGATCGATGACATTGCCGAGCGACTTGCTGATTTTCTGCCCCTCATTGGTCCACCAGCCATGGGCGAACACGCGCCGGGCCGGCTCGATGCCGGCGGCCATGAGGAAGGCCGGCCAATAGACCGCGTGGAAGCGCAGGATGTCCTTGCCGACGACGTGAACATCGGCCGGCCAGAAGGTCTGCATCAACGCGCCGTCGCTGTCCGGATAGCCGAGCGCCGAGATGTAGTTGGTCAGCGCATCCAGCCAGACATACATGACGTGACCCGGGTCGCCCGGCACCGGCACGCCCCAGGAAAAACTCGTGCGCGAGATCGACAGATCCTGCAGGCCGCCTTTGACGAAGCTGACGACCTCGTTGCGCCGCGACGCCGGCATGATCGCCTGTGGATTGGCATCGTAGAACGCCAGCAGCCGGTCCTGCCAGGCGCTCAACCGGAAGAAATAGCTGGGCTCCTCGACCCATTCGACCGGTGCGCCGCTCGGCGCCTTGCCGTCGACGATCTCGCTTTCGGCGTAAAAGGCCTCGTCGCGCACGGCATACCAGCCGGCATAGGCGCCCAAATAGATGTCACCGCTCTCGACCAGCTTCGACCAGAGATGCTGCACGGCGCGCTTGTGGCGCTCTTCGGTGGTGCGGATGAAATCGTCATGGGAAAAACCCATGGCACCGGCGAGCTTGCGGAAGCGCTGCGAGACCTCGTCGGTGAAATCCTGCGGGTCCATGCCTTTGGCTGCCGCCGCCTTCTCCACCTTCTGGCCATGCTCGTCGGTCCCGGTCAGAAACCGCACGCGCTTGCCGTCGAGGCGGTGGAAACGGGCGAGCGCATCGCATGCCAGGGTCGTGTAGGCATGCCCGATATGCGGGCTGTCATTCACGTAATAGATCGGCGTGGTGATGTAGAACCGCGAGGCTTCCGCCATGTCGTTATCGTCCGCTTGTCGGCCGCGAGGTCGCCGAGGCGCTCAGGCCGCATCCTCAAGAAGGGCACCATGGGCGAGCGCATCGAGAAGAATCAACGCCGTTTGGCTGGCATCGAGATACAGGCCGTCGACCAGCCCGGCCCGGCGCAGCGCGTTGTCCCATAGAGCCGGCCAGCGATCAAGCGGCACCCGCGCGCTCCACGCCTCGAGCAGCGCCGTCTCGTCCGGCAGGATCGGCGCGAGCGCTCGACCGGCGGCGCGACGCATGGCGCGGTGCACGAGCAGGCCGAGCAGTTCGCTCACCGGCTGAAATCCCTCGTCCGCCGCCAAGCCGGCCAGCGCGTGCGCCTGTTTATGCAGATCGGCGGTGTCGGCGGCACTGAGACACATCAAGGTTTCATGCAACAGCGCGGGCCAGCCGGTCTGGACCCGGCGCAAGGCCGCACCGGGCCGGCCCGGTGCCAGCGAGGTCAGGGCCGCAGCCTCGGCTTCGTCCACGCCAGCGGCCAAGGCGATCGCGCTGACGCAGTCGGCATCGCTCAGCGGCGCCAGGCGCAAGCGGGCACAGCGTGAGCGGATGGTCGCCAGGGTCATCTCCGGCCGGTGGCTGATGCACAAGATCACAGTTCGACGGGGCGGCTCCTCGATCAGCTTGAGCACGGCATTGGCGGCATTGGCGTTCAGGGCCTCGATCGGATCGATCACCAGCAGGCGGTAGCCGCCCATGGCCGCTGTGGCGTGGGCATGCGCCACCGCCTCGCGCACCGGCTCGACGGGGATCGCGGCGCGCGCCTTGCGTGCCTCGCCGCTCGTGGCGTCGATTATGCGCAGATCCGGGTGCGCGCCTTGATCGATCAGGCGCGCCACCTGGGCATGCTCGGCAACCGCCAGCCCGTTGCCGCGCGCGGCAGGCTCAGCGAGCAGGTATCTGGCGAAGCGGAAGGCCAGCGTCGCCTTGCCGATGCCGGATGGTCCGTGCAGCAGCCAGGCATGCGGCAGACGGGAGCGTGCGAACGCCTGATCGAGCACCTGTGCGGCGTGGTCATGGCCGATCAGCCGGCGGTTGCTGCGCGGCGCCGGTATCGAGGCGATGTCGAGGGTGTTCGCGCTCATGCCGGCAGCCAGTCGGGAAAGCGGGCTTCGATCGTGTCGATGATTGCACGCGCGACCGCGTCTTCGCCCTGGCTGGCATCGATGACGACCATGCGCGCCGGTTCGGCTTCGGCCAGTCTGAGAAATCCCTGACGCACGCGCTCATGAAAAGGAGCGTCCTTTTGCTCATAGCGGTTGCCGCCACCGGCCTGCGCCCGGCGCGCCAGCCCGGTCTCGACCGGCACATCGAGCACCAGGGTCAGATCGGGCCGCCAAAGCCGCAACAGAAGATCATGGACGGCATCGATCAACTCGAGCGCCAGCGCGTCGGCCAGGCCCTGATAGACCCGCGTCGAGTCGGCAAAGCGGTCACTCAAGACCACGCGGTTGTCCGCCAGCGCCGGCCAGATCACCCGCTCGGCATGGTCGCAGCGCGCGGCCAGATGCATGAGCATCTCGCTGGAAGGCTGCCAGGCGGGCCGAGCCGGATCGATCAGCAGCGCGCGGATCGTCTCGGCACCGGGTGTGCCACCGGGCTCGCGGGTGATGACCGGCGTATGGCCGCGTGCATCGAACCAGGCGGCCAAACGGGCGATCTGCGTGCTCTTGCCGGCCCCCTCACCGCCTTCAAACGTGATGAACAGTCCCTGGGCACGCGGCCCGAGGCTTACCGTCTCCGCAAGTCCGCTCAGGAGGTCGGCCCCCAGATCAGATAGGACAGCGCCGAGCGCGCCCGGCCGACCAGGCTCGCGGCATCCACCGTTTCGCCGGCGGTCAGCGGCACATCGAAGCTCGGCTGGTTCGGCACGGAAATCTGCAACTTGGCGATTTCGGTGCCCGCATCGATCGGCGCCGGGATCGGGCCGTCATAGACCAGCTTGACCTCGAGGTCGCGCCGGGCTTCCCGCGACAGGGAAACCACCACATCGCGCTTGGGCACGAGCGGCACGGAGGTGGCATCGCCCAACCACACGGACGCGTTCTCGACCGTCTCGCCGGCGGTGAACAAACGATAGGCGTTGAAGTGGCGATAGCCGTATTCGAGCAGGCGCTCGCCTTCTTGCGAGCGCGCATTGGCGCTTTCCAGTCCGGCAATGACCATAATCAGGCGGCGACCTTCGCGCTCGGCCGAGGCGACCAGTCCGTAGCCGGCCTCGTCGGTGTAGCCGGTCTTCAGGCCATCAACGCCCGGCACGTTGCGTTGCAACAACGGATTGCGCGAATACTGCACGATGCCGTTGTACTCGAAGTCCTTCTCGCCGTAGATGTCATAGTATTGCGGAAACTCATGAATAATCGTCCGAGCGAGCAGGGCCAGGTCGCGCACACTCATCAAATGATCGGGATCCGGCCAGCCGCTGGCATTGCGAAAGGTGCTGTCCCTCAGCCCGATCTCTTTCGCCGTATCGGTCATCATCGTGGCAAAGTTATCTTCGGTACCGCCAATACCTTCGGCGACGACAATGCAGGCGTCATTGCCTGATTGAATGATGATGCCACGCAAGAGATCCGAGATCTTGACCCTGGTATTGACCTCGACAAACATTTTCGAGCCACCCTTGCGCCAGGCCTTTTCGCTGACAGGGAAGGTGTCGTCGAGCGACAGCGAGCCTTCTTTCAGCCGGCTGAACACCATATAGGCGGTCATCAACTTGCTCATGGAAGCCGGCGGCAAGGCTTCATCGGCGTTCTTCTCGAACAGGATTTGCCCCGTCGTATCGTCGATCAAGATGGCTGCGCGGGCTGGCAGATCATAAGTCTCGGCCTGGCTCGCTGGCGCTGACAGGACGACAAAACAGGCAAGCAACAAGACGACGCGAGGCAGAAATGACATCGTGGCGCTCTTCAGTTCGATAGGTCTGAAAATGACAACAGGTCCCGCCAATCGGCGAGCCGTCGGGGCCGGGCTAGCCGCGCATCACGGCGCCGCAGCGCCCGTCCTCGATGATGAACGCGTTGCTGTAGCCCATAGCACGAAGTTGCCCGAGGATCACCTCCGGCCGCGCACCGCCGGCCGGCGCGCGCACCTGGACCCGGTTGAGCGTCGGCTCGCCCGTTTCAGCGCTTACGGCTGCACCGGCAAAGCCGCGTCCTTTCAGGTAGCCGGCGAGACTGTGGGCGCGCCCGGCATCGCTGAAAGCGGCGATCTGGATGGTGGGCTCGCCGGCCAGACAGGCGGTCGAGCCGGCCAGTGCCGCCTGCACGAGCTCTGGCGTACTCGGCGCGGGCGCAGCACGCACGGGCTCTGGCGGCGATGAGTCGGGCGCTTGGTGGCTGGCCACCCGGGTCGGTTTGCTCGGCTCGGGCGGTGTGCCGCGCGCGCTATCCAGACCGAGAAAGTCGACCCGCACGCGCGCAAGGCCTTTTTCATGGAAACCCAGCTCACGTGCGGCCGCTTCGGAAAGATCGATCAGGCGGTCGTCGACAAAGGGCCCGCGGTCGTTGACGCGCAGGACGATTTCCCTGCCGTTTTCCAGATTGGTCACGCGCACGCGGCTTGGCAGCGGCAGCGTGGTGTGCGCCGCACTGATGCGGTCTTTGTCGAAACGCTCGCCATTGGCGGTCGGCCGGCCGTGAAATGCGCTGCCGTACCACGAGGCGATACCGACCGCGCTGTACTCCGGATCGTAGTGCGGGTGATACCAGCGCCCGCCGATCTGGTAGGGCTTGCCCAGCTTGTAGACGCCGACGCCGGTCGGGGCATGCTCGGCACCGCGCCGCGAGCACCCGCCGGCAACCACCAGGCTGATCAGAAGACAGGCGATCAGAACGCGTTTCACGGCATCAGCCCCAGCGGATGCGATCGGAAAGCTCGCCGACCGTGAGCGCGAAATAGCTCGAACGATTCCAGATCATGAGCACGCGGAAATTGTCGTAGATGATATAGGCCGGGCCGCTCAGACCGTCGGGCGCGATGACCGAGGCGTCGATCGGGGCGACCGGCAACGGCCCGCCATCAGCGCGTCGCACCCCCAGATCCGCCCAGCGCGACAGTGGCAGGCGGGTGTCCAGATCAGCCAGCTGCGGGGCGAAACCGGCCGGCAATCGCACTTGCCGCCCCCAGATGTAGTCGCCGTCCCAGCCGGCTTCGCGCAGATAGTTGGCCATGGAGGCGAAAATGTCCGGCAGGCTTTGCCAGATGTCAGCCTTGCCGTCACCATCGGCGTCGACGGCATAGCGACGATAGGTCGACGGCATGAACTGGGATTGACCCATGGCGCCGGCCCATGACCCCTTCATGTTCGGATGGGCGACGACGCCGGTATCGAGCACGCTGAGCGCGTGCATAAGCTCGTCATGAAAAAATTCGGCGCGGCGACCGTCATAGGCGAGCGAGGCCAGCGAGCGGATGACATGCTTGCCGCCGGTGAAGCCACCGTAGGACGTTTCGATACCCCAGAGCGCGACGATGATCCGCGGCGGCACGCCGTAACGCGCGGCAACGCGCTCCAGATCGGTGCGATGGGCGCGCAGCTTCGCCTTGCCGGTCTCAACCCGCTGGCTTGACAGCACCCGGCTACGATAGGTGGCGAAGCTGATGCGTCCCTCCGGCTGACGCCGGTCGAGTTCGATCACGGACGGGTCGAGCTCGAGCCCGGCGAGGGCCTGATCGAGCGTCGCGGGGGAAACGCCGCGCCGCTGCGCCTCGGCGCGCACGCCATCGAGCCATTGTTCGAAGCTGGGCTGTGCCGCCAGGACCGGGGACCGGCCAAGGGCCAGCGTCGTCGCCGATGCCAGGCTCAGCGAAACGGCATGGCGCCGGGACAGGCGGCTGGGCATCAGCAGAGACTCCCTGGTTGGGGCCAAACGCCGACAGCACCGCCGTTTGCGCCAAGCTCGCCCTGGCACGCCAGGCTAGCTGCCCGATGGTTGCGCCCGCGCGGGCTGCGCGGCGGGCGTCGCCGGCACAGATTTGATGGTCGGCCCGTCATGCTCGGCGGTCCGCTCGCCGGATTGGCACATACTGGCAAATGCGGGCGGCGTGCCCGGCGCACATGGATCGATAACCGTGACGCCGACCGACATGTAGCTGGTCTGATCAGCGGCGAGAGCACCGCCCGCCGCCAAGACCACGAATGATGCGTGCGCGAGGATCGCACCAAGCCGCAACCTCATCCTACTCTCCCTTTCCCTGGCCCGACGCCAGCTTCCGCTGACTTCCCTACCAAAGGGTAAAGGGATCCCCAAATTCCAACTGGGAGTGTAACCGGGTAAGCGCTTTTCGAAAAGCACTCAGATGCGTGTTAATGCACGCAATTCAGATGTTTATGGTAGAGATATCACGCGATTGTTCAGCAAACAGCGATGAACGCCTCAAAACACCACCTCGATGACCAGGGTGTCGCCATACGTTCCCGGTGCCACCGCCTGATCCGCGAACACGCGGCCATGGATATCGAAGTCCATGGTCTCGCCGGCGTCAACCGTAGCGCTGATGGTCTCGCCGCCGGAAATGCCATCGCCCCAGATGCGCTGATGGCCCGGATCCAGATAGACATTGTAGTGCAGCGCACCGCTGCCCGGGCCGTGCATGCGCCGGTCGACGACGCTGCCCTGCCCGGCAGCCAGACGTAGCTGGAAGGCCGAAGCGTCCGCACACCAAACGCTGATCCGTCCACTGCTGGCCGCGCCATCGCTGGCGTTGACCACACCGAAACTGATCGGCACGACGTCGATCTGGCAACTGGCCTTGGCGCCAGCCGCGCACAGGACGACAGAGAAGCTTAAGGCGATCAGGCCGGTTACAGGCGCAGACAAACGATTTCTCCCAAGTCGGTGATGCCATCCGCGCGCAGTGGCTCGGTGATCGTGCAGGTGAAGGACGGCTCGCCCCGAGCACGAAGCGTCAAGGCATCAAGGGTATCGCCCTCGATGAACGCAAAACCGCCCTCCGCGACCGTCGCCTGCGCCGACGTTGGCGCCTCTGCGCGCAGGACCAGACCGGCCGGCAAGGGCGCGCCTAGACTGTCGAACAGACGCGCAGTGCCAAGATAGCGACGCTCGACATCGAAGGTCAGGGCCAGACCGCCGCCGGCAAACGGCACGGCGGTCCGCTCACTTGAGCCGAATGTCGCCTCGAGCGGCAGATCGGCGACGTCGAAGCGCAGGCGATTGATCTCGTAAGGCCGCAGGTTGGGCACAACCGCATCACCGCGCGCATCAGTACGGCCGACGAGCTGGTTGTCATGATAGACATCGACATCGGCAAAGCCTGGCAGGCTGACGATGCCGAAGGCGCGGCCGAGCCGCCTGGTCATGAACGGCTTGCCCGCGAGCAGGCCGAGACTGCCGGTCGCCCCGGCGCGCAGGGCGTTGCGATCCTCGCCGACCCGCGCCCAGGCGTTCAAGCCCGCCAGCCGGGTGTTGTACTCGGCCCGCACCCGCGCCGTCGGCTGGTTATCGGACAGCTCGGCACTGACGTCATAGTCGAGCCCGAGATCGCTGGCACCGCGCCACTGTCGGAACTGCGCACGCGCCACCTGGCGGCCGACGCGCAGATCACCGCCTGCGGAAACGAACTGACGTTCACCCAACGGCATGGAATAGCTGAGCGTGAGCACGGCCTCATCGTCCGGCTCGAAGGCGTGCAGCGCGTTCAAGATCAGCGTACCCGGACCGAGATTGACCGCATAGTTGGCAGACGCTGACGCCTGATCGAACACTCCGCCCCGTCGATCGGCATAGACGCCGAACACACCGATCCGACCGAAAGCGCCCAGATTGAGGCCGCCGCTGATGCGTGAAACCAGCTTTGGCGGCACGGCATCGGCCAGACCGAGCTGGCGGTAATCGGCCGTGCTCCACAAGAATGACGTGCCGACATTCCAGCCGGCGCGGCGGTACTCGTAGTCCAACGACGCGCGAGCGCCGGCGCCCTCGCTTTCGGCGACACTGCCTTGCAGACCCAGGCTGACCACGCCTACGCCGGGCGCCGCTGCCGTGGCGCCGAGGCCGATCGAGCCCTGTTGCGGACTGGCTTCGCCGTGAACCTCGCCGGTGACGTTGTCGTTGAAACCGTAACGATGGCTGCCGACGGCCATGGCATCACCATAGTCAAAGCTCTTCTCGGCATAGCTTTCGCGCAAGAACCCGAGCTGATAGGCGTATTCGGACAAGCCCGCGCGCAGCAGCCTTGGCGAGACATAGTAGGATTGCGTGATGATCTGCTCCCGGCCGAGTAGATCCTGGACGCGTACCTGCACCTCACCGGCACCACTCGACACCGGAATATTGTCGATCTCGAAGGGCCCGCTCGGCACCGGGCTGGTCGCGCGTCGGCTATTGTCGATGAACACCTCGACCAGGCTGTCCTGCTCGGCCAGACCGCCAATGCTCGGCCTCGGAAAAGTGATGAAGCTGGGATCGGTCTGGAAGTTGCTCGCCCACTGCACGCCGCCAAAACGCACCGGATTGCCCAGCCGCGTCCCCGGCGTGAGCGTGTCGCCAAGGCGAAGCGATGCTCGTCTGTCTGGGAAGTCGCGGGCGAACGTCGTCTCAAGGCGCTGCGCGTCGGCCTGTTTCGAGGCCATGTCCAGGGCACGCATGGTGCTCGTCAGCACGCCGGCCGGGTGAAACAGGCTGCCTTCGAACAGGCCGTCGATGCGGCCATCGACATCATCGCCGGCGGAGAACTGCAGGTCATAGTCGAAGGTCGCGCCCCTGCCGGTCTCGGGCGGTGGCAATGTGCGCTCGAACGGATCGACGATGGCGCGCTGCATCAACCCTGGCGGCACATCGAGCTGGAGCAGCAGTGTCTGTTCGTCGAACTGCGCGATGACCCCGTCCAGTGCTGCCAGTGGCAGGAAGGGCTCACCGTTGATGCTGACCTGATCTTGCGGATCAAAGCGAAGGCGCCAGGCCCTGGCCTGCTCGAGCGTGATGGCGAAGCCGCCATCCGGCGCGCGCAGGACGATCGCCGCATCGCTGACCGGCTGGCTGTTGACGTTGACCTGGGCGATCCATTCCTGCCATGCGCGCTGCGGCAGTAAGGGCGCATCGATCGGATCGCGCCGCCGGACCGTCGGCTCGCCGCCAAGGACCGCCGGTGAGCGCAGGCTCGGCCGCGTGATCGCGGGCGCGGCGCCGACTGGGGCTGTGTCTGCGAGCTTGCCATCGAATGCGGTCGCCGGCTCGGCGAGCCCGGCGCCCGATGCCGGTCTGATTTGCATGGCAAACCAGGCCTTCTCGTCGAGGCTTGGATTGAGCAACGCGGCGATCGCGGCATCGAGATCGGAGAGTGTTTGCGCCGTGGAGCGGGCAGCGCGCTCGGCTCCGGGCGGTTGCGGCGCATTGGGCGCTGGGCCCGGTACCGGATCAACCGGTCGATCGATTGTTGGCGGCGCGTCCGCTTGCGGGTCGCTCATACGCAGGGCGCTCGATGCGTCGTCGTCGCCACTGAAGCGCGCAGCGGCAAGAACCCCGGGCAACGCGGCCAGTGCGAAGCAGGCACATCCGAGGCTGGCCTTACGGTACCATGACCCGCGCATTTAGATCGCCAGAAGGGGTTTTCCCGGCGAGGACTGCCGTCATGCCTGAACGCAGACCGGCCTCGGCCGAGATGTGCCAACGCTTGCTCTGGCCCGCGAGAACGTAGGCGATGTCGTCGATCCTGAAGCCGGCCTCGGCCGACGTGGCGATGCTCGGTTCGCGCACGCGCAGATGCGCATTGCCGGTGTTGCGCGCCTGGAGCCACCAGCCGCCCTGCTCCGCTGCCAGTAGCGACCAGGACACGTCGGGACGCCCGCCCGGCGGCGTTACGAACACCGGCATGTTGATGTTCAACGCGATGCGCACGCCCAGAGCCGGACCGACCTCGGTCGGCACTTCCTGAATGCGCAGCCGGTAGCTGGCTTCCATCGCGTTCGCCGAGGCGCTGCGCGATGCCAGGCGAACGATCTGCCGGCCTCTGGCGGGGATCTCGACCACGGGCGGCACGACGACCAGGTCTTGGGTCGGCTCGCCGATGCTGGTGTTGTCACCGTCTTGCCAGGCGTGCGCGCTGAGCTGCACCAGCGAGGCGGCATCCCCGCGGTTTTCCAGGACCAGCGTGCCGAACCGCTCGCTGCTGTCGATGGCGAGACGGGTCGGGGTCACCGAGATCGCGCCAGCCTGGGCTTGCGTCAGCAAGCCCAGGCCGAGCAGGACACCGAGCAGGGCAGAGCGCATGACGCGTCCTTGTGCGTTACTGGATTTCCATGGTGACGACGATGACGTCGCTGTAGGTGTCCGCAGGTACGGTCTGACCGCCGAACAGACGGGCATAAACGGTCACGGGATTGGGGTTGGGGTTGCCCGGCACAATCATGCCTGTACCGAGGCCGGTACCGTCGCCGACCGGGAAGCTGCGTGCGGTATCCTGATAAACCTGATAGTTGAGAATGTCGGCGCTGCCACTGGCGCGCATGCCGCGGTCTGTCCCGTCGGAATTGTTGCCGGCGGAAAACTTCAACAAAGTCATTGCATCGCAATCGATAGTCACATCAACCTGCTGATCAACTGCGTTGGTCTGACCGCTGACATACTGGCCAAAATTCAAGCTGCCGGCGTTGAGACTGCATTCAGTAACGACTTCTGCACTTACATTGAGATTTGCTGTCTGTGCATGGGCGCTGTGCACTGAAATTGCAGCCAGGCTGCCCATGAACACGATGCCCGTTAGGGGCAGATACCTCGGAGACACAACGCCATCCTTTCACACGACACAGCTAACTTACGCCAGTCATCAACTAGAAGTTGCTAATAAAATCAATAAGGGAAAGCCCAAGCGGTAAGAGCGCGTAAATGGATAGCGACCCGATGACACGGTAACGGCGTTCCACTTGCGGTTATGGTGGCAGGCGCAGGTCGGCACGCGCAAAGCGCCTTCAGTGCGGCCGCCAGCGCCGCTTGGAATGGTCCTTGCTGAGCGATCGAGCCCGTGCTGACCTAGCGGACGTGATTGCGAGTCTCAGGAGAATAACAATGAGCGTGCCGCTCCAGATCGCCTTCCACAACGTCCCGCATTCCGACGCGATCGAGGACGACATCCGCCAGCGGGTGGCCAAGCTGGAGAGCATCTACAAGCGCATGACCGCCTGCCGCGTCGTGGTTGAGGCACCGGCACGTGCGGCGCAAAAAGGCACGATGTACGACGTCCGCATCGACATCGACGTACCGGGCTCGGAGATCGTCGTCAGCCGCGAGCCACATCCAGACTGCCATCAGGCACTAAACGAAGCGTTTGCCGCCGCCAAGCGCCAGCTGCTCGATCACTCAGAGAAGCAAAAGCGCTCGTAACGGCCAGCGGCGGCCCTTGCCGCTGCCGGTCCGGCCTCAGCCCGAGCCGGCCGGGGGCGGCATCACCCGCCCCCACTCCTCGACCGTATAGAGCAGGGCCTCCTGGCGCACCGGCTTGGTGAGGACGTCATCCATGCCGGCGGCAAAACAGGCCTCGTCGTCGCCGGTCGCCGCATTTGCCGTGAGCGCGATGATCGGCGTCCACTTGGCCGTGCGATCGGCGCGGATTTGCCGGCTGGCCTCGAGCCCGCCCATGCCGGGCATGCGCACATCCATGATAATGACGTCGAACGCCCGGCCGCGCGCCGCGCGCACCGCCTCCTCGCCGGAATCGACGCTGGTCACGCGATGCCCGGCGCGTTCGAGCAGCAACTCAGCCAGGCGGCGGTTGAGCGGATGGTCGTCAGCCAGAAGCACATCGAGCGGGCGCAGCGGCCTGACCGCGCGAGCGCTGTGGCGCGTGGTCATATCATCGTGTCGTGCGCCAAGCAGATCGCTGACCGCGCGCAGCAACACGGCCGGACGCAACGGCTCACTCAGATAGCCATCGAAGCCTGCCCGACGGGCTGCCGCGGCATCACCCCGGAAACCGGCAACGGCGAGCAGCACGAGGCGCAAGGGGCGGTCGCCGCAACTTGCCCGCAGGGCCTGCGCCGACGCTTGCCATGTGCGGCTGTCGCGGTGGCAGGCCAGCAGCACCAGGCCGATATCGCTCTTTGCATCGGCCAGATGGCAGGCAGCGACATTGCTGTCGGCAATGGCCTGCACACGGAAACCGGCCGAGCGCAGCGGACCGCTCAGACGCGCCACGCGATGGCTATCGGGTTCAACGATCAGGATGCCCGATCCAAGCTCAGGCCGGGGCGCGGTGTCCGTCGGCTGCGCTGGCGCCGGCACCTGCATCGGCAAACGGACGACAAACCGACTGCCCTTGCCGCCAGGCCCGGGCAAACAGGCGATCGTGCCGTCCATGAGCGCGCACAAGCGTGCGGTTATCGCCAAGCCAAGACCGCTGCCGCCACGCACGCGGGCATCGTCGCTGCCGCCCTGAACGAACGCGTCGAACACCCGAGCGCGCAGGTCGGCGGCCATGCCCGGGCCGCTGTCATCAACCACAACGGTCAGCCTGGTTCGTTCATCAAGCACCGGCTCGGCGTGAACACGGAGCGCTATGGTGCCGCTTTCGGTGAATTTCAGGGCATTGCCGAGCAGATTGAGCGTGATCTGCCGCAGCCGCCCGGGATCGCCCTGAAGCTGCTCCGGCAGGCTGTCATGCAAATCGACGCAGGCCTGCAGGCCCTTGGCGGCGGCGCACGTCTCGATCAGTCCAAACACCGAACGGAACAGGCCGCGTGGCGCGAACGGTCGATCGTCCAGTGCGAGCTGCGCGGCCTCGATCCGCTCCAGGTCGATCACATCGTTGACGATCGAGAGCAGTGCCCGGCCGCCTTCCTCGATGGCGGCGACGTATTCTTTATGCGGCGCCGACAGCTCGCTCTCGGCCAAGAGCCGGGTCATGCCGAGCACCGCGTTCATCGGCTCGCGTAGTTCGTGGCTCACTTCCGCCAGATAGCGGGTCTTGTCCCGACCGTTGCGCTCGGCCTGCAGGCAACGCCGCTGCCAGTAGTGAACATCCTCTGCGATCGCCTGCGTCTGGGTCGGGGCACCGGTCACGTCATCACCAATCACGCTAAAGTTAGTGATGTGAAATCTACTTAAGGTGCATTTCGCACCGGTGATTCAAGTCAACGGTGGCTAAGGGATATACGCCGGCGCGCCGTACCGCTAACCCTTTGACTTTAGGAACTATTTCCTATAGCTACATGAACAGTAGCTTAACGACGCCGCCAAGGATGTCATTTGATGAGCTCCCAAGCATTTGAGGACAGCAAAGCATCGCAAGCCAAGGGCAAACGCAAACGTCTGAACTGGCAAATTGGCGAAGCGATGATTGATGAAGGTGCAAGTAATGCTGAAATCGCCAATGAGCTCGGATGTTCAGCAAGTACTGTCGCCAAGCACCGCCGTGTGCGCCGTCATGTCCACGAGGTTGCCATGAACACCACAGCCCTGACCCCGACGGACGCGCCGCACTGCCTGCGTGACACTGTCCAGCATGCCATCGAGCGCGAGATCGACAACGGCAATACCCGCATCATCTTGTGGTTGGCCGAGCGGCTCAACGTGCTGCCAGCAGCCAACGAGAATGATGGCGCGAGCGAACTGCGCAGCCTCATGCAGGGCCTCTGCGAAGGCGATGTCAGCAGCTTTCGGACACTCGGCGAAGAGTAGGCCAACGCCTGCCCGCGCCCCGTTCAACGTCCGCGGACGCCCCGTTCGGACACAGCCGTGACCGTGCCCAGCGCTCAGAGCGTCTCGGCGTTGATGATCAGATCGAAGCCGTCGTGGTAGAACAGGGTCGTACCGTTCATGAACTGAACGAAGCGCAGGCCCTCGACATCCACGCCGGCATCGGTCTCGCGCGCTTCGGCAATGCCGCTGTTGACGACCGGCTCGCTCGAGGAAATCGTCACCGAGCGAAAGTTGGAATCGTTGTGCAAGACGATATCGCCATTGGCATCGGCGACGAGATCGGTGAGCGCCAGCTCGATGTCGGCGCCCTCGCCGATGTCCGCCTGGCGGGTGAAGGCGGCGCGTTCGTCATCGCTCAGATACCGCAGACCGAGTTCGAGCAGTTCACTATAGCTAGCCGTCTCCGACGCCGTGAGCGTCGTGGCTGAAGCGTGGGGCATGGTTGTCATCCGTATGGCGAGATCTTTTTTTGTACCCTGACGGTAACCTTAACAACCTGGCCGTTCAAGGCTTACGCCTGTGGGTAACCTCGCCAGAGCGCGGTCCGATGCGCACCCCAGGACGCAATTTGCAGAATGGCAGATCCGCAGGTTCGGCAAGGACATGACCCGGCGCCTTGACGACGAGAATTCGCTCGGCCAGCTCTTGGAATGCCGCACGGAAGTGTACCGAACTCTTTACAGCCAGAATCTTCAGCTTGCGCGGATCCACGCCCAGATGTGCCAGCATGGCGAGGTCCGCAAGCTGCACGCGACGGCTGGCGACCACAACCTGGACGCCCGGCGCGCGCACGACACGCACTAGCGCCATAGGCCCCAACTCCATGCGCGCACCGGCATACATCACGCTTTGCGCGAGAAACCGGCCGTTGCCGAGCGCTTCGATCCGAAACGGACCGGCAACCGGCTGCACGCCAGAGGGCCCGTGCCGCCCGCCGAGCGGTGCCTCGATCTGGCCGCCGACGCCGATGGTGTGGGCGATCTCGGCAAGGACCGGATCGACCATAAGGCCTAAAAGCGCGTCATCGGCCTTTGCGTCGATCAGTGCCTGCAGCAGGCCGGTTGTGTCCGAGCTGCCGCCGCCGCCGGGATTGTCCTGTGTGTCGGCGAGCACCCATGGCGCCTCGCCTGACCCTTCCGCCAAAGCCAGACGAACGGCTTCGGCAGGCGCGTACAGGGCTTCCGTGAACGCGCTCTCGGCGGCCAGGATCTGCGTTGCCAATCGTTCGGCCAGGCACCGGGCCTGGTGCTCTGTCTGAGCATAAGCGATGATCGATGGCCCGGTAGCGGCCGTGTCGGCGTTGGGAAAACCGAGCGCGACACTCGCGCCGATCGCCTGGCCTTCCGGCGATGCATCGCGACAAGCCTGATAGATCCCGGCAGCCGGTTCGCTCAAGGTGCATTGCGCCGGCAGCGGGATCAGAAACGGCAGCTTGACATGCGCTCTAGCCGGTCTGCCGCCATCGTTCAAAATCACATCGAGCTGGCGGGCACAGCGCCGGCCGGTATCGGCGATGTCGACATGTGGATAGGTGCGATAGGCCTCGAGCCGATCTGCCAGAGCCACCATGGCATCGCTGACATTGGCGTGCAGGTCGAGGGCGACGACGATGGGAATGTCGGCGCCGATGCACGCGCGCACGCGCTCCAGCAGGTCGCCTTCCCCGTCATCGAGATGTTCGGTGACCATGGCCCCGTGCAGATCGAGGAACACGGCATCGACCGGCAAGGCGGCCTTCAGGTCGTCGATCAGCCAGCCGGCAATGGTCTCGAAAGCGCGCCGCGTGACCGGTCCGGACGGGCCGGCATTGGCCCAGACCAGTGGAACCAGGCTGTGGGACGATACCATGGCCTCGACAAAGCCCGAGATCGCCAGATTGATGCCGGCGACGCCGTCGAACATCGCCTGTCCGCGCAGCAAGCCTGGCCAGCCATCGGTTTGCAGGAACGCCTCGAGACCGGCGCGGCTGGGCGCAAAGGTGTTGGTTTCGTGGTGCAGGCCGCCAATGGCGATCCGCGCCATGGCTCAGATGTCCGCGTAGACCCGCAGCTCTCCGCCGCCGCCCGGATGGGTCACCGCCCCCTTCTCCGCCGGACCGACCGTCTGGGCGTATTTCCACAACGCGCCCGAACCGAAATTCTGCGGCCGCGGCCGCCAGGCGGCGCGCCGCTCGGCAAGCTCGGCTTCGGACAGATCAATGTCGATGATACCGGCCTCGGCATCAATGCGGATGGTATCGCCATCGCGCAGCAGACCGATCGGGCCGCCCACGGCCGCTTCTGGGCCGACATGGCCGATACAGAAACCGCGCGTGGCTCCTGAGAAACGGCCATCGGTGATCAGCGCCACCTTGTCACCCATGCCCTGGCCGTAAATGGCGCTGGTCACGCCCAGCATTTCACGCATGCCCGGCCCGCCGATTGGTCCCTCATAGCGGATGACCAAAACATCACCAGCCTGGTACTTGCCGGCCTGCACGGCCGCCATGGCGTCTTCCTCAGTATCGAAGCAGAGTGCCTTGCCGGTGAACTGCAGGGATTTCAGCCCGGCGATCTTGACGATGGCGCCCTCCGGCGCGAGCGAGCCTTTCAGGCCGACGACACCGCCGACCGGCATGATCGGATCGCTCGTGGCGCGGATGATCGGCTGAGCCTCAGCATCGAAGCGGATATTGGCCAGGTTTTCGGCGACCGTCTTGCCGGTCACGGTCAGACAGTCGCCATGCAGGTAGCCGCCTTCGAACAGCGCGCGCATGAGCACCGGCACGCCGCCGATATCATGCAGATCGCGCATGACGAACTGCCCTGCCGGCTTCAGATCGGCGATGTAGGGCGTCTTGCGGAAGATCTCGGCGACATCATGCAGATCGAACGCGATGCCGGCCTCATGGGCGATCGCCGGCAGATGCAGCGCAGCGTTGGTCGAGCCACCCGAAGCGGCCACGACCACGGCGGCATTCTCCAGGCTCTGGCGCGTGATGATATTGCGCGGACGGATGCCGCTCTTGAGCAGTTCCATGACGGCGCGACCGCTGGCGGCGCCGTACTCGTCGCGGCTTTCGAAGGGTGCCGGCGTGCCGGCGGAACCCGGCAGTGCCAGACCCATGGCCTCGGAGACACAGGCCATGGTGTTGGCGGTGAACTGGCCACCGCACGATCCGGCACTCGGGCAGGCCTGGCGCTCCAGTTCCTCGAGCTCTTCATCGCTCATATCGCCGACCGCATGGCGGCCGACCGCTTCGAACACGTCTTGAACCGTGACATCCTTGCCCTGAAAGCGTCCCGGCAAAATCGTGCCGCCATACATGAACACCGACGGCACGTTGAGCCGCACCATGGCCATCATCAGGCCGGGCAGCGACTTGTCACAACCGGCCAGACCAACCAGGGCATCATAGCAGTGGCCGCGCACGGTCAGCTCGGTGCTATCGGCGATGACTTCGCGCGAAATCAGTGAGCTCTTCATGCCCTCATGGCCCATGGCAATGCCATCGGTGACCGTGATCGTGGTGAACTCCCGCGGCGTACCGCCGGTCTCGGCAACACCCCGCTTGACCGCCTGCGCTTGGCGCGACAGGGCGATATTGCACGGCGCCGCTTCGTTCCAGGTGGTCACGACACCGACAAAGGGCTGGCCGATCTCGTCTTTCGACATGCCCATCGCATAGTAATAGGAGCGCGCCGGGGCACGGTCGGCACCGACCGATGTGTGACGGCTGGGTAACTTGGCTTTGTCGAAGATCGTGGTAGAGGCCATGGGTGACGTCTCAACAGGGGACAGAGATGCAGCAAGCTGGCGGCACCATAGGAGAGCCGCTCGGGCGTGAAAAGCGCGACCGTGTGCACACGCTGCGGAACTGGGGGTCGGGGTTGGCGACCGGGGCTGGCTGGCTCTGGCGTCTTCTCCGCTTGCTGGTCAACGCCGTTCAGCATTTTCTCAGCGTCGGCGGCACCGTGGTCGCCGGGCACATTGCCTACACGGTCGTTTTCGCGCTGTTTCCCTTCCTGATCTTCCTCGTGTCCCTGAGTTCGATCATCGGTCAGACCGAGGCGGCGCACGAGTTCATCGAATTCGCGCTGGAGAGCATCCCGCCGGAAGTGGCCACGACGATCACACCGGCCGTGGAAGAGGTCTTCGACCAGCCCCGCAGCGGCCTGTTGACTCTGAGCGCGTTCATCACCCTGTACGTCGCATCGAGCGGCTTCGAAGCGGTGCGCTTCGCCCTCAATCTGGCTTATGATACGCCCCGACCGCGGGCCTTCTGGCATGCCCGGCTGCAAAGCTTTTTCCTGACCATCCTGTTCGCCCTGCTCCTGGTCATCGAAATGACCGTGCTCGTCGCCGGCCCGGTGACCGCCCTGGTCTTCGATGCGCTCATGCGCATCCCGCTCGGCTGGCAGGTGTTGTTCACGGTTGTCAGGCACGCCTTCGCGTTTTTCGTGCTCTGTGTCATCTTGCTGGTGATGTATCGCTTTCTGCCCAATCTGCGCCTTGGCTGGGGCGACACCGTCCCGGGTGCGGTCTTCGCTGCCGGCTTGTGGCTGTGCGCGGCCAACATATTCACGCACTATGTGCAGAGTTTCGCCAGCTACAGCGTCACCTACGGCCCGCTTGCCGGCATTGTGCTCACTCTGTTCTTTTTCTATATCACGGCGTCGATCGTCATCCTTGGCGCCGAACTCAACGCCGCCATGATCCGCCAAGGCTACCGTAGACGCCCGGCACAAAGGGTGATCGGCAAGCGACTGAAGTCGTCGGTGACGAACGCGCTGAGCTTGGCAAAGAACCAGATGGAAGATCGCGGATGGCTTCGACAAACGGGCTGATGACCGGCAAGAAGGGGCTGATCATGGGCATCGCCAATGATCGCTCGCTGGCTTGGGCGATCGCCCGCAACCTGCGTGAAGCCGGCGCCGAACTTGCCGTGACCTACCAGGGCGAGGCCATGGAAAAGCGGGTCCGGCCGCTCGCCGAGCAGGTCGGCGCGCCGCTGATCGTGAATGCCGATGTCACCGATGACGCCTCGATGGACCGGCTGTTCACGGCAATCGGCGAGCAGTTCGGCAGTATCGACTTCGCCGTGCATGCGATCGGCTTTTCCGACAAAAGTGAACTCAAGGGGCTCTATGTCGACACGTCGCGCGACAACTTCCTGCGCACGCTGGACATCTCCTGCTACAGCTTCACCGACATGGCGCGGCGCTGCCGGCCGTTGATGAACGACGGCGGCAGCCTGCTGACGCTGACCTATATCGGTGCTGAGCGGGTCATGCCGCATTACAACGTCATGGGTGTCGCCAAGGCGGCGCTCGAAGCCAGCGTTCGCTATCTGGCCGCCGATCTCGGCCGGGAGAATGTGCGCGTCAATGCCATCTCCGCCGGGCCGGTGAAAACCCTGGCAGCGAGCGGCATTGGTGATTTCCGCTATATCCTCAAATGGAACGAATACAATGCGCCGTTGAAGCGCAATGTCTCCCAGGACGAGGTCGGCCGGGCCGGCCTGTACCTGCTTTCCGATCTGGCCTCGGGCGTGACCGGCGAAGTGCATCACGTTGACGCCGGCTACCATGTCGTCGGGATGAAGGCGGCCGATGCCCCGGACATTGCGACCGTGTGATGGCCGGCAACAGCTACGGGCACACCTTTCGCTTCACGACCTTTGGTGAAAGCCACGGCCCGGCGATCGGCTGCGTCGTCGACGGTGTGCCCGCGCGCCTGCCGCTGGGCGAGGCGGACATCCAGTATTGGCTCGACCGACGCAAGCCCGGGCAATCGAAATACACCACGCAGCGGCGCGAGCCGGACACCGTGCGCATCCTGTCCGGTGTCTTCGACGGCCAGACGACCGGTGCGCCGATCGGCCTCGTGATCGACAATGTCGATCAGCGCAGCAAGGACTACGGTGATATCGCGCAGCAGTATCGCCCCGGCCACGCCGATTTCACCTACGAGGCCAAATACGGCATCCGCGATTATCGCGGCGGCGGGCGATCGAGTGCCCGGGAAACCGCCATGCGCGTTGCGGCCGGCGCCATTGCCCGCAAGGTTCTCGGCGATACGGTCACGATCCGTGGCTCGCTGGTCCAGGTCGGCAGCGATCGGGCCGATCCCGCCGCTTTCGATCCCGACCAAATCGATCGCAATCCGTTCTGGTGCGCCGATGCCGCCGCGGCTGCCCGGTGGGCCGAGCTGCTCGACGAGGTGCGCAAGACCGGCTCAAGCGTCGGCGCGGTCATCGAGGTGGTGGCGAAAGGCGTACCGGCGGGCCTGGGTGAGCCGGTCTATGACAAGCTCGATGCCGAGCTGGCCAAGGCGTGCATGAGCATCAATGCCGTCAAGGGCGTCGAGATCGGTGCCGGCTTCGCTGCAGCCGCCCTGAGCGGCGAAGCGAATGCCGACGAACTCCGCATCGGCGCGGACGGCAGGCCGGTCTTCATGAGCAATCAGGCCGGCGGCATTCTCGGTGGGATTTCCACCGGCCAGGACATCGTCGTGCGCTTCGCCGTCAAACCGACCAGTTCGATCCTGACACCCCGCCGTTCGATCGACCGGCACGGCCGCGAAATCGACATCCGCACAACCGGGCGCCACGATCCGTGTGTCGGCATTCGCGCCGTGCCTGTGGGCGAAGCCATGGTCGCCATCGTCCTGGCCGATGCCCTTTTGAGCGAATCCCGTCTCGAGGGCACGCGCCTTGCGCGCTAGCCATCCTCACGCCCGCTCGGGCTGCACGAGCCGAACGCCTGCTGGGCCGTGCCGCGCCAATCCGCAAGGTGCCAACCTGTGCGGCGGCTGTCCGTGGCACGGGTGTTCCCGCATCCGCAGCCGGCAACGCGCGTGGCTGCATCCGCAAGCGGTGCGCCGCGACGCTTCAAGCCGGCGACCGAGCTTGGAAAACGCCGTCCGCCGGGCGCTGTGCCGAACTTTGCTACCAATCGGCAACCTGTCCGAGACCGGGCAGGGCCGGGGGTGTGCGCTCGCTGCCCTCGGTGACCGACGCGCGGAAAGCCGCGACCACGTAGAGGTCATCGCTCGATTCAATTCACCGGCAGATTGAGCAGGGGCAGCGGCGGCATGATCGGATAGCTGTCGCGCTCATCGTAGCCGTCGACGCTCAGGGTCGGGCGATCGAAACCCACCGACAGGCTGCGCCGCGCCCGGTCCGAATCGGTGAAGAAGCGGTCTTGCAAACTCCTCAGCAAGGTTGGCGCCGGCTCGCTCAGGCGCATGCGCAAGGTATGCACATCATTGCGCTGACCGATCGCCTCACCCTCGCGCAAGACACGCATGCCGGTGATTTCACCGTAAGCGTCGGCCTGGAGCACAAGCTTCAGCTCGACCTCGAGATCGCTGGCCACGAGGCCATCGTCCTGGCCTTCGCCGATCTGCAATACCCGCTGCGCATCACCGATCTGCGTACGCAAAGTGTTGATAATATGGGCCAAGTCGCTTGCCAGCGGCCCCGGGGCTTCGGCCATGATGTGACCATCGCCGACCTCGAGACGTGAGAACGAACCGTCATCGTGGTCTGGATCCACGCGCGGTTCGGCGCCACCGGCAACGACGGCGTCACTCTCAGCACCGCCAGCGCCGTCGACATGCTCGGCCGCGGGCGTGACCGGTTCCGGATCGCCCGATGCGCGCGCACCCGGTGGCAGCGCCGCCGTCGCAGCCTGTTCCAGTTCAGCCAACAGGTCATCGACGACGACATCGTCGCGCGGGTCAGCAGACGCCCCGGCTTCGGCCTCGACACGGCCGCGCGTGGGCTCGCTGCCCTGCTCCGCCGTCAAGTCGCGTCGAAGGCTTTCGATCTCGTCCTCGGCGAAAATGCCCAGCTGATCCAACTCGTTGAGAAGTTCAGCATCGGTCTCGCTCAAGCCAAGCTCCGCCGCCCGCGTACCGAAGGCACTGATCCCCAAGACGGTGACTAGGACGAGCAGAAGACGCAAAAGCATGAGCGCAAGACCCGTTTTCTCGGCATGTCATCGGCACGGCCGCAACTCGCGTGCAAACCGCCCGTCACTTCCCGGCCATCATGGTGCAGCAGCGTTAAGAAAGCGTTAAGGCCGCCTAGCGTGCCAGGGAGTCGCGTACCCAGGGCCGCTGCCCCCTCGTGCCCTGCACGCTTTCGCGCTGCAAGCCATCGGATGTCAGCCAAAGCGCGATGGTGCCGGCGCGCCGGCGCTCGAGCCAGCCGAGCATGGCAGCGCTGTCGTTCGGACAGCGCGCGTAGGACTGGGCCGTGACCACCAGATCAGCCTGCCGGCAATCGCGCTGCAGGCTCGCCGGCGTGTTTGAAAGAGCGATGCGCCAACCATGGCGCTCCAACAGACAGCCGTGTCCGTCGCAGCGCACATCCTGCCAGGGCCGATCCGGCTGCGGCCATGGCTCCAGCTTCGGTTCCCCGAGTGTTTCCAGCCAGATGGATTGGGCGAAGCGGTCCTTGCCGGCGATCGTCACCCGCCCGTCCTGCTCCCCGCTGTTGACCAGCACCAGATCGCTGCGGCCGGAGATGATCAGGTCGGGCGGCGGTGAGCGCACCCAGATGACAAGCGCCAAGGCGATCGGCACGATCGCGCCATAGCGCCAGGCGCGCAGCCACAGGCACAGCCAGATGCCGCCCAGGCTGATGAGCAAGAGCACGACGAACGGCGGTTGCGGCACGTTCAAGGCGGCCAGAGGCCAGGCCGAGACCGCCTCGGCAACGCGCAGCACGGCGTCGATACCGATGCCCATGACATGCAGTGGCAGCGCATGCAGGCCAAAAGGCATGGCGATCAGTGCCAGCAGACCCGCCGGCATCACGATCAGACCGGTAATCGGCACGGCAAGCAGATTGGCGACGATGCCGAACAGGGCGAAGCGCTGAAAATGGAAAATCGCAAAGGGTGCGGTCGCCATACTGGCGATCACCGAGGTGACCGACAGGCCAATCACATAGGCACTCAGGCTGAAGACCGCCGGACGCCGCCGCGCCATCGGCCCGGCGCCGGTCTCATAGGCGGCAATCAGCGTGAGCACGGCGGCAAACGACATCTGAAACGACACCGAGAGCAAGGCTTCCGGGCGAAACAGCAAGATCATGGTCGCAGCGAAGGCGACCAGGCGCATGGAAAACGGGTTGCGGTCGAGCAGGATCGCGAGCAGCGCCACGCCGGTCATCATACAGGCGCGCTGGGTGGGAATCGTCGCGCCGGCCAGCAAGGTGTAGCCAAAGGCGGCCGCCATGGCACAGAGCGCTGCGAGCTTCTTGGCGGGAATGCGCACGACCAGTGCCGGCGTCAGCATCAGGCCGTAGCGGGCGCACAGAAAGATCGCCCCCGCGACCAGGCCGACATGCAGCCCGGACAAGGCCAGCAGATGGGCGATGCCGGCGCGCTGCATGTTGGTCCAGACATCCCCCGGGATGCCGCCGCGCAGACCGGTGAGCAAGGCGGCCGCCACGGCGCCGCGTTCGCCAGGCAGAACCTCAGCCACGGTCTCGGCGATACTGACGCGCAAACGGGTCAAGCTGATCTGAAAAGTGCTGGGCGGATGCCGGCCGCGCACGACCGGTTCGCCAAGCGTGAAGCCGACCGCACCGATACGCTGAAAATAGAGGTGTCGGGCAATGTCGTAGCCGCCGGGATAGACCGGTTCAGGCGGCGCCATGAGCACGGCGCGCAGATCGAGATCATCACCGATGCGCAGCACGGGCTCCGTCTGCCGAACCGTCACGCGCACCAGCTTTGGCGTGTCATGCGGGCTGAGCCCCTCGAGCGTGACCCGGTCGAGCACCAGACGGCGATCCTTGACCCGGTTCTCCAGCGAAACCACCCGGCCGGTCACCTGGTAAGCATCGCGTTTGGCCAGAACCGGTGCCTTGACCTGCCAGGCGCGCAACTCGGCGGCGGCAAAACCGAGCACGATGATCGCGGGGATCGCCAGCAGGATGCGCGTGCTGTCCGACGCCTGCTGCTGGTGGGCGCGGATGAGGATCCAGGCGCAGATCAAGCTCAGACCAATACCCAGCGCTAGCGGCGGTTCGGCCGGCAGGGCGAAATAGATGCCGATGCCCAATCCCAGCCCGACCGGCGACCAGAGCAGCCAGCGTTCCTGGTCGGCGAGTAGCTGGCCATACAGCCAACGCCAGGCAGCGAGCAGACCGGCGCTGTTCTCCGTGCCAAACTGCCGGACCAGGCGCGCCATGTACGTGTGCGTCATTGCGAAAGCTGTGCTAGAGAGCCGGCGCCTTGGCTGAAGATGAAGGAAAAAGTTCGCGCATGAGTGTAATTACCAGATTTGCCCCTTCACCCACAGGTTTTCTTCACATCGGTAGCGCGCGCACGGCATTATTCAACTGGCTGTATGCCCGCCATCACGGCGGCCAGTTTCTGTTACGCATCGAGGACACCGACCGCGCGCGCTCGACCGAAGCCGCGATCCAGGCCATTTTTGACGGTCTCGACTGGCTCGAGCTGCACAGCGACGCCGAGCCGGTCTTCCAGTTCAGCCGTGCCGAGCGCCATGCCGAGGTCGCCAGGGCCATGCTCGAGGCGGGGCATGCTTATCACTGCTACGCCAGCCAGGAAGAGCTGGACGCCATGCGTGAAGCCCAGCGCGCCGCCGGCCTGCCGGTGCGCTACGATGGCCGGTGGCGTGAGCGCGATGCCTCCGACGCACCGGCCGACGTGCCGCCGGTCATCCGCCTGAAGGCCCCGCGCACCGGCGAGACCATCGTGCGTGACCAGGTGCAGGGCGATGTCCGCTTCGCCAATGACCAGCTCGACGATCTCGTGCTGCTGCGCGCGGATGGCACGCCGACCTACATGCTCTCGGTCGTGGTCGACGATCACGATATGGGTGTGACGCACATCATTCGCGGCGATGATCACCTGACCAATGCCGGCCGGCAAAGTCTGATCTATCAGGCCCTTGGCTGGGACGTGCCGGTGTTTGCGCACATCCCGCTGATCCACGGCCCGGATGGCAAGAAGCTGTCCAAGCGGCATGGTGCGCTTGGCGTCGATGCCTACCGCGACATGGGCTTCCTGCCCGAAGCCATGCGCAACTACCTGCTGCGCCTGGGCTGGGGCCACGGTGACGACGAAATCATTTCGACCCAACAGGCGATCGAATGGTTCGATCTCAGCGCCGTCGGCAAAGGGGCGGCGCGTTTCGACCTGGTCAAGCTGACCAGCCTGAACGCCCATTATCTCCGCCAGAGCGATGACGCCGACTTGGTGAAAATGGTCGCACCCTTCTTGGCAGCGCGCGGCGCCGTCGTCGACGAGACCGGTCAAGACCGCCTGCACAAGGGCATGAGCGGTCTCAAGCTGCGCGCCGAAACCCTGATCGATCTGGCCGACAGCGCGCTGTTTTACGTCGCAAAGCGACCGCTGCCGATCACCACAGCCAAGGCCGACAAGCTCCTGGACGCCAACGGAATGGCCTACTTACAGGACCTTAGGGCGGTGTTTGCCGAGCTGGATACCTGGGATGCCGCCACGCTTGAGGACACGCTCAGGCGCGAGGCCGAGGCACGCGGTGTCGGTCTGGGCAAGCTCGCCCAGCCATTGCGGGTCGCTTTAAGTGGTTCGCATATGTCGCCCGGTGTCTTCGAGGTCGCCGAGGTGCTTGGGCGCACCGAGACATTGGGAAGGATTGACGACGCCATAGCGGGTGTGAATGCTCGCAGCTATGACGCAGTGCAACCATGAGCGCAACGCGCGCACGGCGAGATTGGCGCTTTCACCGCTGATCCGTGTCGTGAGATCCTCATACCGAAGGCAACAGCGAAACCCAGGAGGGCGCCAGTGAGCGAAAAAAACGCAACGGTGGTAGCTGACAACAAGAGTGTCGAGGCGCCGGTCATCGAGGGCAGCGTCGGTCCGAGCGTGATCGACATCCGCAAGCTCTACGGCCAAACTGGGATGTTCACCTACGATCCCGGCTTCACGTCAACGGCCGCCTGTCGTTCCGCCATCACCTATATCGACGGCGATGCCGGCGTGCTTCTGCATCGCGGCTATACAATCGAAGACTTGGCCACCAAGAGCTCGTTTCTTGAGGTCTGCTACCTTCTGTTGCGCGGCGAGTTGCCGAACAAGGACGAGTTCGAGCAGTTCGACAAGGACATCACCTATCACACCATGCTGCACGAGCAGATCAACTATCTGTTCCGCGGCTTCCGGCGTGACAGCCATCCGATGGCGGTGATGATCGCAGTCGTCGGTGCCCTGTCGGCCTTCTATCATGACGATACCGACATCGAGAACCCGCGCCACCGCGAGGTCGCGACCGATCGCATGATCGCCAAGATGCCGACCATCGCGTCCATGGCCTACAAGTATTATGTCGGTCAGCCGTTCGTGTACCCGCGCAACGATCTGAGCTACGCCGAGAACTTCCTGCACATGATGTTCGCCGTGCCGTGCGAGCCCTACAAAGCGGACCCGGCAATCGTGCGCGCGCTCGATCGCATCTTCATCCTGCATGCCGATCACGAGCAGAATGCCTCGACCTCGACCGTGCGACTGGTCGGCTCGACAGGTGCCAGCCCTTACGCCGCGATTGCCGCCGGCATCGCCTCGCTCTGGGGTCCGTCGCACGGCGCCGCCAACGAGGCCGTGATCCAGATGCTGAACGAGATCGGCGACATCGACCGCGTGCCCGAATTTCTCGCCCGCGCCAAGGACAAGGACGATCCGTTCCGCCTGATGGGCTTCGGTCACCGGGTCTACAAGAACTACGACCCGCGTGCGTCGGTGCTGAAGGACAATGCCCACGAGGTCCTCGAAGTTCTCGGCAAGGCCAACGATCCGAAGCTCAAGCTGGCCATGGAGCTGGAGAAGATCGCGCTCGAGGACGATTACTTCGTCGAGCGCAAGCTTTTCCCGAACGTCGACTTCTATTCGGGCATCATCTTGCAAGCGATCGGCATCCCGACCTCGATGTTCACCGCCATCTTCGCCTTGGCGCGCACCGTCGGCTGGCTCGCCCAATGGAACGAGATGATCGTCGATCCGGAGCAGAAAATCGGCCGGCCGCGCCAGCTCTACACGGGCTATGGCAAGCGCGCGTTCGTGCCGGTCGATCAGCGCGGCTAATCGACGAGACCTGCCCTTTAAGCGGCTCCAAGACGGGTGTGGGTGGTCAGCTCACGCCCGTTCTCTATTGCTGCGCTGATCCGTCTTGCGCCGGTTGAGCGGCGTTCGCTCTCCGCATGCGCGCAAGCACGACCGCGGCAGCGCGATCGCTCGGCGTGTCCGGGTCGCCCTGGCCCAAGGTGCGCATGACACGCGCCATGCCGGCCGATTGCCGTTCGCGCGCCGTCGGATCGGCCAGGAGCGCGAGCGCTTGGTCGGCAATGCGCTGCGGTGTGCAGTCCTCCTGGATCAGTTCCGGTACGACCACACGCTTCTCGATGATGTTCACCAGATTGGCATGATCGACCTGGATCACCCGCCGGACGATCGCGGCTGTAAGCGCATTCACCTTGTAGATCGTGATGCACGGCACATGCGCGAGCGCCAGCTCGAGCGCGACCGTGCCCGAGGCGTGGATGGCCAGATCGCAAGCGGCGAAGGCATCGAAGCGCGCCGGCCGATCTTCAAAGATCGTCACCGGCAACGGCCAGGACGCCGTCGCCTCGCGCACAAGCTGCGCCCGCGCGGGCACCACCGGCACGATCGCCTGTGCGTTCGCATGGCGCTGGACGATGGCCCCCAGGGCTTCCTCTAGGACCGGCGCCAGCTTGTCGATCTCTCCGCGTCGCGAGCCGGGCAACACGGCGAGCAGCGGCGCCACGCCCTCAAGACCCAAGCGCTCCCGGATGATCGCGCCATCGGGCGGATGCGGTGGTTCTTCCACCACCGGATGGCCGACAAACGTGCCGCGCACGCCGTAAGCCTCGAAAAAGGCCGGCTCGAACGGCAGCAAGCAGAGCATATCGTCGAACAGCCCGGGCAGTTTCTTCGCCCGTGACGGCCGCCAGCCCCAGTGTTGCGGGGCAACATAGTGGATCCTCGCCGGGAGCGGCGGCTTCAGCCGCTTGAGCAGGCGCTTGTTGAAGCCCGGCGCATCGATCGTGACCACTGCCGCCGGCCGACGGCGCGCGATATCGTCCGCCGTCTGGCGCAAGCGGCCGAGCAGGCGCGGGAGATGCGGCAACACCTCGGCAAGCCCCATAAGCGACAGCTCATCCATGGGAAACAGGCTGTCCAGGCCCTGCTCGGCCATGCGCACGCCGCCGACCCCGGCGAACGAGACTTCGGGTGCCTGCTTGCGCAGCGCCGCCATCAGCCGAGCGCCCAAAATGTCACCCGAGGTTTCTCCGGCGACCAGATAGATCAGCTCAGACACCGAGATCTGGCCGTTCGGGATCGATGCCGATGACAAACAGACCGGCGGCATTGGCCGCCGCCAGCGCCGATGAGCGCTCGAGCAACAGGCTTTGGCCGGCTTCCAGCGCAATGCCGCGCAGCCCGGCAGCGATCACGCCGTCAACCGTGCGCAGGCCAGCGGCCGGCAGATCGGCGCGGCGTTCCTGCTGTGGCTTCTTCAACTTGACGAGCACGCCGGGCGGTCCGTCGCGCTTGAGCTCGGCACAACGCTTCAGCATGGCGTCGGTGCCCTCGATCGCTTCGACAGCCAGCACCAGACCTTGCTGCACCACGACAGACTGGCCGACATCGAGCTTGCCGAGTGCCCGGGCAACCTCGATGCCGCGGCGGACGTCCTTCAACGCCACCTCATCCGGGTGCGCCGCGCCAATGACGCCCAGTGGTGTGAGCAGGTCACCGACGATGTCATGCGCACCAATGACCTTGAAGCCTTCGCGTTCGAGCTCGCGCACGACCGTAGACAACACACGGTCATCGCCCTGTCCCAACCCGCTGAGCGCCAGCCGGCCGATGAGCTGCATGGCGCGGAAATCCGGTCTGAGCGCGGCCCAGCTCGGCCGCCGGATCGGGCCGATCATGCAGACATCGTCGATCTGTTCGCTATGCAGCAGGTTGATGACGCCGGCCGCCGCGCCGAGCCGGGCCCAGGCATGCGCATAGGGCGAAAGCCAGGCCGGATCGGTCTGACCTTCGAAAGCGACGATGAACACCTCGCGACCCTGGGCCAGCGCCGCATCGGCGAGATCGCGCGGCAAGCTGCCGCCACCGGCGAGAATGGCCAGACGCCGTGCCATTGCGCGCCTGCCTAGACGCGCATGGCCGCGGGCACCAGGGGCATGACGATCGAACGCCTGGCGTCTTCCGACCGAATGAACGCGACGATTTCCATAACGCGCGGTGCGTCCGCATAGGCCCTGGCCAGGTGTTCGACGCGCTCGGCAAAGGTGCCGTCGCCGTCGAACAGCTCCTTGTAGGCCCGGCGCAGGATGTTGATCTCGTCCTTGGGGAAACCGCGTCGCTTCATGCCGACCAGGTTCAGACCCTGCAGGGTCGCGCGATTGCCGGCGACCAGGCCATAGGGAATGACATCATCTTCCACCGCCGCCATGCCGCCGATCATGGCGTAGCGACCGATGCGCGCGAACTGGTGGATCGCCGCCAGCCCGCCCAGATAGGCGAAATCGCCGACTTTGACATGGCCGGCCAGCGCAACCTCGTTGGCAATGATGACATTGTTGCCGACGACGCAATCGTGCGCGACATGACAGCCGATCAGGAAGAAGCCGTCATCGCCGACCCGCGTGACGAGGTTTTCCTTGGTCGTGCCGCAATTCATGGTGACGTGCTCGCGGATGCGATTGCGCGCCCCGATGACCAGCTCGGTTTTTTCGCCCTTGAAGCTGACATCCTGCGGCGCTGTGCCGAGCACGGCGAACGGATAGACCTCGCAGTCCTCGCCGAGCGTGGTGTGACCGGTGACCACGACATGGCTGTGCAGTCTGACCCGATCGCCGAGCTGAACCTCGGCACCGACGACACAGAAGGGGCCGATCTGAACGTCGACACCCAGCGATGCGCCATCCGCGACCACGGCAGTAGGGTGGATGGCGGTGCTCATGATCAGTTGTCCGAGATCTTGGCGGCAAACACACCTTGTGCGACGACCTTGCCGTCGACCTTGGCCTCGCCTGAGAACTTCCACACGCTCATCTTCTTGGCGACCTTGCGGATATGCATCTCGAGCCGGTCGCCGGGCACGACCGGACGGCGGAAGCGGCAGTCATCGATGCTCATGAAGTAGACCAGCTTGCCCTCGGCGGCCGCACCCAGCGTGGCGACGACCAGCACGGCCGCTGTCTGCGCCATGGATTCGACGATGAGCACGCCGGGCATCACCGGCTCGCCCGGGAAATGCCCGGGGAAGAACGGCTCGTTCATGGTCACCGATTTGATGCCGACGCAGCTTTCGTCGAGCACGACATTCTCCACCCGGTCGACCAGGAGCATCGGCGGCCGGTGCGGGATCATCCGCTGGATCGCGTTGATATCGAACTGTTTGGGCGGTTCCACCGGCTTGATCGCGTGCCCGCTCATCCCTTGTGTCCTTTTTCTCGCGTCAATCGGTGCCACGCAGCCATCTGGCGTCGCCACTGCCGCACAGGCACGGCCGGCGCGCCGCCATAGGTCTCCCCGCCGGGCATGTCCCGAATGATCGCCGAGCGTGCCGCAAAAACGGCGCCGTCGCCGATCTCGAGATGCCCTGTGACGCCCGATTGCGCCGCAAGCACGACACCGGTGCCCAGTTGCGCGCTGCCCGAGATGCCGCTTTGAGCAACGATGACACAACCCGGCCCGAGCCGCACGTTATGGGCAATCATCACCAGATTGTCGACCTTGCAGCCCCGCCCGATGACCGTGTCCTGGCCAGAACCGCGATCGATCGTACTATTGGCACCGATTTCGACATCATCCTCGATGATCACGCGGCCGAGTTGCGGCACCTTCACATGGCCCTTGGGGCCCATGGCGAAACCGAAGCCGTCCTGGCCGATGCGCACGCCGGCATGGATGATTACCCGCGAACCGACCATGCAGTGGCTCAGGCTGGCTCCTGGACCGATGATCGTGTCATCGCCCAGGCTGACATTGCGGCCAATGACGGCGTTCGGCTCGATACGGCAGCGCGCACCGAGCATGGCGCCCGGTCGGATGACTGCCCCGGCATCGATCGAACAGCCTTCGCCCAGACTGGCTTCCGGATCGACATGGGCGCCGGGATGGATGCCGGCTTCGTCGCGCGGATCGCGCACGCCATAGGCTGCCAGGGCGGCAATGGCGTAGGTGCGATAGGGATCATCGGTCAACAGGCGCGCACAGCCCTCCGGCAAGGCGTCGGCCAGCTCAGGCTTGATGAACACGGCGGCGGCCCGCGTCTGCCGCGCGGCATCGAGGTATTTCTTGTTGTCGAGAAAGCTGAGCTCCTGCGGCCCGGCCTTGTCGAGAGCAGCGATGCCGATGATCAAGGATTGCGGATCACCGCCTTGCAAATCACACGCCACGAACTCGGCGATATCGCCCAGCCGCCGCGGCTCGGGCAGGGGGTGGAAACGCGGATCGGCCACGAGCTCAGCCCTCGAGACCCGGGACCTCGACCTCGGGCAGATCCTCGTTCAGGCGCGTCAGCACCTGTTCGGTCAGATCGAGCCTTGTGGCGAAGAACAGCACTTCCGAATTGGGCAAGACGACATTGAAGCCCTTTTGCTGCGCCAGATCGGAGATGATCTGGATGAGCGCCTTCTTCACCTCGTTCAAAGCGTAAGCGGACGCTTCGTCGAGTTCGGCGCGCTGGGCCTGCACCTTGCGCTGCACCTCGGCGACATCCGATTGGAACGCCTCGCGCTTTTCCGCAAACGCCTCAGGCGACAGCAGCGAGCGCTGCTTGCTGAGTTCGGCATCGCGCTCGCGCAAGGACTGCTCGTCCGCCGTGACCTGCTCCTGATAGGCAGCGCTCTTGGCCTCGATCTGCGAGCGGATGTTCTGGGCAGCCACAGATTCACGCAGGATATGCTGATAATCGATGACCGCGACCACCGCCGGCGGCAGCAACTCGCCGTCGCCATTCGCTGCTTCCTGCGCCATCGCAGGGCGCGCCAGACCCGTGCCCAAGACGAGCAGCGCAACCAAGCAGAACGGGATCAGGTGACGTACCCACATCGTTTCGGCTCCGTTGTCGTCAGATTAAAACCGCGTACCGAAGCTGACCCGGAAATTCTCGGTACGATCCTCGTCTTCTTTCTTGATCGGCTCGGCATAGTCGATCGAAATCGGTCCAAGCGGCGACAGCCAGGAAACACCGACACCACCGGCCGCACGGATCGCGCCGCTATCGGCGATCAGCGGGCTGTCGATATCGATCTCGGTCAGCGTGCCGGCATCAACGAAACCGCGGCCGAAGATACGCAGCTCTTCCGGCAAGCCGAGCGGGAAACGCAGCTCCACCGTACCGACACCATAGAGATTACCACCAAGCGCGTCATTGGTGGTGATGTCTCGCGGGCCGATACCGGCGAAGCGGAAGCCGCGGAAAGAATTGCCGCCGATGAAGAAGCGGTCCGACAGGCGGACATCGTCGCCGGCGTAACCGGTGATGGCACCGGCATTGGCGTTCAGGTTGAGCACAATGTCGGGTGTGAACGGGAAGTAGTAGCGGGTGTCCAGCTCGGTGCGCAGATACTGCTTGTCACCGCCGAGGCCGGCGACATCGAAATCGACATCGAAGAACAGACCTTCCGACGGCAGGAACCGGTTGTCGCGGCGATCATAGGTGAAGCTGGTGCCGACCGCGCTGGTCAGCGTGTCGCCTTCTTCCTGCCTGATGAACTGCGAGGCGTCGTCCGGCACATTGCTGATCTCGTCGGTGCGCAGCGTGTAGCGCCAGCCATTGCGCCAATAGCGGCTCAAGGGATAGGCCGCGCGCAGCACACCACCCAGGCTTTCCTGGTCGAACGAGGATTCGTCCTGGAAATCGGTGCGCGTGCTGAACAGATCGAACCCAGCGGCGAGGTCGTAGCCGAGGAAATACGGTTCGGTGAAGCTGAGGTCGATTTCCTGACGGCGACCGGACAGCGTCGCGCGGATCGACAGATCCTGACCGCGGCCAAGCAGGTTGCGCTCGGACAAGCGCACGTCACCGAGCACGCCGTCCGAGGTCGAGAAACCGGCACCGAAGCTCAGTTCACCGGTGGAGCGCTCGACGACTTCGACGGTGATCGCAATACGATCGGGGGCACTGCCCTGCTCGGTGCGGACATCGACGGATTCAAAAAAGCCCAGATTGCGCACGCGCCGCTCAGATTCGCGCAAAAGGTCGGTGTTGAAGGCATCGCCTTCCGAAAGCCGGAACTCACGGCGGATGACCCGGTCAAGCGTGCGCAGATTGCCGATGATATCGATGCGCTCGACGTAGACCTGCGGGCCCTCCTGGACATTGAAGGTGACATCGATGGTCTGGTTCTGCGGATCGATATCGCTGACCGGTTCAACCTGGGTGAAGGCATAGCCGCGGCGACCGAGCTCTTCGGTGATCGCCAGCACGCTGTCTTGCACGCGCTCGGCGTTGAAGGTCTTGCCTTCGGACACCTCGAGCAGGTTGCGCAGGGTTTCCGGATCGACGTCCGGCACCTGGCTGGCGACATCGATTGCACCAAAATTGTAGATCTGACCCTCATCAACCGTGATTGTGATGAAAAAGCCCTCGCCGTCCGGTGTCAGCTCGGCGATGGCGGACGTGACCTGAAACTCGGCATAACCGCGCTCGAGATAAAACCGGCGCAGCAGTTCCTGGTCGAAGTTGAGCCGGTCGGGATCGTAATTGTCGGTCGTGCTCAGGATCTTCCAGAACGCCGACTCGCTGGTTTCGATGACTCCGCGCAACGTGCTGTCCGAATAGGCCTCGTTGCCGATGAAGTTGATGCGTTCGACACCGGTCAGCGGCCCCTCGGAGATCTCGAAGACGAGATCGACGCGGTTTTGCGGCTGCTCGATGATCTTGGGCTCAACGGCCGCGGCGAACCGGCCATTGCGCCGGTACAACTCGACAATGCGCTCGACGGCATTTTGCACGTCGGCCGGACGATAGACCTGGCGCGGCCGCAGCTGGATCTCGGTTTCCAGCACGTCGTCACCCAGCTTATCGTTACCCTCGAAAGCGATCTGGTTGATGATGGCGTTCTCTTCGACCCGTACGACCAGCGTGTCGCCCTCGCGATCGAGCGAGACATCCTCGAACAGCCCGGTGCCGAACAGGGTGCGCAGCGAGGCATCGAGCCTCGAGGGATCGAACGGATCGCCGACGTCGACGTCGAGATAGTTGCGGATCGTGCTCGCCTCGATACGGCGATTGCCTTCGACCGCGATGGCTTGGATGGTGCCTTCGCCGGTTTGCGCGGGGGCGGGACTGAGTACGGCACCGATCAATACAAAACAAGCAGCGACAAACAACCGCGTCGCAAAGCGCAGGACCATTGACGTTCCCCAAGGCCGCATTTGTTCTTGGCGACCGGCCGATCGCTTACGAGACAAGGCCGGATATGAAATCTACGATCTTCAGCTGAACCAAATCGTTCCAGGTGGCGAAAATCATCAACGACAAGACGAGAGCAAGCCCGAAGCGGAAGGCCATTTCCTGGCTCCGTTCGCCGAGCGGCCGGCCTCGCAACGCCTCGATGGAGTAGAACACCAAATGGCCGCCGTCCAGCATCGGGATGGGGAACAGATTGATCAGGCCCAGATTGATCGACAGCACGGCCGTGAACCAGATTGCCGGCACGATGCCGTCCTGGGCGACCTGACCGGACATCTGCGCGATGCGCAGCGGACCGCCGAGATCCTCGGTGCCGCGTGCGCCGACGATCATCTGGCCGAGGGCTTGCAGCGTGACCGAGACCATGCGCCAGGTCTCGCCGACCGCCTCGCCCACGGCCGAGATCGGGTTACTGCGCACGAAATCGAGCTGTGAATGGGTCACACCGATCAGGCCGACCTCGCGCGTGTTGCCGAAGCGATCGGTGATCTCGCTGAGTTCGGGCGTGACCTCGACGCTGAACACGCTGCTGTCGCGTTCGATGACGAATTCGAGCGGCTCGCCGGGCGATGTGCTGACGATCTGCTGCAAGTCGGTGAAGCTGTCGAGTTCGCTGTCGCCAATGGCGAGGATACGATCACCCGGCAGCAAGCCGGCGGCTTCGGCGGCACCGCCCTCGCTCAGCTCGCCGACCTCGGCCGGCGTGAACGGCCGGCCCACGACCGCGAACAAAAGCGCCAGCACGATGATGGCAAAAAGGAAGTTCGCCGCCGGCCCCGCGGCGACGATGGCCATGCGCTGCCAGACCGATTTGGACGGAAAAGCGTCGGCGTCCTGGGCGTGAGCTTCGTCGGTCGTGGCGCTGGCGGCATCGGCATCGCCGAGCATTTTCACATAGCCGCCGAGCGGCAGCGCGCTGACCTTCCAGCGCGTGCCGTGCTTGTCATTGAAGCCGAACAGCTCCGGGCCGAAGCCGATCGAGAACACCTCGACACGCACGCCATTCAGCCGCGCGATGATGAAGTGCCCCCATTCATGCACGAAGACGACGACGGACAGGACGATCAGAAAAGGTATGACGTAGTCAGTAAGGCCATCAAGCATGCCAAAGTCCGTCCGTTATCACCCCGTACGGCGTGCCTGCCATCGACCGATCACCTCGGCAGCCGCCTGACGTGCCATGTGGTCCGCCTGCGCGACCGCCTCAAGTGACGTCGGTTGCGGACACATGCAAGTGTCGAGCGTGGCCCTGACCACGGCGGCGATGTCAAGAAAGCCGATCACACCATCGAGGAACGCCTGTACGGCTACCTCGTTTGCCGCGTTCAGCACGGTTGGTCCAGCCCCGCCTGCGCGCAACGCCTCGCGTGCCAGGGAAAGCGCCGGAAAGCGCGTTTCATCAGGGGCGAAGAATGCGAGCTGGCCGACGGCCGCCAGATCGAGCCGGGCGCATGTCGTCGGCAAGCGTTCCGGCCAGCCCAGCGTGTAGGCAATCGGGATGCGCATGTCCGGCTGGCCGAGCTGGGCGAGCTGGCTGCCATCCTCGAACGCCACCAGGCTGTGCACGATGGATTGCGGGTGAACGAGCACATCGATACGCGCTTCGGGCATGGCGAACAGATGGTGCGCCTCGATCAGCTCGAGCCCCTTGTTCATCATGGTCGCGGAATCGATCGAGATCTTCACGCCCATCTGCCACTTTGGATGCGCAGCCGCCTGCGATGGCGTGACGACCGCCATCTGCTCCAGACTGTACTCACGAAACGGCCCGCCAGAGGCGGTCAGGATGAGTTTTTCCACCTGGCTGCGGCGATCGCCGGCGAGCGCCTGGAAAATGGCGTTGTGCTCGCTGTCCACCGGCAAAAGCGTGGCACCGCTCGCCCTAGCCTCGGCCATGAAGAGCGCGCCGGCGCACACCAGGCATTCCTTGTTGGCCAGTGCCAGCGTCCGGCCGCGACGCAGCGCCGCCAGGGTGGGCTGCAGACCGGCGGCACCGACGATTGCGGCCATGGTCCACTCCGCCGGCAGGCTGGCGGCCTCGACGATCGCTTGCCGCCCGGCTGCGGCCTCGACACCGGAGCCCGCGAGCGCCTGGCGTAGGCGGGTGTAGGCTTGTGGATCGGCCACGGCGGCAAATCGGGCGCCGAGCCGGATCGCTGCCGCAGCCAGTGCCTCGGCATTGCCGTTCGCGGTCAATGCCACGACGCGGAAACGCTCGGGCGCCGCACCGATCAGATCCAGCGTGCTGCCGCCGATCGACCCGGTTGCGCCCAGGACCGTGACGGTTTTCGGTTCGCTGTGCACCTGCACGGCCGCCTCTAGCGCCATGGCAGCGCACCGCCGCCGAAGACCAGACACAAGACGACCATGGTCGGTGCGGCGAACATCAAGCTGTCCAGGCGATCGAGCAGGCCGCCGTGCCCTGGGATCAGCCGGCCGCTGTCCTTGGTGCCGCAACCGCGCTTGAGCCAGGATTCGAACAGATCGCCGCCCTGACCGGCCAGGGCGAGCACCAGGCCTGTAAGCGCCGCCAGCAGGAGTACGCCGTGGCCATCGACCGCGGCGATGAAGGCAAGGGCGACGGGGCCCGCGGCGAGGCCACCCCAAAAGCCGGCCCAGGTCTTGTTCGGGCTCAAGCGAGGTGCCAAGCGCGCGACGCCAAAGCGCCGGCCGGTGAAATAAGACGCGGTATCCGTCAACCAGACACAAATCAGAACGCTGAGCAAGGCGAGCAGGCCTTGGTCGGGCAGATCGCGCAGCCAGACCACGGCCAGGGCTGGTACGCCGATATACAAGACGCCGGTGAAGGCCCGCACCCGGTCACCGACGATGCGCGCGCCGATCGCGAACGCCGTCACGGCACTCAACACCGGCAGCCAGAAACCGGCAGCAGGACCATGTGACGCAACGACCGCGAAGCCGACAGCGATGCTCACGCCGACAAAGGCGGCAAAGCGCGTGCCGTAGCGCGGCGCACGCGTCAGCATGCGGCCGTATTCATAGGCCAGCAGCACGGCACAGAGGATGACCAGGAAGCGAAACGCCCAGCCGCCGAGCCAGATATTAGCGATGACCAGGGGGACCAGGATGACAGCGGAGATGATGCGTTGGGCGAGCAGCGGGTCCGCTGGCCTACGCACTCGAGGCACCGTAACGGCGCTCACGGCGTCCGTATTCATCCACCGCCTCTCGCATCTGCTCCTTGCCGAAATCCGGCCAATGGATCGGCAGGAAGACGAACTCCGCGTAAGCCATCTCCCATAACAGGAAATTGCTCAAGCGTTGTTCGCCGCTGGTCCGGATCAGCAGATCCGGTGCCGGCATCTGCATGGTATTGAGCGCGTCATCGAAAACCTTCTCGTCGATCCGCTCCGGATCGAGCTCGCCGCGCTGGACCGCTTTCGCCAGCTCGCGCGCCGTGGCGGCAATATGCTGACGGCCGCCATAGTTGAGGCAGATGGTCAAGACCAAGCGCGAATTGCCGGCGGTGGCGCTCTCGGCATTCTCCATCAGCTCGAGTATATCCTCGGCCAGGCCGTCACGCTCACCGAGGAACTGCACGCGCACACCGTTCTTCTTCAGCGTGCGCACTTCACGCCGCAGATAGAAGCGCAACAGGTTCATCAGCTCGCCGACTTCGTCCGCCGGTCGGCGCCAGTTCTCGGACGAAAAGGCATAAAGCGTCAGGTAGCTGATGCCGAGTTCACCGCAGGCATCGACCGCCCGGCGCGCCGCATCGGCACCCCGTTGATGGCCGGCAATGCCAGGCAGGCCGCGCGCGCGCGCCCAACGCCGGTTGCCATCCATAATGATCGCAACATGCGTCGGCACCGCAAGCGGCTGGGTTAATTGGTGGGCAGTCTGGGACATGAGCAGGCACTCAGACAGTACGGATTTCTTTGTCCTTCGTCTCGAGAAGATCATTGATCCTCTCGATGTGACTGTCAGTCAGTGCCTGAACCTCATCCGCGTACAGATGATGCTCGTCTTGCGAGATGTCGCCATCTTTTTCCATACGCTTGAGCACATCCATACCATCCCGGCGCACATTACGCACGGCCACTCTTGCCTGTTCGGCATAGCGCGCCGCAACCTTGGTTAGCTCGTGGCGCCGCTCTTCGGAAAGCTCCGGAATTGGAATGCGTACCAGAGTGCCATCGGCGGCCGGGTTTAAGCCGAGACCGGCGTCGCGGATGGCTTTTTCCACGGCCTTGACGTTGCTCTTGTCCCAGACCTGCACGCTGATCATACGCGGCTCGGGCACCGAGATGGTGCCGACCTGGTTGATCGGCATGTCCGAGCCATAGACATTGACCACCACCGGCTCAAGCAGGCTGGCGGCCGCACGACCGGTGCGCAGGCCGGCAAACTCCTTGCGCAGGACTTCGACCGCACCATCCATACGCTTGGCGATATCGTCGATGTCCAGCTCGGCCATGGAAGTTATACCTCTTCGGTAATCAGGGTGTGCGGCGCCTCATTGCGCAGAACGCGGGCGAAGGCCCCTTTTTCATGCACGGAAAACACCGCTATCGGGATACAGCTTTCGCGCGCCAAGGCAATAGCCGCAGCATCCATCACCCTCAGGTCGTTGCTCAGCACGTCATGGTAGGTCAACCGATTATAGCGCACGGCGTTCGGATCGCGCTTCGGATCGGCACTGTAGACACCATCAACCTGCGTGCCCTTCAAGAGCAGATCACAGGACAGCTCGGCAGCGCGCAAGGCGGCAGCCGTATCGGTGGTGAAAAACGGGTTACCCGTGCCGGCGGCACAAATGACCACACGGCCTTTTTCCATGTGGCGCCGGGCACGGCGGCGGATATACGGCTCGCAGACGGCGGCCATCGGAATGGCCGACATGACGCGTGTCGACAGGCCTGCCTGTTCGAGCACGCTTTGCACCGCCAGGGCATTCATGACCGTAGCCAGCATGCCCATGTGATCGGCGTTGCCACGTTCGATGCCGATGGCCACCATCTGCTGGCCACGCACGATGTTGCCGCCGCCGATGACCATGCAGACATCGACGCCCATGGCCATGACCTCGCGGACTTCCTCAGCGAGCTGATGCAAGGTCGCCGGATCGTGACCGTACTCGCCACGCCCCATGAGCGCCTCGCCCGACATTTTCAGCAGGACCCGCTTGTAGGGTACCTGCCCCGTCTCGCTGGCGCTCTCAGGCGATGGCGTCATGGGCGTATCCGGCTCCGCGCTCTTGGCTGGGCGCGGCCAGATACCGCGCCGCGTCGATCAGATGGTCAGTTTCCGGCTAGTGTTGCCGCCACTTCTGCGGCCAGATCGCTCTCCGCCTTCTCAATGCCCTCGCCCAGATTGAAACGGGCGAAGCCAGTGACGGTAACGTCGGTGCCCAGCTCCTGCGCGACCTTGGCAACGGCGTCCTTCACCTTCAGATCCGGGTCGACGACGAAGACCTGCTCGAGCAGCACGTTCTCTTCATAGAACTTGCGCAAACGGCCTTCGACCATCTTTTCGATGATGTTCTCGGGCTTGCCGGATTCGCGCGCCTGCTCGCTGAGCACGCTGCGCTCACGTTCGATCAGGCTCGGATCGAGCTCCGCAATGGTCAGCGATTCCGGTCGTGCAGCGGCGACGTGCATGGCGACCTGCTTGCCGAGCTCGGCGAGCTTGCCGGCATCACCAGACGAGCTGACCGCAACCAGGACGCCGATACGGCCAAGACCAGGGCTCAGCGCGGCGTGAACATAAGGCACGACCACGCCCTCATCGACGCTCAGCACAACCGCGCGGCGCAAGGACATGTTCTCGCCGATCGTGGCGATGGCATTGGTCAGTTCCTCGGCAACCGTGCGGCCGGTTTCGGCGATGGTCAGGCCGTTCAGTACCTCGACATCACCGCCGCTCTCCGGGACGCAGTCGACCACACGCAGCACGAGCTTTTGGAAGTCCTCATTGCGGGCCACGAAGTCGGTCTCGGCATTGATTTCGACCATGGCGCCCTGGCGACCGTCGGCCTGCACGGCAACCAAGCCCTCGGCCGCCGCACGCCCGGACTTCTTGGCCGCCGCGGCAAGGCCCTTTTTGCGGAGAAAATCGACCGCCGCCTCGAGATCGCCGTCGGTTTCGGCAAGGGCCTTTTTGCAATCCATCATGCCCGCGCCGGTCTTCTCGCGCAGCTCCTTCACGAGCGCAGCAGAAACAGCCATCAGTCTTTCCAAGCGTTCAAGTTAAGCAATGAAAGCGCAGCGTACAGCTCAGGCCTGAGCCTTGTCCTCGACGGCCCCTTCGGTATCACCGCTTGCTGCCTCAGCGCCAGTGGCTTCTTCGCCACGCTCGCCAGCCGCATCGTCGGCCGGCGCCTCTTCCACCACGGCGACCAGTTCGGCTTCCGGCTCAGCCTCACTCTCGGCCGCCGCCTCATCGGCGTCCTCGACCTCCTGCTCGAGCGCTTCGATCTGCTCGCTCAGCTCATCAAGCTCGCCCAGATCGGCACCGGAAGCGACCATCTCGGCCTGGATGCCCTCGAGCACGGCCTGCACCAGCAGCTCGCAATACAGGTTGATCGCGCGCGAGGCGTCGTCGTTGCCCGGGATCGGGAAGGTGACGCCGGCGGGGTTGCTGTTGCTGTCAACGACGGCGACGACCGGGATGCCCAGCTTGTTCGCCTCGCTGATGGCAATCGACTCCTTGTTGGTGTCGATCACGAAGATCATGTCGGGCAGGCCACCCATGTCCTTGATGCCGCCGAGCGCGCGCTCGAGCTTGTCGCGATCGCGCTCGAGCTCGAGCAGCTCCTTCTTGGTCAGGCCGGTCTGGGCCTCGGCCAAACGTGCCTCAAGATCGCGCAGGCGACGGATCGACTGGGAAATCGTCTTCCAGTTGGTCAGCATGCCGCCGAGCCAGCGGTGGTTGACGTAATACTGACCGCAGCGACGGGCCGCCTCGCGCACCGGCTCCTGGGCCTGGCGCTTGGTGCCGACGAACAGGATGCGCCCGCCCTTGGCAACGGTTTCACGCACCTCGCTGAGCGCACGGTGCAGCATCGGCACCGTTTCGGTCAGGTTGATGATATGGATGCCGTTGCGCTGGCCATACAGAAAGCTCTGCATGCGCGGGTTCCAGCGACGGGTCTGGTGGCCGAAGTGCACGCCGGCTTCGAGCAGCTGGCGCATGGTAAAGGTCGTGTGCGTCGACATGTCGTCCTCAATCCGGTTGGTCCGCCGCAGCGCATGTGGGCCCAACATCGAGGGACCGGATTGGCGACCAGCCTTAAGGCAGGATGGTCTGGGCGCTGCGTGAGAAGTGCGCGCCTTTTACGCGCGCGTGTGGGCCTTGGCAAGGACCGCAGACATCAGAGATCGCGCACGCGCACCACGCCCGGCAGCCTTTCCAGATCGGGCCGGCTGGCAAACGGCAGCACGACCTCATCCGGCAGCTCGAGCGCGGTCTCTTCCTGGCCTCCGGTCGGCACGACCAGGCACACGCGCGGGCCGCAGGCCTGTTCCGTCGCCTCGGCCAGCATGGCAAACAAACGGTCCAGATCGGTCTCGGGCGCGACGGTGACCTCAAGCGTGCCGCTGTGCCGGCTGGCCGACAGGTCGAGCGGCTCGATGCTCAAGGCCATGATGCGCAGATTGCCCTCGTCCTGGCGGACATCGGCGTGCACCAGGAGCGGCGTGGCGCCGTCGAGCAGATCGCGCGCGCCGCTCAGCACTTCGGAGAACACCGCGACCTCGAACGCGCCGGTGGCATCGGAAAGGCGTACGAAGGCGTAGCGACCACGCTGGCCGGAGCGTTCCTGCTTGCTCAAGACGACACCGGCCAGGTGCACGGCCGCGCCGGGATTGGCCTCGATATGGGCCGCCAATCTGGCATATGTGACGACACCGCGCCGCTGAAGCAACGCGCGATAGCCGTCCAGCGGGTGTGCCGACATATAAAAGCCGAGCGCGGTGAACTCGTGACCCAGCCGCTCAAGCGAGGGCCAGTCGGCCACCGGCGCCAGACGCGGCGTCGGCACGTCAGCGTCGGCGCTACCGGCGAACAGGCTGTCTTGCTCGCTGGCTTTGGCCCCAGCGACGGCAGCGGCATAGCGCAACAGCACATCGAGGTGATCGTTCAGCTGGCGCCGATTGTCGTGCAGGCTGTCCAGTGCACCGGCGCGCACCAGGCCTTCGAGAAGGCGCTTGTTGAGCACCCCGGTGCCCAAGCGCGCGACCAGATCGCAAACATCGCGATAAAGACCGTTGCTTTGGCGCTCTTCGACCAGCAGGGCCATGGCGCCGCTGCCGACACCGCGTATGGCGCTCAGCGCATACCGTATGGCCGCGCCGTCTGCGGTGTCCTCGACCTCGAAATCGACGCCCGAGGCATTCACATCCGGCGGCAGCAAGGCAATGCCGGCATCGGCGAGTTCGGCACGGAACAGCACCAGCTTGTCCTGGCTGTCCTTCTCCAGGGTCATCGACGCGGCGAAGAACTCGACCGTGTGGTTCGCTTTGAGATAGGCCGTCTGATAGGCCAGCAGGGCATAGGCCGCGGCGTGCGATTTGTTGAAGCCGTATGAGGCGAACTTGGCGATCAAGTCGAAGATCGTGTTGGCGAGGCCCTCTTCTATGTTTCGCTCGACGGCGCCCTTGACGAACACGCCGCGCTGCTTGTCCATCTCCTCCTTGATTTTCTTGCCCATGGCCCGGCGTAAGATATCGGCACCGCCCAGTGAGTAGCCCGCCAGATCCCGGGCTATCTGCATCACCTGTTCTTGATAGATGATGACGCCGTTGGTCTCCTTCAGGATCGGCTCGAGCTTAGGATGCAGGTAGCTGGCCTGCTCCTTGCCGTGTTTGACATCGGTATAGACCGGGATGTTCTCCATGGGCCCCGGCCGATAGAGCGAGACCATGGCAATCAGGTCTTCGAAACGGTCCGGCTTCAGTTTGCGCAAGGCATCGCGCATGCCGCCGGATTCCAGCTGGAAGACACCGGCCGTCTCGCCACGCGCGAGCAGGGCGTAGGCCGCCTGGTTGTCCAAGGGCAGTGCCGACAGGACCAAACGCGTACCGCGCTGGTTCACCAGCTCTTCGGCATGGCGCAGCATGGTCAGCGTGGTCAGGCCGAGGAAGTCGAACTTGACCAGGCCGGCCTTCTCGACGTCCTTCATGTTGAACTGCGTCACCGGCATGTCGGATCGGGGATCACGATAGAGCGGCACGAGCTGGTCCAGCGGGCGATCACCGATGACCACGCCGGCGGCGTGGGTCGAGGCGTGGCGCGGCTTGCCTTCGAGCTTGAGCGCGATCTCGACCATGCGATCGACCTGCTCGTCGGCCTTGCGCTCTTCCGCCAGCCGGGGCTCCATCTCCAACGCCTGGGCGATCGTCGGCGGCTTGGCCGGATTGAACGGCACCAGCTTGCAGATGCGGTCGACCTGGCCGAACGGCATGCCGAGCACGCGGCCGACATCGCGCAAGGCGGCGCGTGCCTGCAGCTTTCCGAAGGTGATGATCGCGGCGACCTTGTCGCGCCCGTATTTGCGCTGGACGTAACGGATGACCTCGTCACGGCGGTCCTGGCAGAAATCGATGTCGAAGTCCGGCATCGACACGCGTTCGGGGTTGAGAAAGCGTTCGAACAGCAGGCCGAAGCGCAACGGATCCAGGTCTGTGATGTGCAAGGACCAGGCGGCGACCGAACCGGCACCGGAACCGCGGCCGGGACCGACCGGGATGCCCTGCCCCTTGGCCCATTTGATGAAATCCGACACGATCAGGAAGTAGCCGGGAAATTTCATCTGCTCGATGACGTCGAGTTCGAACGCCAGACGCTTGCGATAGGGCGCGGCGATCTCGGCCCGCGTGTCGACATCGAGATCGGCCATGTCCACGTCGCGCGCGCGGGCAGCTTCGAGGTAAACGACATGCTCGAGGCGTTCTTCCAGCCCCTCCTCGGCCTGGGCGCGCAGCTCTTGCGCCTCGTTGCGCCCGCCGGCGGTATCGAACGGTGGCAGGATCGGGTCACGCGCCGGCGAGAGATAGGCGCAGCGCCTGGCGATCACGGC
>JBHJHH010000082.1:0-10261 GCA_050331015.1 Geminicoccaceae bacterium
GGCCAGGAACCAGACGACGGCATAGAGCCGGCGGGGAAAGGCGATGCGCGCCCGGTCACGGGCCAAGCCATGGGCAATGCGTGTAGCGGCGGCGGCATCGTCCAGCATGAACGGCATCGGAAAGCGATTGCGCGCCGTCAGCGGCGTGTCGACGAAGCCCGGGCAGATGACCGAGACGCGCACGCCGCTGCCAAGCAGCTCGGCGCGCAAGGCTTCACCATAGGCGCGCACCCAGTTCTTCGAAGCACTGTAGGCCGCGGCACCGGGCAAGCCGCGCAGACCGGCCAGCGAGCTCATCACGGCGATCTGGCCGGCCGCCCGCTGGCGCATGCGCGGCAGGATTGGAGCAACGGTGTTGAGCACGCCGGTGACATTGACCGCCAGGACCAGCCGTTCGCTGTCATCATCGCCGCTTTGCCCGGCGATTCCGGCATTTGCGATGAGCAGGTCGATCGGCATGGCCGCGTCGGCGGCCCACAAGGCATCGCGCATCGCCGCGGCATCGCGCACATCGATCCGCTGGCCGGACGCGACGGCGCCGTTGCCCTGACAGGCGGCGACAACCGCATCCAGGCGCGCCGGGTCGCGGCCGAACAGGCTCAAGCGCCGGCCGGGGTGGGCATAGTGGCGTGCCAGCGCCGCACCCAAGCCGCTGCTGGCACCGGTGATGGCGATATGGCGCGCGCGCGCGTCATGGGCTTTGGAATTGGCCATGGAGCGGCTATGTCATGGCCGTGGCGCTCCTGCCAGCGCGTTCGGCACGAAGATGCATCGCTCATGACCCCGCCGCACCCGACCGCCAAGCCCGAGCCGGCATCCGCACCGGCGATTGCCCGCCGCGGCCTGATGCTGGTGGTCAGCTCACCGTCGGGCGCCGGCAAAACCACGATCACGCGCACGCTCTTGCAGCAGGAGCGCGCGCAGCTCGAGCTGTCGATCTCGGCGACGACCCGGGCGCGGCGCTCGAGTGAGGTCGACCGCGTGCACTATCACTTCATGAGCGAGGACGACTTCGTGGCGCGCATCGAGCGGGGCCAGTTCCTCGAGCATGCCGAGGTCCACGGCAATCGCTACGGCACGCCGAAAGAGCCGGTCGAGCGCGCGCTGTCCGCCGGCAAGGACGTCCTGTTCGATATCGACTGGCAAGGCGCCGCCCAGGTGCGCGAGGTCGCCCGGGCCGACATGGTCGGCGTGTTCATCCTGCCGCCGTCGATGGCCGAGCTGGAAAGCCGCCTGCGCCGGCGCGCCCAGGACAGCGAACAGGTCATCCAGCGACGGCTCGCGGCGGCATCGGACGAGATCCGCCGCTGGGTCGATTACGACTACGTCATCGTCAATGATGATCTCGATACCGCCATGACCCAGATTCGCTCGATACTCGAGGCCGAGCGTTTGCGCCGCCAGCGCCAGACCGGCCTGGAAGACTTCGTTAGCCAGTTCCTTTGAGCGCCAGAGCGCGGGCGAGAGCGCAAAAGCCGGCGATCGGGACACGCTCGGGCCGCTCGCTCGGATCAAGGCTGGCTGCGGCGCACAAGCCCAGCGGGTCCGGCGTGATCGCTTTCAGGCTGGTGCGCAACATCTTGCGCCGCTGGTTGAACGCCGCGGCCGTGACCCGATCGAGATCCTGGACGCGCGCCTGCGCCAGAGGTTCTGCGCGCGGCACCAGCTCGACCACCGATGAGGTCACCTTCGGTGGCGGCACGAAGGCGCTCGGCGGCAGATCGAACAGCCGGCGCGCCTGGCACAGCCACTGCGTCTTGACGGCAAGGCGGCCGTAGTCAGCGCTGCCGACCGATGCCGTCAGGCGCAGGGCGACCTCTTTCTGAAACATGAGGATGAAGCGCTCGAAGTGCTCCAGGCGGTCCAGCCAGCCGAATAGCAACGGCGTGGCGATATTGTAGGGCAGATTGGCGATGACCGTCAGTCGCTCGCCTGGCGCGGGCTGCCAGCGCAAGGCATCGGCTTCGATGAGTGCCAGCCGCCCGCCGGCGGCCGCGTGCAACTCCTGCAGCGCGTCGATGCAGCGCCGATCGCGCTCGATGGCGGTGAGCCGGGCCGCGCCGGCGGCGAGAATCGCCCGCGTCAGGCCGCCCGGACCCGGGCCGATCTCGAGCACATGGCGGTCCTCAAGATCGCCGGCGGCGCGCACGATCTTGGCGAGAATATTGCCATCGAGGATGAAGTTCTGGCCCAGGCTCTTGCGTGCATCCAGGCCGTGGGCACGGATGACCTCGCGCAGCGGCGGCAGGGCCGCCAGCGCCTCAGGCCCGCTCAAAGGCGGATGTCGATGAACGCGTCCTGGCGCAGATCGCGCAGGTAACGACTGGCCAGGCGTTCGATCTGCTGGGTTTCCAGCTGGGCCCGGATCTGCGCGCGCACCTCTGGCGTGTCGGGTGCGATCTCCGGCTCCGGTTCCGGCGGCGGCGGCGGCATGCGGCCGCGGCGCTCGCAGACCATCAGCACGTGAATGCCGCCCGGGCCGATTAGCGGCGGGCTGACCTCGCCGACATCGAGCAGCGACACCGGCTGGCGCAGGCCGTCCGGCAGATCGCCAAGGCGCAGCCAGCCGATGTCGCCTGAGGCCGGTGCCTGCATGTCGTCGGCGACCCGGTTGATCGTCGGGCAATCGCTCAAGCGCGGGCGCAGGTTTTCCGCCTCGGCGACGAGCTGGCGCGCCTGCGCCTCACTCATATCGGCGCTGAACGGGAACAGCACCTGGCTCAAGCGGATCTGCATGCTGTTGGGCATGCGTACCGGCTCGCGGTTGGCCGCGCGCACGTCGTAGAGTTTGAAAATGTAGAAGCCTTCGGGCAGGCGCACCGGATCGGCGACCTCGCCGGGCTGCATGTCTTCCAGGATCGGCCGCACGATCGGCGGGATCTGCTGCATGCTGCGCCAGCCGATGTCACCGCCCTGGGCAGCGCTCTGCGACACGGAAAGCTGGCCGGCCAGGGCCTCGAAATCGGTGCCGCCGCGCAAGGCATTGACCAGGCTGGCGGCCTCACGCGCAACCTCCGGCTCGTCGCCGCGCTCGTAGATCGGCAGCAGGATCTCGCCGAGCTGAAATTCCGGCGCATAGTCGTTTACGATGGTTTCCTGGCGGACCATCTCGATCTGTGCCGGGGTGACGTTGACCCGGTTGACCAGCTGCGTGTTGATGACACCGACCCAGGCGATCTGCGCGCGGATCTGCTGTCTGAGCGTCTCCGGCTCGACGCCGACCTCACCCACCTGATCGAACAGCTGATCGACCGTCAGACCGTTGCGCTCGGCGATGCTGGCGATGCCGGTTTCGACATCCGCCGGCGCGACACGAATGCCGAGTCGGTCGGCCTCCTGCACCTGCAGGCGCTCATCGATGAGCTGGCGCAGCACCTGGGCGGTCAGTTGCTGGCGGGCGCGCTCGATATCGACGTCGCCGCTGGCGCGCACGAGCAGGCGCAAGCGCTGATCGACCTCGTGTTGGGTGATGATGTCGTCGTTGACGACCGCAACGATGCTTGAGCCGACCTGCGCGTTCGCTGACGCCATCGCGATCAGCAGCAGGCTTAAAGCGCCGAGCGCGCGGTTCAGCCACCGCCACCGATCAGGCTGGTGCTGCCGCCGATCTCGCCCAGCGTTTTGAGCGTGATTCGGGCAGCGACCACGGTGCGCGGCGGGATGTCCCGGTTGCGGCGGAAATCGCGTTGAAAGCCGAGTGCGAGCGTATAACACGGATGGTTGTAGACCAGCCCAAGCGAGCTGGTGATTGCCTCGTCGTTGGTGAGGTCGCGACGCAGCCGTCCGCTGACACCGACCTCTGGGGTGATGCCGATGAAGGCGCCGGCCGTCAACTCCTCCCGCTCACCTTCGGTGTCGACATTTTCACGCAAGCTGTCGTCGAGACCGAGATAGCCCAGCTCGAAGCGCAAGGGCGGCGGACCGAACTCGGCGAGCACTTCGTTGCGCGGCGCTTCGAGGTCTTCCATGTCGAAGCGGAACCGGTAGCTGATGTCGAGCAGCGGATGCGGGTTGACGACCAGGCGACCGACCAGATCGGAGACGTCGTCTTCGAGACCGGTGCCGGCCGGGTAGTCGTTGTCGCTTAGCTGCAGGCTCTGACCGATCAGTCCGGTGATGCGCCCGCCGCGGCGATGATAGCCGCCGAATTTCAGGCCGTACGCCACCTTGGCGCCACCATCGACCAGATCGAAGCCGGTGTAACGTACCGGCTCGAACAGGTTGGTGTCGTCGAATTCGAGGTCCTGGCTGTCTTCGTTCGGCACATCGCCATTGTTGTAGTCAGTCGGCGCGATCGTGGCGGCCACGATCGGCTCGAGGACCGGGCGAAAGCCGTAAACGCTGTCATCACGCACCAGCGGCCAACGCCACTGCGCGCTCAAGCGCGGCACCAGGCGTGCCTCGAAATTCTCTTCGCCGCTGGTCGCGATGTCCTGTGCGTCGCCATTGAAATTGTAGACATCGCCGCGCAGCTCGGCGCGGACATCGATCAGGTCGCCCAGGCCACCGCGCATCGGCAGATCGATGCCGCCGGCGACGACCAGACGGCGCGTGTCGCGGCCATCCAGACGGGTCAGGCCGAGGACATTGCCATCGAGCGTCCAGCGGCTGCCGAGATAGCCGGTGTCCTCGCTGGCATGGACATTGGCAAACGGCGTGATGATCGGTGTCAGGCCGCTGTCGGCGCCATCGCGCAGGTCCTGGTAGGTAATGCCCTCGACTTCGGCAAAGTTGTTGGCGTCGTTCCAGACATGCGTCGTGAACAGACGCGAGGTCAGCACGTTGGAATTGCTGAAATCGTAGCGCTGCAGATAGGTCGGATCGGTGGTGCGCGCCAAATCGTAGCCCCAGCGCCAGTCGCTGTCGGTCGTGAACCGGCCCTTGCCCTCGATACTGCCGCGAAACTCCTGCTCGTCGGCCTCTTCGCTGGTCTCGGCGAATTCGGTCGTGTAGGTGCCGTTGGCGCGGATGTTGAATTGGCCGGTGCGCGTGAGCTGGCGGTAATTGCCGCCGACCACGACGCCTTCGCGCGTGGTGACGATCGGCTCGAAGGTGAAATCGCGATCCGGCGCCAGGGCGAAATAATACGGCGTCTCGAAAACGAAGCCGAGCGTGCTGTCATCGCGCAAGGTCGGCACGAGCAAGCCGCTCTTGCGCTCGACCGACGGATCGGGATGGGAAAAGCGCGGCAGGTAGAAGATCGGCACGCCGGCGGCTTCGAACGTGGCGTTCTTGTAGCGCACTTCCTGCTCGAGTTCGTCATGCACGACCTCACCGGCACGGATCTGCCAGGCCGGATCGCGTTCGCTCTCCCGGCAGACCGGGCAGGGCGAGTAGACGACCTCTTCCATGATCGTCTGGTTGCCGTTGACCCGCCGGCCGCGCGCAGCGGCGACGCGGCTGTCATCGCTGGTGAGCAGGCCGAGCTTCTCGGCGGCGCCATCGCGCAGATCGTCACCGAGTGCGATCTGATCGGCGAACAGCGCCGTGCCAGTATCATCGATCAGGACGACATTGCCGAAGGCGGTGACCTCTTCGCTGTCGAGATCGTAGACGAGGCGATCGGCGCGCAGCTGGCGCATACCCCGGGTCAGCTCGACCTCGCCCTCGGCAACGACCTCGTTGGCGACCTGATCGAACGCCATGCTGTTGGCGGTCAGCACCACGGGCGCATCGTCATCGCCGAGATCGACGTCATCGAAGCTCGATTGCTGCGCATGTCCTGGCGCGGCCAGGCACAGGCCGGCCACGAGCAACAGCTTTGCCCGCCCGCGGCGCCGCGCGCCGCGCGCCATCGGCATCAGCCGTCCTCGAGGTAGAACAATGCGCCGCTGCCGAGCAGCAGGGCGATACCGGTCGGCGACCACGCGGCCAGGATGGGCGGGATGCGGCCGGACAGGCCGACGGCGAAAATGACATCCGACAAAATGTAGAAGGCAAAGCCGGTGACGACGCCGCCGGTGACCAGCAGCACGGCACCGCCCTTGCGCGACAGACGTAAGGAAAAGGTCACGCCGATGATCAGCATGGCCAGCAGCAGCAGCGGCAAAGCGAGCAGCTGGTGGAAATAGAGCTGGTGCTGGCGGGTGGAAAAGCCGATGCGATCCAGCTCGGCAATAAAGCCCGGCAACTGCCAGAACGGCACGCGTTCGGGCTTGGCAAAGCTCTCGATCAGGCCCTTGGGCGTGATCTTGGTGGGGATTTCCAGCTCGGCCACCTCGCGCGTGCGCCCGGCGCGATCGGTGATCGCGGTGTCGACCAACAGCCAGTAGCCATGGCGCAGCTCGGCCGAGGCGGCATCGATGCGGCGCACAAACCGGCTGGCGCCATCGAACGCGAACACCGTGACGTCTTCCATGGCCAGCGGTTCGACCTGCAGCGCGTCGCCGTGCAGGATGAGGTCGTCGACCATGTCGCTTTCGCGCAGCCAGACGCCCTCGCGCGACACCGACATGGTATCGCTGCGGCCCTTGAGCAGGACGGATTCGAGCTTTTCGAAGCGGCCATACAGCGTTGCCGCCAGCGGGTTGAGCACGGTCGTGGCGAACACGCCGATCGCCAGGGCGACCGCCACCGCCGGCAACAGGAACTGCCAGACCGAGACGCCGACGGCGCGCGCGGCGATCAGCTCCTGGCTGCGGGTCAGGCGTTGAAAACAGGCCATGGCGCCGAACAGCATGGCGAACGGGATCATTTTCTGCATCAAGAAGGGCAGGTGCAGCGCGGCCATTTCCAGAACACGCAGCATGCCGACGCCGTCGCGCTCACCGGCCCGGCGCAACAGCTCGATGAAGTCGATGAGAAACGCCAGGGCGCTGAAACCGAGGATCACGGCGAGCACGACGACCAGCAGCTTGCGGCCGATATAGCGTGACAGCGTGCGCGACAGGCCGGCCGTGGCGCGGCGTGGCCGCGGTTCATGGCGAACAAACGAAACGCTCACGGTGTTGTCGCTGTAGGATGCCATGCCGCCTGCCGCCCTATTCCGCCGGGCTCGCTTCCGGCAACCCGCGCGGGCGCCGGCGCGGCAGGCCGAAGAAGATGATCATCAGCGCGATCAGGCCCGGGACGAGCATGACCGCATAGATCGCCGGGATCAGGCCGAGATGGCTAGCGGCCAGGCTGCTGATCGACAGGCTGCCGGCCTGCACCGCCAGAGCCGCGAGCACGGCGAGGGAAATCGGCAGCCACTGGCCGCGGCGGTTGAGGTCATTTGGCAGCAGGGCCGCGAGCGCGATCAGGGTGAACACGATGGCTCCCAGCGGCCAGGTCAGGCGTTTGTGCCCTTCCGCCACCAGCTTGCCGTATTGCGCCTGATCGCGCGGGTCGTCCGAGGGGAACAGCAGATCGTCGATGCTGCGCTCTTCGACCTCGCGCCAGCGGTCCTCCTCGCCGCCCAGGGCACCGACCAGATCGAGCGTGTAGCGATCGAAATAAAGGATCGACACATCGCGCGACTCGCTGTCCAGTTCCTGGCGCGAACCGCCTTCGAGCACGAAGCTCGGGCCGTTGTCGCCGGACAGCAGAAAGCCGCGTTCGGCGGTCATGGTCACCGGCTTGGCGTTGTCGCGCTGATCGTGCACCAGGATGCCATGCAGATTGCCCTCGTCATCGACATTGCGCACGAAGACGGTGAGGTTGTCGAGTGGGCTGGTGAACACGCCTTCCTGCAACAGCAGGCCCGAGAGCTCTTCGCGCAGCTCGTATTGCAGATTCTTGAACGAGCGATAGGCGGCCGGCATCAGGTAGAGGCTGATGGCATAGGCGATCAGGGTGACGATCACCGCCAGGGTCAGCGCCGGCACGGCGAGTTGCCAGTTGCTCAGGCCCGCCGAGCGTAATGGCGCCAGCTCGCTTTCCGCCGCAAGCTTGTTGTAGGTGAACAGCACGGCGATGAAGAGCGCGAACGGCAGGATGATCAGCAACAGCGAGGGAAAGATCAGGGCGGTCAGGTAAAGAAAGGTGCCGATGCTCAATCCCCGGTTGACGATCATATCGACCAGTTGCAACGACTGGGACAGCCAGACCGCACCGGAAAAGGCCAGCGTCACGATCAGCGCCGGCAAAACGAGTTGATGAAATAGATAGCGGGCGTACATCCTCATGGCCCGTTCCCTGTAGCACCGCCCCGTGCGGCCCGCCATGGGTCGAAGCGCGGATGCGGCTTTTGCACAGGTTTGCGCCCTCAACCTGTTGCCTGGAGTTGTCTTGATGCAGGTGGCTTTCGCCGAACCCGGTTATGCCGGGGTCTCATGCCTGGTTGTTCCGCTCGCCGATGACGGCGCGCTCGGCGCGCAGGGCAAAGCCCTGGATGCCGCCTGCGATGGCCTGATCACCCGCGCGCGCAGCTGGGGCAAGGGCCTGAAGCGCGGCCAGTTCCGCGAGCTGCTCATGCCCAAGGGCTTCGACGGCGAGCTGATCGTGCTCATGGGTCTGGGCGATCTCGGCAGCCTGAAGCCGATCGATGCGGAGAAACTCGGCGGGTCGCTCGGCGACCGGCTGGTTGCGCTGCGCGTCGACAAGGCCAGCGTGCTGATGGAAGGCGAGGCCGCGGCCCATGCCCTGGCGATCGCGCGCGGTGCCGCGCTCAAGGCCTATCGCTTCGACCGCTACCGCAGCAAGCGTGCGCATGGCGGCGAAGACGGCGACAATGGCGACAATGGCAGCGCGGCGAAACTGGACGAGCTGACCATCGGCTGCCCCGAATGGGCCGACCTGCGTGCCGCCTGGCCAGGCGAACAGGCGGTCGTCGATGCCGTGCATCATGCCCGCGATCTGGTCAGCGAGCCGGCCAACGAGCTCTATCCGGCGACCTTTGCCGAGGCCTGCCGCAGCCTGAGTGAGCTCGGCGTCGAGGTCGAGATCCTCGAACAGGCCGATCTGCAGCGCATCGGCATGCGCGCCTTGCTCGCTGTCGGCCAGGGCAGCGCGCGCGAGAGCTATGTCGCCGTCATGCACTGGAAGGGCGGCCAGGAGGGCGAACCGCCGGTGGCTCTGGTCGGCAAGGGCGTCTGCTTCGATACTGGCGGCATCTCGCTGAAACCCGCGGCCGGCATGGAAGGCATGAAATGGGACATGGGCGGCGCCGGCGCGGTGTTTGGCGCCATGAAGGCCCTTGCCGGGCGCAAGGCCAGGGCCAACGTCATCGGCCTGCTCGGCCTGGTCGAGAACATGCCGAGCGGCACGGCCACGCGCCCGGGCGATGTGGTCACCTCGCTGTCCGGCCAGACCATCGAGATCATCAACACCGACGCCGAAGGCCGCCTGGTGCTCGCCGATGTGCTCTGGTACGCGAAAGAGACCTATCAGCCCAAGGCGATGGTCAATCTGGCGACCTTGACTGGTGCCATCATCGTGGCACTCGGCCATGAACGCGCCGGGCTGTTCGGCAGTGACGCCGGCCTGGGCGACGCCTTGCTCAAGGCGGGTGATGCCGTCGGCGAACCGCTCTGGCAATTGCCGCTGGATGACGCCTACAAGAGCCACATTAAATCGGCGATCGCGGATATGAAGAACACCGGTCGCGCGCGGCAGGCCGGCTCGATTGCGGCGGCGGTCTTCTTGCAGCGTTTTGTCGGCGACATCCCCTGGGCGCATATCGACATTGCCGGCACCGCCTGGGCTGACAAAGGCGGTGCGGTCTGGCCGAAAGGGGCGACCGGCTTCGGCGTGCGCCTGCTCGATCGCTGGATCGCGGCCAACCACGAACAATGACCTGACCGACGGCCATGGCCTGCCATGTCGGCTTCTATCATCTGACGCGGTTTCCGCTGGAGGACGCGTTACCCCGGCTGCTTGAGCGGGTGCTGCAGGCGGGGCATCGGGCGGTGGTGCGCGCCTCAAGCGCGGATCGGGTCGAGGCGCTCACCCACCGTTTGTGGACCTATCGGCGTGACAGTTTCCTGCCGCACGGCAGTGCCGCCGATGGCAACGCCGCGCTGCAGCCGATCTGGCTGACCGATCTTGCCGAGACCCCCAACGGCGCCGATGTCCTGGTCCTGGTCGATGGCCAGCAGGCGGCCGACATCGCGGCGTTTGCCCGCTGTCTCGATCTGTTCGACGGCAACGACGCGGCGGCGCTCGAGGCCGCCCGGCAGCGCTGGAAAGGCTGCAAAACGGCCGGTTTGGCGTTGACCTACTGGCAACAGACCGAGCAGGGCGGCTGGCAGCGCGCGGCCGACGTCGAAGCCGCGCCGGCCTGAGCTTGTGCTGCCAAGGCCGGCTGCTATAAGCGCCTTGTTTTTCGCTGATACGCTTGATT
>JBHJHH010000083.1:0-43911 GCA_050331015.1 Geminicoccaceae bacterium
GCTGGCGCTCGTGCAGTTTTCCAGCATCGATCCGTTTCTCGTCGTTCTCCTGGGCTTCGGTTCGGTGCAATTGCTCGTCGGCATCGCGCTCGAGCCAGCCCTGATGGGCCGCTCGCTCAATCTGAGTGCTTTGGTGATCATCACCAGCCTGGTCATCTGGGGCCTGCTCTGGGGCATTCCGGGGCTGTTTCTGGCCACGCCGATGACCGTCATGGCCGCGCTGATCTGTGCCCATTTCGAGAGCTCGCGCTGGATCGCCGTGTTACTGTCCAGCGACGGCCGGATCACCCCGCCAACCGGCCGCATCCGCCGCCGTGACCGCGAACGCGCAGCCGTCGAAAACCGCACAGCCGCCGAATAGCGAGGCCAGCGGCAGGCGCTAGTGGCCGTGCACCTTGCTGTATTCGTCGATATTGCCGCCCATGGCGCCGACCAGCAGGCCGGCACCCGAGGCGATGTCCTTGAACGGATGCAGCCAGGCGGCCGGCCCGAAGGGCAGGCTGATCAGCAAGAACAGCGCACCGCTGAACAAACGGCCGAGCGCGCGCGGTGCGAAGCGGCCGAAGGTGTACAGCCGGCCATAGCGCTTGGTGCTCAAACGCGCGGTCACCAGGCTCTGGCGATAGAACCGCAGGAACTGCCAGTGCAGGGTCAGCCGCGAGGCCGGCACGGTCTCTTCGACCAGGGCATCCGGTTCGAAATCGAGCCTGGCACCGAGCTCGCGCGCGCGGGTGAAGAAGTCGCTGTCCGACCCGCCGCTCATGCGCATGGCCTCGTCGAAACGCAGGCCGGTGCGCTCGAGAAAGGCCATGGAAATCAGGACGTTGTTGGTCGCCAGGTTCTGCCGTTTGTGTTCTTGCACCGCGCTGTGCCGCGTGCGCGCTTCCTGCACGCGCGCCCAGGCCGGCGCATCGTCTGGCAGACGTCGGTGCAGCGGTCCGCCGACCGCATCGACGCGATCGCTGCACAAGCGGCCGTACAGACGCTCGATGGTATCCGGCGCAACCCGCTCGTCGTCGTCGAAGAACGCCAGGAAATCGGCACCGAGCAGACGCGCCTCGTCGATCACCCGGTTGCGCGCCACCGGGATGCCGCGCCTGGGTTCGACAACATAATGCACCGCCGGTTGCATGCCGCTGCGCTCGATCACCGGCCGCGCACTGCCGTCCGCATCATTGTCGACGACGATGACGCGCAGGCTGGTGCCATGCGGCGCATGTGCCTTTTCCAGGCTGCGCAGCAGTGCGGCCAGCATATGCGGCCGGCCAAAGGTGATGACACCAATGGCGATCAGGACCGGGGCGGGCGCAGGTCGGGCCAAGGCCTCCATCAGGTTCTGGCGCTTTCGATCAGCAAGACGTCAGCTACCGGATAGCACGTTCGGCGCCCTTGCCTAGGACCGACCTACGGCTGTGACGCTCACGCCATTTCGCGTTCACGTGCAGCGCGGACGGGCTCCGCTTCCGGCAAGATCGGCCGCAGGCAATCCGGCAGGGGCGGCAGATCGGCATCCGGATCCTCACCCTGCGGCGCCGGCGCCGGTGCCGGCTCGTCCGGTTCATGATCGCGCCCACGGCCAGACGCGCCGGCCGCGCGCAACAAAAACAGTTCACGCACGCACCACGCCATGGGCAGGCCGAAGCTGAGTGCGCAGCTCAGGAGAATGAACAGCTCGTCGCTTATCACCAGATCCTCTCCCCGCGTTCGGTCGATTGGCTTCGTCAGCCTATGCCCTACACCTTATCGCCCGGCCCGGTCCAGCAGGCAACGCCGCAGGCTTCAGGCCGGCTCAGCTGGGATATGCACGCGGCCATCGGCATCGATCGGGAAGAACGGGTTCCAGCAGATCTCGAACAGATGGCCGTCCGGATCGCTGAAATAGCCGGAATAGCCGCCCCAGACAGCATCCTGAGCCGGCTTGACGACGCGTGCGCCGGCGGCTTCGGCCTCGGCGAGCAGGGCATCGACCTCATCGCGCGAGCGCGTGTTGTAGGCCAGGGTGATGCCGGCGAAACCGCTGCCATCGGCCGCAACGCCGGCGTCTCTGGCCAGCTCCTCGCGCGCAAACAGGCCGAGAATCAGGCCGCCAAGCTGAAAAAACACGATGGCATCGCTTTTGCTCGCCGCCCGCCAGCCCAGGGCTTCGAAAAAGGCCGTTGCGCGCGCCAGATCCTGCACGCCCAGCGTGATCACCGAAAGCCGCTGTTCCATCGCCCTGCCCCGCTCAGTCAGCGCTCTCGCCTTCATACAGGGTTTGCAGCGGTTGGGCATCAAGGCCAGCGTCTTCGCGCAGGAAACGGGCGAAGCTCTCGCTGTACCCATGGGTGGCCAAAATGCGCGTGGCGCCGGTTTCCCGCACGGTCCGCAGCAGATCAGGCCAGTCGGCATGGTCGGAGACGACAAAGCCGCGATCGAAGCCGCGCCGGCGGCGGTTGCCGCGCACACGCATCCAGCCCGAGGCAAAGCCGGTCGAGGCCGCGCTGAAACGGTGCATCCAGGTGCTGCCGAAGGCGGAGGGCGGCGCCAGGATCAGCTCGCCGGCATAGTCCTTGCCACGGGCCTGTTCGCTGATCAGCGGGCAGTCCGGCATGGCGATGCCTTGGGCGCGATAGAGTTCCACCAGCGGCTTGATGGCGCCATGGACATAGACCGGCCGGTCGGTGCGCTGGGCGATGCCGCAGAGCAGGCGCTGCGCCTTGCCCAAGGCATAGGCGAACAGGACCGACGGCCGTGCGGCGCGGGCATTGCCATCCCACCAGGCGATCAGCTCATCGACCACGGCGTCGACCGGCGGCCAGCGATAGATCGGCAGGGCAAACGTCGCCTCGGTGATGAAGGCATCGCACGCCACCAGCTCGAAAGGCTCGCACGAGCTGTCGGCGGCGCGCTTGTAGTCGCCGGAAACCACCCAGACCTCACCACCGACGTCGATCCGCACCTGCGCCGAGCCGAGCACGTGGCCGGCCGGGTGAAACGACACGCGGGCATCGCCGAGCTCGATCGACTCGCCGAAAGCGTGGCCGATGATGGTCTGATCCTCGCCCAGGCGTTTCTCTAAGATCGGCACCGAGCTCCGCGCGGCGTGATAGGCCCTGGAGCCATAGCGGGCATGATCGCCATGGCCATGCGTGATCACGGCCCGGTCGACGCCACGCCAGGGATCGACATAGAAGTCACCCGCTGGACAGTACAGACCGGCGTCGGTCAGGCTGACGACGTCTTGCGGCACCGCTGTCAGCCGAGCATGCGCGTGATGGCATGCGCCATGGCCCGGCCCGAGCGCCAGGCTCCCTCGACGCCATGGGCCAGGCACCAGTCACCGCAGGCACCGAGGCGCAGTTCCGCCTTGAACAGGCACGGCGTGCCCAGCACGCGTTCGGCCAGGGCATAGCGCCAGCGATGGCCCTCCAGATAGTAGGGCTCGGGCAGCGGCATGCGCAGGCTGTCGGCCAGGGCTTCCCAGAGCAGGCGTGCGCCCTGGGGCTTGTCGACCTCCAGATGATCGCGGCTCCAGGCATCACCGGCATGCAGGACATAGCAACCCGGCTGGCTGCGCCCGGGCTTGGCGCTGTCATCGATCAGCTTGCTGATCGGGCCGTCATCGAAGCGCAGCACGGGCGCATCGAGCGCGAGCGGCTCGGCCAGCGCCGCCATGGCGACATAGCGTGGCACATAAGCGGCACGGCTGATTTGCGCCGACAGATCGCCCTTGCCGGCGAGCAGCGCCGCGGCCTGCGGCGCCGGCGCGCTGACCACCACGGCAATGAACGGACCGAACGCCTCGCCGTGCCTGCCCTGCAGGCGCCAGGCTGCCGGCTCGCCGGTGATACCGACGATCTCGACGCCCGCCTGAACGTTCAGATCGCCGGCCAGGTGTCTGGCCAGCGCCGTCATCGCCGGTACGGCCGTGAAGCCGTCGCCATGAGCGCTGTCGGCAACCAGTCCGGTCGCCTGCCAGTCAGCGACCGCCTTGGCGAAGCCGGGATCGTCCACATGGAAAAAAGGCGCACCGTGATCGAACTGCAAGCCATCGGCCCGCCGTGTTGACACGCGACCGCCCGGCGCGCGGCCCTTGTCGAAGACACGGACGTCCAGGCCGGAGGCACTCAGGGACCTTGCGCACGTCAGACCGGCAATGCCGGCCCCGACGATGGCAATTGCCGGCGTGAATTCCATGCCAACGCCTCCCTCACGGTTTCCTAATTACTTAGGCGGCAAGGCGAGCAGATCGAGATGGCCGATGCGCATGCGCAAGCCGTTTGCGGCAATCTCCTGCGTGCGCCGGGCCTGCCAGGCATCGATGGCAGCGCGCTGGTCTGCAGCGGCCATGCGGGCGGCGGCGGCGATGCCGTCGACCATGGCGCTGAGCATGGCGCTGTCATGCGCCGGGATCTGCCAGTCGCTCGTCGCCTTTTGCAGTGCGAAACCGGCATCGCCCAGGCGACCGGCCAGATAGGGCGCGCTGACCGGACCCAGCGCCGGGCCAAAGCCCTTGTCGCGCCGCTGATCGGCATTGAACGCCTCGACGATCACCGCATCCGCCGCGTGCGCCGGCGTGAACGCCATGCGGCCGTCATAGGTCAGTGTCCATAGGCTCGGCCTGGCATGGCTGACGAGCAGCGCGGCCAGACGATCCAGCCACGCTGCCGAGGTCAGATCGAGCAGCGCGGTGGCAACCACGCCGTCACAGTCCTCGACGGCCAGATGCTCGAGATCCGCCGCCAGATCGGCCTGGACCAGGCGGACATCGACCGCCCGGCTGATCAGATCGATGGTGAAACCGTCGGCATGACGCTGCAAGGCGCCGCCGGCGGCCCCGACCCAGGCAGGGGAGGCGCGCGGTACATCGGCCAGCAGGGCGCGATCATGGTCGACCAGCACCCAGCTCTGCCGCGCCCCCAAAGCCGGGCTCAGATGGCGCAGATTGGCGCCATTGCCGCAGCCCAGATCGATCAGGCGCGGGTGGCTTGGCAAAACACTGATAAAGCGTTGCAGCACGTCGCGATCTCGCGCTTGGTCATCGAAGCGCGCACGCAGATCCAGCCAGTGCGGATCGAAACTCATCGGCCATCCACCCGATCGAGCACGCCGACGAAGCGCGCCAACGCCTCATCCCAACCGGGCAGACGGCCTCGCGCCGCACGGGCACCGCTTTTCAGCTCGCGGTACTGATCCGGGTCATCGAGCACCGAGGCGAGTGCCTTGCGCAAGGCATCGACATCGCCCGGCGGCACGAGCAAGCCGGCATCGGCCGGTACCGTGGTCGGAATCGCCCCGGCCCGCGTCGAGACCACCGGCAGCCCGCGCGCCAACGCCTCGGCTAGGGCCATGCCATAGCCTTCGTGATGCGAGGCGAGCACGAACAGATCGGCCGCTTCGTAAGCCGCCTGTAGGTCGTCGCCGTCGAGCTCGCCGCAGAAATGCACGCGGTCCGCCATCTCATAGCGGGCGATCGCCGCTTCGAGCTCGGCCAGACAGGCGGGGTCGCGATCTGGCGCACCGACCAGATCGAGCGTCCACGGCCGGCTGCGCAGGCCCGACAGCGCCTCGATCAGGGTGACATGGCCCTTGCGCGGCGTGATCGTGGCAACGCACAGCAGCTTTTGCGGTGCGCCCTCGGCCTGCAGGCCGGCAGCGAGCGGCGCCGGATCGGTGCCGGGCGGCACGGCGGTGATGCGCAGCCGCGGCACGCCCATGTCGACGACATCATCGATGGTGTGCGGGCTGGTGACGATCACCCGGGCCGACTTGGCGAGCGCGGTCCGCTCGAGCGAGGCCAGCGCGCCGGCCTCGTCGCCGGACAGTCCGGTCTCCAGCGCGAGCGGGTGGTGCACCAGGGCGACCCAGCGCAGTCGGTTCAGCCCGGACAAGGTGGCGAAGGCCGGCAGGGCCAGCCCATCGATCACCGGCAACAGGTGTTGATCGATGCACAGCGCCAGCGCGCGCTCGGCAGCCTCTTCCGCCTGGCTGTCGCTCAGCGGGAAACGCCCCGGCAGCTCGATGACCTCGACCGGCCGGCCGGCGGCACGCAGGCCCTCGACCATGCGCCGGTCGTAGATGTAGCCGCCGGTGCGCTGGTTGAGCGCGCCGGGCACGATAAAGGCGATGCGCGCGCTGGCCCTCACGCCAGCTTGCCCTCATAGGCCGCCGACGCCACGTGGCTTTCATGCAAGGTGACGCGCGCGCCGTGGATCGCCTTGCCGGCCGCGGGCCCGAGCGCGCCGCCGAGGATCTTGTCGCGCACGGCCATGAAAATGTGCCGGGCGAGCACCTCGGTCGTGGTGTTCTGGCCCTTGAACATCTCGAGCTCGTCGAGATTGCAGTAGTTGACCGGTCCGAGCACGTCCTTGAGCAGCTCGTGCAGGGCGCCGATGTCGCAAACGATGCCATTTTCGTCGAGATCATCGCGCATCAGCTCGAGATCGACGACGAAGGTCGCGCCGTGCAGCTTCTGCGCCGGACCGAACACCTCGCCTTTGAAGCTGTGGGCAATCATGATGTGCTCGCGCACACGAAGCGTGAACATGGACGCCGCCTCCACCGGTTCGTTGGTGCCTGCGCGCGCGCCTTAAGCGGGCGCATCAGGTCGCTGGATCATACCGCACGGGCTGGCATAGCACAGAGGCGTCACCGCTTGCCAAGTGCGCCAGGGTAGCAGGCAGCGCTTCGAACGTGATCGGCGGCGCGATCAACTGATCGAGCGTCGCGTCGTGCAGCAGATCCATGACCACGGCCATGCGCCGAACATGATCGAAGCGATGCCGCTTGGCTGGTGCGAGCGCACCGACCTGGCTCGAGATCAGGCGCAAACGCTGGCTGTGAAAGGCTTCGCCCAGCGGCAGGCTGACCGGTCGGGCGCCGAACCAGCTCATCTCGACCACGAGCGCATCACGCCCGGCCAGCTCAAGCGCGCGTCGGGCACCGGCCTCGCTGGCACTGGCATGAAAGACGATGTCCTGATCGCCCGGCGCGTCGTCGGGCGCAGCGAACGCGCAACCGAGCGCCGCCGCCAGTTCGGCGCGGCTGCGATCGATATCGATCACTGTGACGACACAGCCGGGCGTGCGCGCCGCCAACCGGGCGATCAGGCAACCGACCACGCCGGCGCCGATGACGCTGACCCGGTCACCCGGCGTAAGGCCACTGTCCCAAAGGCCGTTGAGCGCGGTTTCCAGATTGGCGGCGAGCACCGCACGCAGCGGCGGTACGGCCTCGGGCACAAGGGTCAGCGCAGCCGCCGGTACGACATAGCGGTCCTGATGGGGATACAGGCAAAAAGCGTTGCGGCCGAGCATAGCCGGCGGCCCCGCCTCGATGCGGCCGACCGAACAATAGCCATACTTGACCGGCGCCGGGAACGCGCCTTCCTGGAACGGGCAGCGCATGCGCGCGTACTCGGACGCCGGCACCTGACCGCGAAACACCAGGCATTCGGTGCCGCGGCTGATCGCGCTGAACAGAGCCGCGACCTGCACCTCGCCGTCGCCTAGCGCCGGCAGGACCTCATCGCGCAGCTCGGCCGCGCCGGGCGCCGCCAGCCACAAGCTACGGGCGCGCACGCGTCAGCTCGCAGTCGAACAGGACATCCGGACCGAGCTGGAAGATGCGCGTGCGCGGTCGCAAGGCATCGTCCAGGCTGGGCGCCTCGGGCAGGCACAAAGCCGGGCGGCCGCCGCCGGTGATCACCGGCGCAACGGTCAGTTGCAGGCGGTCCAGGCAGCCGGCGGCGAGGAAGGTGGAAATGATCGCGCCGCCACCTTCGATGAACACGCGCGTCAGCCCGGCCGCGAACAGCGCGTCGAGCACGGCGTGAGGCTGCGGTCGCGCTTGGTCCCCGTCACCGGCGACCTGAAGCACCTCGGCGCCCGGATAATCCGCCGCGGCCTGGCTGACCGGGCGCCCGGTCACGACCACGGTCGGCGCCTGGCCATCCTTGAACACGCGCCGGTTGATCGGTATCGGCCGGCGGCCCTCGACAACCACCCGCACCGGGCTCGGCCCGGCGACCTCGCGCACGGTCAGGCGCGGATCATCGGCGATCACCGTGCCGGCGCCGACCAGAACGGCATCGAACAGGGCGCGCAGCCGCTGATTGTGCACCCGATCGTCGATGCCAGTGATCCAGCGCGAGGCGCCGCAGCTGAGCGCGATATGGCCATCCAGGCTCTGGCCCAGATGGGCCAGCACCAAAGGCGTATCCCTTGCACCGCAGAGATCGGCATACAGGTCATGGAGATCGGCCGGACAGCCGACACAGCTTTCGCGTCGCGCGCCGGCCTCACGCCCGGCTGCACGCAAAAGGTGCTGCCAGCGGCGCTGATCCGAAAGCTCGGCCAGCGTACCTCGATCCGAAATGCGATCTGCGGTAGAAGGCATTAGTTGCGATTGTCCAAATGCGTGAGCCAGTCGCGGGCTACAGGACTGTTTAGCGCGCGCTCGCCGGAGAACCATAGCCGTGTCTCGTGTTAAGCGTGATTATTGTACTCAAAACTCGCGAGCGGTGCGTCGGTTTCGCGCGCCCGCTGCCATGCGCGGCCGCAACCTGCCCGGCGCCCTGCTTCTTGCCGCCGGTGTGCTGCTGGTCCAGCCCCTATTCGCCCAGGGACTGCTCACCGAAAAGCCGCAGTTTCCGCCACCGCATGAGGCGCAGCCGCCGATCGAAGGCGTCGATGGCTATGACTACCATGATGCCACCTTGCGCACGCGCGCCGGCGACATCGCGCTCAAGGTCGAGGTCGCCGACGAGCCGGACGCGCGGTCCATGGGCCTGATGTGGCGCAAGGAACTGCCGCGACATCACGGCATGCTGTTCGATTTCGGCGAGGAACGCATGGCCGCCATGTGGATGCGCAACACGCTGATCCCGCTCGACATGCTGTTCATTCGCGCGGACGGCACGATTGCGCAAATCCATCGTAACGCCCAGCCGCTCGACGAAACCGTGATCCGCTCGAACGAGCCGGTGCGCTATGTCCTCGAGCTGCGCGGCCAAGCAGCTTACGCCTACAACCTCAAGGTCGGCGACACGTTCATCCTCGGCACAGACGACAGCCAGGCGGCCGAAGACGATCTGCCGATCGACCTGCTGCCCGAAGGCTGAGCCAGTCCCGCCTTAGTCGTTCAGGCTTTCGCAGAAGCGCTTGATGCGCGCGCAGGCCTCGTCGAGCTGTGCCATCGAGGTGGCGTACGAGATGCGGAAATAGGGATCGAGGCCGAAGGCCGCGCCGAACACCACCGCGACGCCTTCGCGTTCCAGAAGCTGCGCCGAGAAGGTCGCGCTGCTGTCGATTTCGGTGCCGTCGGCAGTGGTCTTGCCGATCACGCCAGCGCAGGACGGATAGACGTAGAACGCTCCCTCCGGCTTGTGGCAGCGCAGGTCCGGCGCGGCGTTCAGCCAGTCGACCACAGCATCGCGGCGCGCTTTGAAGGCGGCGTTGCGCTCATCCAAAAAGCTGTGATCGCCGGTCAGGGCCGCGGTGGCCGCCGCCTGGCTGATCGATCACGGGTTCGAGGTGCTCTGCGACTGCACCTTGGCCATGGCCTTGATCAGGGATGCCGGGCCGCCGGCATAGCCGATGCGCCAGCCGGTCATGGCATAGGCCTTGGAGACACCGTTGACCGTCAGCGTGCGCTCGTACAGCGATGGCGCGATCTGCGCCGGCGTGGCGAACATAAAGCCGTCATAGACCAGATGCTCGTACATGTCGTCGGTCATGACCCAGATATGCGGGTGGCGCTCGATGACATCGGTCAGCGCCTTGAGCTCGTCGGCGCTGTAGGCGGCGCCGGTCGGATTGCTCGGCGAATTCAGCAGCACCCACTTGGTCCTCGGCGTGATCGCTGCCTCGAGGTCTTCGGCGCGGAGCTTGAAGCCGGTCTCTTCCGGACACTGCACGATGACCGGCTCACCGCCGGCGAGCAGAACCATATCCGGGTACGACACCCAGTACGGCGCCGGGATGATGACTTCATCGGCCTCATCGAGGGTCGCCATGAACGCATTGTACAGCACCTGCTTGCCGCCAGTGCCGACCGTGATCTGCTCGGGCTTGTACTCAAGCTGGTTGTCGCGCGCGAATTTGCCGGCAATCGCCGCCTTCAGCTCGGGCGTGCCGTCCACCGCGGTGTATTTCGTCTTGCCGGCCTTGATCGCTTCGACTGCTGCGGCCTTGATCGGATCGGGGGTGTCGAAATCCGGCTCGCCGGCACCAAGTCCAATGACGTCGCGGCCGGCCGCTTTCAACTCACGCGCAAGATTCGTCACCGCAATTGTCGGAGAGGGCTTGATGCGGGCGAGGCGAGCGGCGAGGATCGACATTGGCTTCGGGCTCCAAGCGCTTGGGGCTGCGGGGCTCCAGGCTTCTTGCGGGTCAGGTTGCGAGCGATTGGGCGCATCGACGCCCCTTCGCCCGGACACTAGGGTGACATGCGCAGCCTGACAATTCCCATCGGGCGGCGTTGACCGGGGTGCTGCGGTCGCGGCACCCGACTGGTGGATTTTTGTTGCGGGACGCCCGGCCGTGTCCGGGTCTTGTCGAGGTGACGGATGGATCAACGCGACGCGTTTCCTGCCTATCTGTTGAGCGAGCCGGAAGGCGATGATGCGCCTTTGATCGTTTCCTCACCTCACAGCGGTGAGCACTATCCCGACAAGATGCTGGAACGCAGCACGCTCAGCCGGCACTATCTGCGCCGTCTGGAAGACACCCATGTCGACCGCCTGGTCGCGGATGCGCCTTTATGCGGCGCCTGGCTGCTGCGTGCGGCCTTTGCCCGCGCCTATGTCGATCTCAACCGCGACCGCTTCGAGCTCGATCCCCGCCTGATCACCGGATCGGTGCCGGATTTCGTCAACACCGCGTCGCTCAAGGCGCGTGCGGGCCTCGGCAGCGTGCCCAGCCAGGTCGGCGGCCGGGCGATCTATCGCCGTGGCTTTGATTTCAAGCATTTGCACGAGCGGCTCGAGCGAGCTTATTCCCCTTACCACAATACATTAGAGACGTTGCTTCACAGAATGCTTGAGCAATTTGGCGGCGCTGTCCTGCTCGATTGCCACAGCATGCCGTCGATGCCGGACATCGGCATCAGCGCCGATATTGTACTCGGCGACCGCTTCGGTCGAAGCTGTCACCATCGCGTGCTCGAGGTCGCCGAGCTGGTCTTGCGCCGCCATGGCTACAAGGTGACGCGCAACCGGCCCTATGCCGGTGGCTTCATCACCGCCCACTACGGCAAGCCGTTGCGCAACATCCACGCCATGCAGATCGAGATCCGCCGCGATCTGTTCATGGACGAACACAGCATGGAACCGCATGCCGGCCTCGCCCGCATGCGCCGACACCTCGCCGATCTGGTCACCGAACTGGCCGCCTGCGCCCACGAACTCGCCCGGCCGAGTGATCTGCCGCAGGCAGCCGAGTAGCAGCGGTACGCGGGGACGCCCGTGAGATGAACGGCCGATAGGCTTGTGCTAAGCAGCATCGGTGATGCGTCTGGTTGCTGGTTGTTGTGTTTGTTCAACGTTCGCCGTCCTGATTTACCTAAAACACCCGCCGATCCGGTGATCGCGCCCGCCACGCCGACCAAGCCGGGACTAACGTTCGAACCGGCAGGCTGGCAGGTGGCGCTCGGGTTCCTGCTGCTGGCGATTGTCTTGCGCTGGCCGGCCTATCTGTACAGCGTCATCAACGCCGACGAAGGCTCGTACATGGTCGTCGCCGAGGCCTGGGTGCGCCACGGCTTCTGGCCTTATGTCGAGGTCTGGGATCGCAAGCCGCTCGGCATCTTCCTGATCTACGCCGCCGTGATCAAAAGCGGCATCGAGCCAATCCTGGGTGTGCGCCTGCTGACCTCGGCCGTGGTCGGCCTGACCGGCTGGACGCTCTATTGCATAGGCCGCTACCTGTTCGCCTCGAAACGAATCGGTGCCTGCGCCGGCTTGGCTTACGTGCTCTTGAGCATGACCACTGATGGCCTGGCGGCGAATACCGATGCGTATTTCATCTTTTTTGGCTGTCTCGGCCTGTATTTCGCCCTGGTCGCCTATGATACGCCCGACAGCGCACGGCAGTGGCCGCTGTTCGCCCTTGCCGGGCTGGCCTTCGGCCTCGGCCTGCTGGTCAAATACTGCCTGATCTTCGACATGGCGGCGTTCGCCCTGGGCTGGCTTCTGCTGACCACGCCGACCTGGCGCGCTCTGCCCGGCCAGCTCCGCCGATCCCTGCCGCTCTACGGTCTGATCGGCCTGTGCGCGCTGGCACCGACACTGCTCATCATGCTGGTCTACGCCCTTGCCGGCCAGTTCGATGCCTTCGCCAGCGCCAATCTGCGCAGCTATCCGGATATGCTCGGCGGCGAGCTGCCGCTTTTCAATATCGGCGTGATCATCGTCGCCATCGCCGATCAGTTTCCGCTCTGGATCGGTGCGGCCATGGCCCTCCTCGGCGCGCGCGCCTGGGCCGGCAACGGCCAGGAACGCCGGGCGATCGTCTTCCTTGTGCTCTGGGCCGGCTTCGCCTTCGCCGCGATCGTCTTCATGCGCAACTACGACTGGCATTGTTTCCTGCAGCTCCTGCCGCCGCTGTCCCTGCTGGCCGGCTTTGCCCTGGGGCGCGGCCTGCTTGCGCCCCTCCGCGGACGCGGACGGCAGGCGGCGGTGCTCACGACGGTGGCGCTATTTGCGCTGCTCGGTGTCGCCAAAGCCACCTATCTGCACGCCGTGTTCATCACCAAGGAGCGCCTCACCGATGGCGAGCCGCTGGCCGGGGACAACGTTGCCCTGATCGCCCGCGATCTCGGTGCCGTGCTGGCAGCAGGCGACACGCTGTATGTCTTCGATCACCACCACATGCTCTATCACAAGCTCGGCGTCATGCCGCCCACGCGGCTGGCTTACGCCTGGTACCTGGTGGGCGAGGACGCCTACGGCCTGCTCGATGCAAAAGCCGAGATCGCGCGCATCCTGGCCCAGCAGCCGACCTTCATCGTCGTCGGTGCCGGCACGCACGCTCAGCTCGATGCCGCGCAACCCGACGCCGATCCGGTGACGCAGCGCGTGCTGGCGGCGCTGGCCAGCGAGTACCGGTTGTGGCGCAGCTATCCCGAGCATCGCCTGGCGGCCATGCTGCCCTTTGCCCGCATCGATGTCGGCAATGGCTTTGCAGCCGTCTATGCCAAGGACATGCCCTAGCGCAAAGAACCGGCGAGGCGGCGGCCACGCACCGCTGGACCGCGGCCAGTCCGATCGCTACCAAGCTGCTGCGCGTCGGCGGGTTGTCGCGTGCTGCGAGGTTTTTTTGGAGATCGAGATGGGCGAAGCCGCACTGGCCGCCTTTGTCGCGGCCATGTTTTCGATGATGAACCCGGTCGGCAATCTGGGCATCTTTTCCAGCATGACCGCCGATCGCAGCCCGGCCGAGGCGCGGGGCGTGGCCTTGACCTGCGCGTTGAGCGCAGCCGCCATCTTGCTCATCGCCACCTGGTTCGGCGGCGCGTTTCTGGCCTTTTTCGGCATCACCATCGACGCGTTGCGCACCGCCGGCGGCATCATCATCCTGTTGATCGGCCTGTCCATGCTGCGCAAGGACGACAGCCACCGCCATACGCCAGATGAAGCGCAAGACGGCGCCAAGCGCGAGCAGATCGGCATCGTGCCGCTGGCCATGCCGATCGTGGCCGGTCCGGGATCGATTGCCGCCGTCATGGTCGCGGCCGAGCACAATCCGGACCTGCTCTCCCGGGCGGAAATCTCCATCGTGGTCGTCGCCATGGCCGCCCTGTGCGGCGCCTGCTTCGCGGCTTCGCGCACGCTGGCCGGGCTCCTCGGCACGTCCGGCATGGGCGTGGTCACGCGCATCATGGGCATGATCTTGTGCGCGATCGCCGTCGGCACGCTGGCCGACGGCCTCAAGGGTCTGTTCCCGGTGTTGGTCGGTACGTCGTGAGCTGCGCCTAGCGCCGCTTGGCAATCATCGGGCCGACCGGCTCGCCAGCGAAAATGTGCACATGCAGATGCGGCACTTCCTGATTGGCGTTGGCGCCGATATTGGCCAACAGCCGGTAGCCGTCCTCGACCACACCCAGCTCGCGCGCGACATGGCCGATGGCGCGCATATAGCCGGTGACCTCGGCATCCGAGGCCTGTTCGCTGAAGTCGTCGAACGAGACGTAGGCGCCTTTGGGAATGACCAGGACGTGCACCTTGGTCTGCGGCTGGATGTCATGAAAGGCGAGCGCGTGGTCGTCCTCGTAGACCTTGTTGCACGGGATCTCGCCGCGCAGGATCTTGGCAAACACGTTGTTGTCGTCATAGGCCATGACACGTTCCCCGCCCTGAAGTGACCGGCGCGAACAAGCCGCGCCTTGCCTCTTGTGTCAAGCGAGCGCGCTGGGCAAGAACGTGCACACGCGCGGGCGTTGCCCTTGTCTTAGCGGAGCCTTTGCCATGAGCCTTGCCGTCGCCATCCAGATGGACCCGTTGGACAGCATCGACATCGATGCCGACAGCACGTTTCGCATGGCGCTCGAGGCGCAAGAGCGCGGCCACGGCCTGTATCACTACCTGCCCGGCCAGCTCACCTATCGCCAGGGCCGCGTCGTCGCCCGGGCACGACCGTTCCGGCTACGTCGCGTGCGCGGCGATCATGTCAGCTTCGATGCGGCCGAAATCATCGATCTGGCAGCCGTCGACGTCGTCCTCATGCGCCAGGACCCGCCCTTTAACATGAGCTACATCTCGTGCACGCACCTGCTCGAACGCATTCATCCGACCACGCTCGTGGTCAACGATCCGGTGGAGGTGCGCAACGCACCGGAAAAGCTGTTCGTCACTCATTTCGCCGATCTCATGCCGCCTACCCTGATCAGCCACGATCCGATGGAAATCCGCGCCTTTCGCGCCGAGCACAAGGACATCATCGTCAAGCCGCTGTTCGGCAATGGCGGCATCGGCGTGTTCCATCTGACCGAGAACGACGAGAATCTCGGCTCACTGATCGACATGTTTCACGCCGCCTCGCCCGACCCGCTCATGGTGCAGCGCTACATCCCCGAGATCCGCCAGGGCGACAAGCGCATCATCCTGGTCGAGGGCAAGCCGGTCGGTGCCATCAACCGCGTGCCGCCGCATGGCGATGCCCGCGCCAACATGCATGCCGGCGCCAGGCCCGAGCCGGCGACCCTCAGCAAGCGCGATGAGGAGATCTGCGCCGCGATCGGCCCGGCTTTGGCGGACAAGGGCCTGATTTTCGTCGGCATCGATGTCATCGGCGACTATCTCACCGAGATCAACGTCACCTCACCAACCGGTATCCAGGAGATCGAACGCTTCGACGGCACCAATGTCGCGGCCCTGATCTGGGACGCCATCGAGGCCAAGGTCCGCGCCGGCCAGGCGAAGCCGGCCTGAGCGCCGCAGCCCACAAGGCTTATTCGCTGGAGCCGGCGCCTGGGCGGACTCGGCGAAAGGCCAGCGCTTCGGCGATATGCGCACGGCGGACGATTTCGACGCCCTCGAGATCGGCGATCGTGCGCGCAACGCGCAACACGCGGTGGAAGCCGCGCGCGCTCAGGTGCATACGCTCGGCCGCGCGTGACAGCAGATCGCAGCCGCCGCTATCCGGATCGGCAACCGCCTCGAGGATCTCGCCCTCCGCCTCGCTGTTGGTGCGCATGTTGGTGCCCAGGCGGTCCATGTAGCGCTCGGCCTGGACCTCGCGCGCTTTCGCCACGCGTGCGGCGACCTCGGCGGTGGATTCCCGCGCCGCCGGCATGGACAGCTCCATCGGGCTCAGCGCCGGCACCTCGACATGCAGATCGATACGATCGAACAGCGGACCGGAGATGCGCGTCTGGTAACCTTCGGCGCAGTGCGGCGCGCGCGCACAGGCGAGCGCGGCATTGCCCAGATAGCCGCAGCGGCACGGGTTCATGGCGCCGACCAGCTGGAAGCGCGCCGGATAGGTGGCGTGGACATTGGCGCGGGCCACTGTGATCTTGCCGCTCTCCAAGGGCTGGCGCAGGGATTCCAGCACCGCGCGGGCGAATTCCGGCAACTCGTCGAGAAACAGGACGCCCTTGTGCGCCAGCGAGACCTCCCCCGGCTTGGCGCTCGGACCGCCACCGACCATGGCCGCCACCGAGGCGCCGTGATGCGGTGCGCGAAACGGCCGGCGGCGCGTCAGCTTGCCCTGCTGCAAGGTCCCGGCGACGCTGGCGATCATGCTGACATCGAGCACCTCGCCCGGGTCAAGCGGCGGCAGCAGGCCGGGCAGACGGGCGGCGAGCATGCTCTTGCCCGAGCCGGGCGGGCCGACCATGAGCAGATTGTGGCCGCCGGCGGCCGCGATTTCCATCGCCCGCTTGGCGGTCTCCTGCCCCTTGATGTCACGCAGATCCGGATAGTTGTCGTCCGGCGCGATCGCCTCGGGCGCCGGCGGCGGCAGGCGTTCCTCGTGGCGGCAATGGCGCAGCAGCGCGCGCAGGCTGGCCGCAGCCAGGACATTGACCTCATCGCCCAGCCAGGCGGCTTCGGCGCCATTGGCCGCCGGGCAGATCAGGCCAAGCCCGCGCTGGGCCGCGCCGACGGCAGCCGGTAGCACGCCATTGACCCGCCGCAGGCTGCCATCCAGGCCGAGTTCGCCCAGGGCGAGCGCGCCGGCGACGGCTTCTTCGGGCATGGCACCCATGGAGACCAGCAGGCCGAGCGCGATCGGCAGATCGAAGTGGCTGCCCTCTTTGAGCAGATCGGCCGGCGCCAGGTTCACGGTGATGCGCTTTTGCGGCAGGGTCAGGCCAAGGGCGTTGAGGGCGGAGCGGACCCGCTCGCGCGATTCCGCCACCGCCTTGTCGGGCAGACCGACCACGGCAAAGGACGGCATGCCAGCGCTGAGCTGCACCTGCACGTCGACGTCGCGAATGTCGATACCCTGAAACGCGACCGTGCGCACATGGGCAACAGCAACGGTAGAGGGTCCGGTGGATCCGCTCATAAAAAGAGCCTCACGCGTATTCTCAAGCGATAAATTCAATTACCGATTGAGTGATGCCATAAAACCGCAGATTGTGCACCAAGAGAATTACCGCAACTTGCCACACTTGCCTGAAGCGCGTAGCAAGCCGGTCGCATAGCCATTGTCGCCGCCAGGAAACCCCGCTTGCTCTCCGCCCTCGCCCGCCTGCTGCCGCCTGAAACCGCCCATGACCTGGCCGTACCGTTTCTGGCGCACGGCCTCCTGCCGCCGCTCGGCCAGGTGCGCTCGAGCCGGCTGCACAGCCAGGTGCTGGGCCTGGATCTGCCCCACCCGATCGGGCTCGCCGCCGGCTTCGACAAGAACGCCGAAGCCCATCCCGGCCTGTTTCGCGCCGGCTTCGCGTTCGTCGAGATTGGAACGGTCACGCCGGAGCCGCAGGCCGGCAACCCCAAGCCACGCCTGTTTCGCCTGAGCGAAGACGCCGCGATCATCAACCGCATGGGCTTCAACAGTGACGGCCTCGAGGCGGTCGCCGCGCGGCTGACCAAGCGCAGGCCCAAGGGCGTCATCGGCATCAATCTGGGCAAGAACAAGGCCAGCGCGGATGCCACGGCCGACTATCTGAGCGGCCTCGAGCGGCTGTACGCTTTCGCCGACTACATCGCCATCAATGTCTCGTCGCCGAATACGCCGGGCCTGCGCGATCTGCAACGGCGCGACCAGCTCGACGCCCTGCTCGCCGCCATCATGGCCAAGCGCAACGCGCTCGCCGCCGGCGGCACGCCGAAACCGGTGCTCTTGAAGGTTGCGCCGGATCTCGATGACGCGGACGAACACGACATCGCCGATGTCGCCAAGGCGCAAGCGGTCGATGGCCTGATCATCAGCAATACTACGCTGGCCAGACCCGACAGCCTGCGCGGTGCCGCCAAGGAAGAAGCCGGCGGCTTGAGTGGCGCACCGCTCTACGCGGCCTCGACCGCCCAGCTCGGCCGCTTTTACCGGCTGACCGGCGGCGGCATGCCCCTGATCGGCGTCGGCGGCGTCGCCAGTGCCGAGCAGGCCTATGGCAAGATCCGCCATGGCGCCTCACTGGTGCAGATCTACACGGCGCTGATCTACCAGGGCCCCTATGTCGCCCTGGGCATCGCCAAGGGCCTCGATCGCCTTTTGGAACGCGACGGGTTCAGCCATGTCAGCCAGGTGATCGGCATCGATGTCCGCGACGCCCCGGCTCACTCGGCGGCTTCGGCCGAACGCACCTCGTCGTCCTCGGCGGCATAGACCTCGAGCGCGACGCCGTCGGCCCGCCGCGTTGCCGTGTCCTGCGGCGGCGGCATATCGATATGCTTGCTCGCCGGCGCGACATCGAGCGATTCCAGTCGGCGTACGCTGGGCATGACCCGGCTCTCCAGATTGCCCAGGGTGCGGTTGTAGGCGCCGACGGCCTTGCCCAGATGACCGCCGACATCGCCGAGATGGCCGACCAGCCCGGCGAGCCGGGCGTGCAGCTCACCGCCGAGCCGGACGATGTCACGGGCATTGCGCTCGATCGCTTCCTGACGCCAGCCATAGGCGATCGACTTGAGCAAGCCGATCAGCGTGGTCGGCGTCGCCAGCACCACGCCGCAGGCGACACCGAGATCGATCAGCTCGTCATCATGGGCCAGCGCCGCGCTCAAGAAGCTCTCGCCGGGCAGGAACATGACCACGAAATCGGCGCTGCCCTCGACCTTGCTGGCGTAATCGCGCAGCCCCAAAGCCTGGACATGCGCGCGCACACGCCTGGCGTGTTCTTTCAGCTTGTCGCCACGGCCGGCCTCGTCGCTCTCCAACGCGGCCAGATAGGCATCCAGCGGTGCCTTGGCATCGACGACGATATGCCGGCCGCCCGGCAAATGCACGATCATGTCGGGCCGCGCCTGACCATCCTCGCTTGCAATATGCGGCTGCTCGGCGAAATCGCAGTGTGCGTTCATGCCGGCCAGCTCGACCACGCGCTTTAGTTGCATTTCGCCCCAGCGTCCGCGCACCTGCGGCACGCGCAACGCGCGTGACAGCTTGGCGGTCTCGCCGCTGAGCTCTTTCTGGCTGTCGCGCAGCGAGGCGATCTGCTGGCGCAGGGCTTCATAAGCACCGACACGCTGCTTTTCCAGATCGGCCACACGGGCACCAACGGCTTCCAGGCCCTGACGGATCGGCCCGACCATGTCGCCGATGACCTGCTGGCGCCGTTCGAGATCGCCCTGGGCATGGCTGTGGAAGCGCGACAGCGTGCTCTCCGCCAGGTGCAGGAACTGCTGGTTGTTTTGCGCCAGGCTCTCCGACGACAATGCCTTGAACGCCTCGCGCAAACGGCTCTCCGCCTCATCGAGAAGGCCACGCTCCTCGTCGCGTCGCAGCTTTTCGCTTTCGAGCTCGCTGTCCAGCCGGCTGGCTCGGCGATCCAGCTCGCGCACCTCGGTTTCCAGGCGCTCATTGCGCTCGAGCAGCTCGAAGCGCTCACCGCTGATCTCGCGCAGACGCGCACTCAGGCCGGCGCGCGCCGATTGCTGCCAGAGATAGACGATCAGGCCGGCGATCACGACACCGAAGCCGGTACCGACCAGGAGCGAGGTCAAATGAAAGACCATGCCTTTGCTCGTTATTTGCGTTGCCTCGAGCCTAGACGACATCGCCGGTTGTACAAAGCGCCATTGACGACCGCGCAAACGCCACGTAAGCACAAGTACTGTGGTGATTTGATCCGGTCGGCTTGCGGGCCACGTTAAACATCCCGCTAAAAGACCGGAGCGCATGCCAAGCCTCGGCCCGCCCGGTCCGGGGCTTTGTTGTTTTCTTGGAGCGACACGCATGAGCGCAACCTGGCGCGCGCAAACCAGAATGATCCGCGGCGGTACCAAGCGCAGCCCGTTCGGCGAAACCTCGGAAGCCCTGTATCTGACCTCCGGCTTCACCTATCAGCGCGCCGAAGACGCCGAAGCCCGATTCAACGACGAAGATCCCGGCTACATGTATTCGCGCGTCGGCAACCCGACCGTGCGCATGTTCGAAGAGCGCCTGGCGCTGATCGAGGGCATGCAGGCCTGCGCCGCCACGGCCACCGGCATGGCCGCCGTCCACGCTGCGCTGATGAGCCAGCTCAAGGCCGGCGATCGCGTGGTCGCCGCGCGCATGATGTTCGGCTCGTGCGAATACATCATCACCCAGCTCTGCCCCCGTTTTGGCATCGACGTCGAGCTGGTCGACGGCCGCGATTTGACCGCCTGGCAGCGCGCTCTGGCGAAGCCGACCACGCTGGTGTTCTTCGAAACGCCTGGCAACCCGACCCTGGAACTTGTTGATATTCAAGCGGTTTGTACGCTCGCCCATGACGCTGGCGCCAAGGTCGTGGTCGACAATGTCTTCGCTACGCCGATCCTGCAGAACCCGCGCACGCTCGGTGCCGACATGGTCGTCTACAGCGCCACCAAACACATCGACGGCCAGGGCCGCTGTCTCGGCGGCGCCATTTTGTGCGATGCCGAATTCCGTCACGGCGACCTCCAGAACTACCTCAAACACACCGGCCCGGCGATGAGCCCGTTCAATGCCTGGGTGCTGCTTAAAGGTTTGGAAACGCTCGATCTTCGCGTCCAGCGCCATGTCGCCAACGCCCAGGCGGTGGCTAGCTTTCTGGATGCGTCGAACGATGTCGGTGAGGTGCTCTATCCCGGCCTGGCCAGCCATCCGCAACACGATCTGGCCGCAGCGCAGATGCGCGCACCGGGCAATCTGATCGCTTTTCGCGTCGGCCGCGGTGCCGGCGACAGCTGCAAGGCGCGCGCATTCTCGGTGCTTAACCGATTGAAACTCATAGATATTTCCAACAATCTCGGCGACGCCAAATCGCTCATCACCCACCCGGCGACGACGACGCATTCACGCCTGACGCCTGAGCGCCGCGGCGAACTCGGCATCACCGACGACCTGCTGCGCCTCTCGGTCGGGCTCGAGGACACGGACGATCTGATCGAGGATCTCGCCCAGGCCCTGGCCGCCTGAAACACGCGCGTAGCCCGCCTGCGGCGGCCGTGACCTGTCCCGAATTCGCCACACAAGCCCAAGGATTCCGCCAAAAATCACGCCGTGTTGCTGGCTAGCACACCCGGCATCGGGCATGCAAAACACCGGACCTTGAGGGGAAGGGACCGCCACGATGCTGCATCTGCAAAGCGCGCTCGGCCTGGTCGCCATTATGGCACTGGCCTGGCTGATCAGCGAAAACCGCCGCGAAGCCAGCCCGATCATCGCCCTCATCGGCATTGCTTTGCAGATCACCTTGGGCTTCCTGTTTCTCAATATTCCTTTCTTGCGCGAGGCGATGTTCGCCATCGGCGGTCTGGTTGAGGGTCTGCAAAACGCCACGCGTGCCGGCACATCCCTGGTCTTCGGCTATCTTGGTGGTAGTGAAGACACGCCCTTTGAAGTCACCAATATTGGTGCCACCTTCATTTTCGCCTTCCAGGCGTTGCCCATCGTCCTCGTCGTCAGTGCCCTGACGACGCTGTTGACCTTTTGGGGCATCATGCAGCGCATCGTACAAGTCTTCGCCATCGCTCTGGAGAAAACGCTCAATGTCGGCGGCGCCGTTGGCCTGGCGGCGGCGGCCAATATCTTCGTCGGCATGATCGAAGCGCCCCTGTTCATTCGCGCCTATTTGAGCCGACTGACCCGCAGCGAGCTGTTCATGGTCATGTGCACGGGCATGGCGACCATTGCCGGTACGGTACTGGCCCTTTATGCCGCGATTTTGTCCGATCAGATCCCCGGCATCGCCGGCCATCTGATCGTCGCCTCGATCATCAGCGCCCCGGCCGCGATCGCAATCGCGAAGTTGATGGTACCGGAGACGGAAGACCCGACCGAGGGCCGCTTCATGCCGCATCCGGAATCGACCAGTAGTATGGACGCTATTACCCGCGGAACGCAGGCCGGCTTACAGTTATATCTCAATATTATCGCCATGCTCATCGTGCTCGTGTCCTTGGTCGCCATCGTCAACAGCATGATCGGGCTGTTGCCGGCGATCGGCGGCGAGCCCTTGACTTTGCAGCGCCTGCTCGGCTGGCTGGTGTCACCTTTGTGCTGGCTGATGGGCGTGCCCTGGGCAGAAGCGACCACGGCTGGCGCCTTACTTGGCACCAAGACAGTCCTCAACGAATTCGTCGCCTATCTCGACTTGGCCAAGACGCCTCCCGAGGCACTGAGCGAAAGATCTCGCCTGATCATGGCCTATGCCTTGTGCGGGTTTGCCAATCTCGGCTCACTCGGTATCTTAATCGGCGGCCTTGTGTCGATCTCGCCCGAGCGGCGCGAAGAAATCGTTGCCCTGGGTCCCAAGTCGATCGTCGGCGGCACCCTGGCCACATGTGCCACGGGCGCCGCCGTCGGCCTGATCAGCTTCATGTGACGCCTAAGCTGGCAGGCGTAAGCCCCAGCGAACACGCGCCCAAACCTGCTCATGCAGCAGGTAAAAGATAAAACCTGAAGCTGCAGAAAGCAGTGACATCAGGCCGGCGCCGGCCAGCTCGCCGAACACCAGATAGCCCAGCGCCGTCATCGTCAACAGGCCCAGAAGCTGCCAGGTCACGGCTTTGATCAGGCTGCGTACCGGCGTTTCCATGACGTCTCCGTAGGCTTGGTTGACTGCGTCTCTGCCTGTCATGTGCGCGCGTTGCGCGCGTTGGAAAAGTGCGCATCTGCGCTGTTTTGTAGACAGTTGTCGCGTTTATCCATCGGTTGTAGTGTAAACACCGCATCTGGTGACAGAACACCACATTTGTAGCGGGAACACCGCAGATGATGGATAAACGCACACGCGCCGCGATCTTCCAGGAACGGCTCGCTGAAGCCGCCGCCGCCGCCGGGTTGAGCCTCGCCGGTCTGGCCAGGACGAGCGGTGTCGATCGCTCGACGCTCGGCCAGTTGCTCAAGCCGGGCGAGACGCGTCTGCCGAACGCGCATACCACCGCCGAGCTGGCCGCCGTGCTCGATGTCAGCACCGACTGGCTGCTCGGCCTGACCGCGCACAAGCAAAGTGTCGCCACCATCCTTGAAGCATCACTTGAAGTGGCGCATCGCTCCCAGACACCCAGCGATGAGAATTTGACCCGATGGTACAAAGAAGCCATAGGCTTCAAGATCCGCCACGTACCGGTCACATTACCGGATCTTTTAAAGACGGAAGATGTCCTCGCCTTCGAGTATGCCGTATACCTTGGCAAGACTGTCGAGCAGGCGATCAATACCGCACAGACGCGGGTGGACTACGCCCGATTACCGGATACGGATATCGAGATCTGCATGCCACGCCAGGCACTGGAAGAATTCAGCCGCGGCAACGGTGTCTGGGAGGGCCTGTCATCGGAGGTCCGCCGGCAGCAGATGGCCCACCTGGCCGAATTGTGCAACGAGCTTTACCCTTCCTTAAGACTTTATCTCTACGATGCGCGTAAGGTCTATGCGGCGTCTTACACGGTGTTCGGTCAGCAACGTGCGGCGCTTTATTTGGGTCAGAGTTTTTTTGTGTTCAGTACCGAGCGGCATATCCGCATGCTGATTCAACATTTCGATGAGTTGGTGCGCCGGGCGGATTCCAGCGCGCGCGACGTGGCCGATTTTGGTCGCGGCTTGCGGACCTAAATGAAGGGTGCCGGCGTTTAACCTTGGACATGGCCGTGCGGACGGCGGCGCGACCGACGCGTGGCACGTGTAACAGCGGGCCGCGTGACCCCGGGCGACCGGATAGGCGATCGTGCGCTGATCTCCGGCGACCGCCGCACCGGCTGTGCGCGCTGGTTGCACCGGCGGTGGTTGACCGTCCCGGTCAGTGCCTGAGAGCGTGCCAGCGACCGTGCGCCCGGCCGGAGCAGCGCGAGTTGACCAGGCGACGATCCGGCCGAGGCAGACCAGGGATGATGCGCCAGCGATGATGCCAAGCAGACTTGACAGCCGCCACGCCTTGGGTTCGGGCTAGCGGCATGGCCGTCACCCTCGACACCCGGGCTGATTTCACGCTGGATGCGGCCAGGCAGGTCGGCTTTGCTGACCAGCCGGTCGCGCTCAGCGCCGCGGCCTTCGCCAGGGTTGCCAACGCCCGACGCGCCTTCGAGCGCTACGTCGCCGCGCGACCGGACGCGTTCATCTACGGCACGACATCGAGCGCCGGCGCATTCGCCCATGTCCGGCCGGAGGCGAACGAGAACGCCGAGGCGACGCGCTTTATCGGCAGCTATTGCCCGCAAGTCGCCTGCGACACCGACATCGAGCTGCCGGCGCGCACCGTCCGGCTCGTCCTGCTGGTGCGTCTGGCCAGCCTGATCGAGGGCCACGGCATGCTGCGGCCGGCAACCCTGGAGCGGGTGTGCGACGTGCTCAACGCACCGCCGCCAACGGTGCCGCTGAGCGGTGTCGCCGGGCCCGGCGAGGTCATCGCCATGGCCTATCTGCTGGCGCCGATGGCGGATGTTGCCCTCGAGCCCGGCGAGCTCATGGGCCTGCTCAACGGCAGTGCCTTTGCCGGCGGCATGGTCACTGAAGCCGCCCTGCACGCGCGCGGCTGGCAGACCCTGGCCGAAGCCCTGCTGGCCCTCTCGGTGCAGGCGTTCAACGCGCCGCTCGAGGCCTATGACCCGGCCTTGCACGACATCACCGCCGATGCCGATCTGCGCGCCGTGCTGCACCGCCTGCAGCACTGGCTGGCCGATGTCGACCCGCACGGCCGGCGGCGCTACCAGGCACCGGTCAGCTTTCGCATCCTGCCGCACAGCCTGGCGGTGCTGGAAAGCGCCATCACCCAGGCCGAATGGCGCGCCGAGGAGGCGCTGCACTCGGTCGCCGGCAACCCGGTGTTCATGCCGCCGGCCGGCCCGGACCAGCCCGGCCGGGTCCTGTCCACCGGCGGGTTTCACAACGCCCAGGCGGCGCGCGCGCTGGACGTGCTCAACCTGGCGCTGGCCGATCTGATCACCCTGCTCGAGCGCCAGGGCAACCGGCTGATGAGCGCCAGCGCCGAGGATCTGCCGCCCTTGCTCGTCGACCGGCCGATGCCGCCGGTGAGCTTCTTGCTGTGGATGCAGACCGGCCATGCCGAGCGCGCCCGCCACGCCGCCCAGCCGGCGCTGCTGCCGCTCGGTCCGGAAGATCCCGGCAGCGGCCAGTCGAACGTGTTCAGCCCGGGCTTTCTGGCCTATGAGCGCCATCTCGCGCTGCGCGGCATCCTGGCGAGCAGCTTGGCCGTGTTCGCCATGATCACGCTCGAAGCGATGCGCCGCTCGGGCCGCCCGGTGCCCGCCGCTCTACAATCAATGGTTGATACGCTGACGCCGCTCGCCGGGCCGTTCGACACCGACGCAACGCCGAGCATGGCCGAGCGGCTGATCGGGCTGAAGGCTTGTCTGCGCGACGATGCCGCCCGGCTGGCCGCCGAAGGCCTCGGCGATCGTGCATCATGGATGGATTAATTAGGACGAAAGTATATAGACAAGAACATCAGGCCGCGGCCGCGAACGAATGCAAAACGTTTGTTCTTGGATGCGTTGCAGCATGACGCCCAGCGCCGGTTTTCAACCTGTAGCTGCATTTTCCTGGCCGTTTGCGCCCGCCCCGGGCGACACCGCCGCCGCTGCCATCAGGGCCGGACCGCTGCCGCCATCAGGGATCAGGGGGTAGAGATGGCGCGCGTTGAACAGCTGATAATGCCACCACTCGTTGCGATAGAAATCCCAGCCAGCCGTGGTCATGATGCCGAGCAGCACAAGCCGGTTGCGCTCGGCTTCGGCATCGACACCGGCTTCACCATGATGCGAGCGCAAGGTGAAGGCATCGAACGCGGTGCCCATGTCGAGCGCCTGGCCCTGGCCGTCGATCAGGGTGACATCGACCGCGACGCCGCGCGAATGCGGTGAGCCGCGCTCGGGATGGGCGAGAAAGTCCGGATCCGGCGTGTGCTTCCACAGTTTCCACTGCGCCTCCGGCGGCCGATAGGCATCGTACAGCCGCAAGCGCAGGCCCTGGCGCGCCGCCAAGCGCACCGCCGCGGCCAAGCAGGCGAGCGCATCAAGGTGCAGCAAAGCGTGACCGCACGCGTAAACCGGCGCGCCGGTGAAATTGTCGGCGCTGGCGTAGCGCATGTCGATATCGATATCGAGGCCACAGCTGCGCAGGTCGGCGAGTTGCATACCGCGTTCACTACGTAATCTACCGTACGCCCAAAGTGCTAGTCGAGGTTGCCGCCCTGCACAAGAGGCTCGGCACAAAATTCCGGCATAGGCACCACAGGCCTGCTAGAGCTGCGCGGGCGCACGCCGATGCCGCAGCCGCGGTCTGCGCGCCGCGCGTGTTGATCTTCAATCGAAGTTGTCTCGTCTTCGACGTTGACTGTAAGGGATTTTTCCATGGCTGATCTGGCACCCAGCGTTGTCGTCTTCGATCTCGGCGGCGTGCTCATCGACTGGGATCCGCGTTATCTGTACCGCAAGCTGATCGCCGATCCGGACGAGATGGAGCGCTTTCTGGACGAGATCTGCACGCCGGCCTGGAACCTCGAACAGGATCGCGGCCGCTCGCTTGACGAGGCCACGGCGCTGCTGACCAACGCCTATCCCGAGCATGCCGAGCTGATCGAAGCCTATTACGGCCGCTGGACCGAGATGATCGGTGGCGTGTTCAGTGACAGCGTCGAGGTGCTGGAAGATCTCACGCGCGAGGGCGTGCCGGTGCATGCTTTGTCCAACTGGTCGGCCGAGACCTTCGCCCGCGTCGAGCCGGCCTACCCGTTTCTCGGCTGGTTCGAGCACCGGGTGATTTCCGGCGAGATCGGCCTGATCAAGCCGGATGCCGAGATCTACGCCCATCTGGAAGCGCTCACCGGCCTGCCGCCGGCGGCGCACTGCTTCGTCGACGACAAGGAAGAGAACATCGCCGCCGCCCTGGCGCGCGGCTGGCATGGCGTCGTCTTCCGTGATCCGCAATGGCTGCGCTTCGATCTGCGTGCCCAGGGCCTGCCGGTCTGAGCCGCACGCGCACGGGCTCAAGGCTGGCCGGTCTGCGGCGCGTTTTCCGGCAGATAGCGCTCGACCAGCGGTGCCAGGCGGCCGAGCTTGCGCGTCACCGCCTCGCGGTCGATGGCGCTGGGATCGAGCAGCACCTCGGCGATCGGCCGCTCGTCCAGCTCGATATGGGCGAGCAGTTCCTCTTGCGACAGCATCGCGTCGCGGTCGCGATCGAGCTGGTCGTGCAGCACGTTCAAGCCGATGCCGTTGACCACGAACAGGCCCATGACCGCCGCGGCCAGCTCGTGTTGCGGCATCTCGCTGCGCCTGGCCAGGACATAGCCCTCGACGGCGTCATAGGTCGTTTGCGCTTCGCTCAGCGAGAGGCGGTTGTCGAGATTTTCATCGGCGAACTGCCAGCCGAGCTGGAAGCAGCGGGTCGAGGCCTGGTGCAGGCAGACCGGCCGCGCCTGGTGCAAGAAACGCTCGAAGCGTTCGGCGTCCGGCGACAGCGGCAGCGCTTCGCGCGGCGGGTCATCGAACGGGGCCTCACCGCCCTGACCGGGATTGACCGCCAGGGCCGAGCGCACCGACACACCAGCGAGCAGCGCCAGCGCCAGGGCACAGCCGGCCGACGCGGCCTTGCTCGCGCGCCTCAAGCGGCCATCTCGCCTCACAGGCCGGGACGGCTGACAGGATAAGGAGACAACCATGCGGTGGCTGGTGCGCGGGCTCATGGCGTTCGCGGTGCTCATCGTCCTCGCTGCCCTGATCGGCACGGTCGTGTGGCGAGCTAGCTTAGCCCAACGCAGCGGTACAATCACGGTTGCCGGTGCCAACGCAAGCATCACGATCCGCCGCGACCCCTTTGGCGTGCCGCATATCCAGGCGGACAGCGAGCACGACGCCTATTTCGCGCTCGGGTTCGTGCATGCCCAAGACCGCCTGTTCCAGATGGATTTCCACCGCCGGCTCGGCGCCGGCCGCTTGAGCGAGGTCATGGGCGAAGGCACGCTCGACATCGATCGCTATATGCGCCTGCTCGGCTTCTACCGCCTGGCCGAACAGGCCTATGGCGCCCTCGACCAGCCGACCCGCGACCTGCTCGAGGCCTATGCCAAGGGCGTCAATGCCGGCATCGACGATTATGGCTGGCTGCTGCCGCTTGAATTCCTGGTGCTGCGCTATCGCCCGGAGCCCTGGCAGCCGGCGGACAGCCTGGTCTGGCAAAAGCTCATGGCTTTGGATCTGTCCGAGAACTATCGCGATGAGCTGCGCAACGCCGCGCTTTTGCAGCAACCTACGGTCAGCGCGGCGCATCTGGCCGAGCTCTATCCGCGCGACCACGCCGACGAGCCGATCACGCTGGCCTTGAGCGATCCGCTCGACCAGGCGCTGCGCGCCCTTGATCTGCCGAGCCTGATCGCCTCGCTGCCGGAAGAGCCGAGCAGCGGCCTGGGTTCGAATGCCTGGACGCTCGGCGCCGAACACACGGTGAACGGTGCGCCGATCCTGGCCAACGATCCGCACTTGCGCCTGCGCCTGCCGGCCTTGTGGTACCTGGCGCATCTGCAGGCGCCCGGCCTGAACGTCGTCGGCGGCACCATGCCGGCCATGCCGGTCGTGGTCATCGGTCGCAACGAGCGCATCGCCTGGGGGTTCACCAATACCGGCTCGGACACCCAGGACGTGTTCGTCGAGCGCCTGAGCGAGGGCCGGCCCGGCCACTACGACACCCCCGACGGCCCGCGGCCGTTCACCAGCCATGTCGAACAGATCGCCGTGCGCGGCCAGCGCGATCCGGTGCCGTTCACGGTGCGCTACAGCCGCCACGGTCCGGTGATCAGCGATCTCGAGCGCTTCGCCGCGGACGCCCCCCAGGGCCACGTGCTGGCGCTGGCCTGGACCGCGCTCGCACCGGACGACACGACCATGGCCGCCGGCTTCGCCCTGGCCAAGGCGCAGGACTGGGACGGCTTCGTCGCGGCGCTGCAGCCCTACCAGACGCCGCAGCAGAACATCCAGTATGCCGATGTCGACGGCCATATCGGCATCTATACGCCGGCGCGCGTGCCGATCCGCCCGCGTGGCCAGGGCCTGCTGCCGGCAGAGGGCTGGAGCGGTCTGGACGACTGGCAGGGCTATCTGCCGGAGGTCGCCCTGCCGCGCCTGCGCGACCCGGCGGAGGGGCTGATCGTCAATGCCAATAACCGTTTGGTTCCAGATGATTACCCGCATTTCCTGGCAGCGAGCTGGAGCCCGCCGCACCGGGCAAGGCTGATCCGCGACGGCCTCGACGGCGGCCCGCACAGCGCGGCCGCGATGAGCGCGCTGCAAAATGACAACCGCTCGGCGCAGGCGCAAAGCGTCCTGCCCTCTCTGCTCGACATCCTCGGTGACCAGGACGATGCCCGCGTCGCCGCCCTGAACGACTGGGACCATGACATGCGCGCCGACAGCCCGGCGCCGCTGATCTTTCTCACCTGGTATCGCGAATTCGTGCGCGCCCTGCTCGAGGACGAAAGCGGCGAGCTGTTCGGCTCGGTCGCCGGCTGGCGGCTCGGCTTCAGCGAAAACGCCCTGATGCACGGCAGCCTGTGGTGCGATCGCGTGACCACCGATGGCGAAGAAAGCTGTGCAGACATGGTGCAGCTCGCCTGGCAGCGCGCCAGCGCCCAGCTCGATGCCGCCTATGGCGCCGACGGCCCGCGTGCGGCAGATTGGCACAGGCTGCATATCGCCAGACTAGAACACCCGGTATTTAGTCGCATCCCAGGGTTGCGTCGCCTGTTCGCTGTCACCCTGCACGCCGGTGGCGACGCCAGCGCGATCAATGTCGGCCAGTCATCACTGTTCAGCGCCAGCGAGCCGTTCACCGTGACCCATGCCGCCGGCTATCGCGCGGTGTACGATCTCGCCGTGCCCGCCGCGCAGGCGGTCATCGCCGGCGGCCAGTCCGGCCATCGCCTGTCGCATCATCATGATGATCTGGCATCGCTCTGGCAGGAGGGCGGTACCATCGAGCTGCCACTGGCGATTGAAGATGTCGCCGACACCTGGCCGGCCGCGCTGATTCTTCAACCCTAAGTAGCAACTTGCCGACATTTTCCCCTTTGTCATAACGCGGCAATTGCGCAACACATCTATTAAGGCTACCAAACGCTTGAATTTACCATTGGCGATTGAAAACAATTTTGTTTAATTCCCACTGAACCATTCTTGCCGATAATGATGAAAAACGGAATATACAACCGTGAGTGATGCTGTCGCCCGCCTCAATCCGAAGCCAACCACCGGCCGTTCGCGCGCACTCGACGTCGACCGGCACGTTTCGGCGCGCATCCGTCAACGGCGGATCATGCTGGGCCTGACCCAGCAGCAGATGGCCGAATTGATTGGCGTGACCTACCAGCAGGCCCACAAATACGAGACCGGAATCAACCGGATCTCCGCCGGCCGCATGTATCAGATCGCAGAAGCACTTGGCGTTGACGTCAGTTTCTTCTTCGACGACCTGCGCACTGACGGCGAAGGGCCGAAAGCCCGCAGCGAAGATTTGATGCCGCAGCAGCGTATGCTGCTTGAGCTCGCGCGGAACTTCGCCAATATTCGCGATCGCCGGCACCAGGAAGCCTTGTGCGCCATGGCGCGCGCGCTCGGTGCGGCCAAAAAAGACAAAGACGCCAGCGCTGCGCTGGACTCCTGACGCGCGCCCGATGGCCTTGCCGGCCATGACCGCGGCGTAAACCGGAGGTCGGGCATGGCGCTGTGCCTTCTCGCCGGCCACGCCGCAGGACGCGTCTGCCATTCCACCGTCGGGTTGAGTTTCTGGGGCGGCGTCGATCCGGCCACGGGCCGCGTCATCGATGCCCGGCACCCGCTTTATGGCGACAGCCTGGCCGGCCGCATCCTGGCCATGCCGACCAGCCGCGGCTCGAGCACCGGCAGCGCCGTCCTGCTCGAGCTGCTCATGAACGGCCACGCGCCGGCCGCCCTGGTGTTTCGCGCGCCGGAAGAGGTGCTCACCTTGGGCGCCCTGATCGCCGCCCATGTCTTCGGCCTGACGCTGCCGGTCATCCGCCTAGAGGCCGATGCCTTTGCCGCCCTTGGCGAGGCCGGGCAGGCGCGCCTGACCCCGGAATGCCTCGAGCTGGACGCCCTGAGCCTGCCGCTGACGCCGCTCCCCGTGCACGGGCTGGCGCTGGATGCCGCTGACCGCGCCCTGCTGGCCGGCGATGCCGGCACAGCGGCGCAGATCGCCATGCGCGTGGTCTGTGCCATGGCGCAGATCCAGGGCGCGCCGCGATTGATCGATGTCACGCGCGTGCATATCGACGGCTGCATCTATGGCAGCCCGGCCAGCCTCGAGGTCGCCGAACGCTTCCGCCGGCAGGGCGCCCGCGTGCGCGTGCCGACGACGCTGAATGCGATTTCCGTCGAGCAGGCACGCTGGCGCACGCAGGGCCTGGCCGAGCCGTTCGCCAGCGAGGCGGCGCGCCTGGCCGATGCCTATGTCGCCATGGGCGCGACGGCAAGCTTTACCTGTGCGCCCTATCTGCTGGCCGACCGTCCGCAAGCCGGCGAGGTCATCGCCTGGGCGGAATCCAATGCCGTGGTCTATGCCAACAGCGTGCTCGGCGCGCGCACGGCCAAGCATGCCGATTTCTTCGATCTGTGCCTCGCCCTGACCGGCCGGGCGCCGCTGGCCGGCGTCTATCTCGATGCCGAGCGCTGCGCCAGGCGGGTGATCGCGGTCGAGCGCTTCGCAGCCGTCGATGACAGCTTCTGGCCGCTGCTCGGCTATCTGGCCGGCACGCTGGCGCCCGATCGCGTGCCGCTGCTCACCGGCGTGGCGCATCTGGCACCGAGCGCGGACGATCTGAAGGCCTTGTGCGCCGCGTTCGCGACCACCTCGGCCGCGGCCATGCTGCATATCGACGGCGTGACGCCAGAGGCCGCCCGCCTCGCGCCGGCGGCCGATCGGTTGGCCATCGACCGGGCCGCACTCCTGGCGATCTGGCAGCAGTTCAATGCCGCGCCGGCGGCGATCGATCTGGTCGCCATCGGCAGCCCGCACGCCTCGCTCAGCGAATGCCGCGCCCTGGCCGATCAGCTCGCCGGCAAGCGCTGCGCGGCCGGCGTCAGCGTGATCGTCACGCTCGGCCGCGATGTCCTGGCGAGCGCACGCGCCGAGGGCCTGGCCGCCCGGCTCGATGCCGCCGGCGTGCGCCTGCATTGCGATATCTGCTGGTGCTCGATCAGCGAACCGGTGTTGCCGCCGAACGCGCGCACGGTGATGACCAATTCCGGCAAATACGCCCATTACGGCCCGGCCCTGTCCGGCCGGCAGATGCGCTTCGGCGCGCTCGCCGAGTGCGCCCAGGCAGCACTCACCGGCCAGGCCCCGGCCGCCCCGCCGATCTGGCTCCGGACCGACTAGGCCTTCAGCGGCGCGGCGACCTCGGCCGCCAGCTCGATGATGCGCACGGTCTCGGACCACAGGCCGTAGGTCGCGATTTCGCTGAGCGGCACGAAGCGGCAGTCGGAGACGTCATCCCCCGCGACCGGCTCGCCCTCGGCGGCAAGGGCGACGTAATCGACCAGGACGTAATGGTGCTCGCCGTCGATCATATCGACGACATCGAGCAGTTGCGCCGCCTGCCAGCGCAGGCCGGTCTCTTCCAGCAATTCGCGGGCAGCCGCGCGCAAGACCGGCTCGGCCCATTCGACCTTGCCGCCGGGCAGGCTCCACTGGCCGGCCTTGGGCGGGTTGCGCCGCTTGATGAGCAGGACGTGATCATCGCGCAGCAGCACGATGCCCACACCGACCCGGGGCACGCGCGTCGCACCGGCGCTCACTGGCTGGCCCACAGGATGCGCGCCAGCCAGGCAATCTCGCCGGTGGCGAGCGTGCGCTCGCTGCCGTGCAGATCCAGATCCTGCAGCTCGAGTTTTTGCGCCGTGCGCCGTTGCAAGGTGGCAGCCAGGCAGCGGCCGTCGCGCAGCATGACGAGCACGCGGTCATGCCGGCGCACGCTGGCCGAGGGCGAGACGACCAGAACGTCGCCGTCGCGATAGAACGGCTCGAGCTGGTCGCCGATGACCTGCACGGCATAGGCGTGCGCATCCTCGAGCGCCGGGAAGTCGAGCTCGTCCCAGACCTTGTGCTGTTCGGGAAAGCCGGCGGCGTCGAAGGCACCGGCGGTGCCCAGGCTGTCCAGGGCGATGCAGGCGATGCGGCTTTGCCGGACCGCCTCGGCGCGGCCCCCCGCGGCCATGAGCGTGACGAACTCGTCGAGCGTGCTGTCGGTCGCTTCGAGCACCTTGGCGATGCTCTCGGTGCTCGGCCAGCGCGGCTTGTTGTCCTTGGTGACCCGTTTGCTCGGGTTGAACGTGGTCGCATCCAAACCGGCGCGTTTGGCCAGGGCTGAGGGTGACAGACCATGGCGTTGTGCGAGTCGGTCAATGCCCTGCCAGATGTCGGCATGGCTCAACATGGCCAGACACTCCGTCTGTAACCGCCTTGGCCACCTGCCCGGTTGCAGCGCGGGTGCCAAGCTGCGGCATGGCGCCCGTTTGCGGGCAGCGAGGCTGATCTAAGAATTTTTTCCTTGCCCGAGCACGCGCAAAACGCGTAACCGAGTACGAATTGGACTATGCCGTGTTCCCGCGGTCACGACAACCGCCAGCGCAACGAGGAATCGGTGCGTGTTCCTAGACATCTGTTCCGCCTCTGCGTCAAGGCGTCCCGCACAGCCCTTTATCGTGGTTTTCGTCGACCATACCACGGCGATCGAACTCCGCTGCCTGAAACGCGGCTTTCGCCACTGCTTTGTCCTCCTCGCGCGCGAGGGCCGCTGGCTGCTTGCCGACATGCTGCTGCACGAGCTGGTGGTCGAGTCGATCGACGTGCCAAGCGATTTTGATCTCGGCGCTTTCTACCGTTCGCAAGGCCATCACGTCATCGAAGGCGAGCGCCTCGGGCCGCCGCCGCGCGCGTGCTTGAGCCTGCGGCCGCTGACGTGTGTCGAGCTGGTCAAGCGCGCACTGGGTGTCCGGGCGTTCTGGGTGGTCACGCCGCATCAGCTCTACCGCTTTCTTCTCAAGGTAGAAATTCCCAACATACGCACACGCGGCAGTTGACAGTTGGCCGCTCCTAGGAATATGAACCTAGGGCGTTCGCCACCCCCTTCCCTGGAGATGCCGATGCCGCCTGTGCCTCTGCTCGAGATCATCGACGCGTATGGGCGCGCGCGCGGCCGTCGGCAGCGTTGGGAAAGCTTATGGCAGGACTGCTATGCCTTCGCTTTGCCCGAGCGCGCCCGCATCATGGGCTCGCCGGCAGCGGCGCAAGAGCAGCTCTATGACGGCACCGCGCCGGATGCCGTGCAGCAGCTCGCCTCCTCAATGCTCGCCGAGCTGACGCCGCCCTGGTCGCGCTGGTTCGCCCTGGCGCCTGGCTTCGAGACCGATCCGGCCGAGCGGGGCGCCTTGGCCGAGGCGCTTGAGCCGGTCACGGCCAGGTTGCAGGCGCATTTCGATCGCTCGAATTTCGCGGTCGAGGTGCACCAGGCGTTTCTCGATCTGATCACCGTGGGCACGGCGACCCTGTCCTTCGAGGAAGCGCCGCTGGGCGCGCCGAGCGCCTTTCGCTTCCAGGCCGTGCCGCACACCCAGATCTGCCTGGACGGTGCCGCCAATGGCGAGCATATCCGCCACTTCCGCCGGCTCGATCTGAGTGCCGCCGGCCTCAAGCGGCGCTATCCCGAGGCCGAGCTGCCGGCCGCCTGGTTCAAGGACCACGACGGCGGCCGCAGCTACACCGCCATCGAGGCCGTGCTGCCGGCGCGCAATGCCTTCGATTACATCGCTTTCGTCGATCCCGGCCTGAGCCCGGATACGCCGCCGGACGGCATCATGCTCGGCGCCGGCCGCTTTGCCTGCTCGCCGTTCATCTCGTTTCGCTGGCTGAAGGCGCCGGGCGAGGTCTATGGCCGCTCGCCGGTGATGACCGCGCTGCCCGACATCAAGACCGCCAACAAGGTGGTCGAGCTGGTCTTGAAGAATGCCTCGATCGCGGTCACCGGCATCTGGCAGGCCGAAGACGATGGCGTGCTCAATCCGGCCAATATCAAGCTGGTGCCGGGATCGATCATCCCGAAAGCGCCCGGCTCCGCCGGTCTGACGCCGCTGGAAGCGCCCGGCCGCTTCGATGTCTCCGAGCTGGTGCTGGACGATCTACGCCGGCAGATCCGCCACACCCTGCTGGTCGATCGTCTCGGCCCGGTCGAAGGCGGCGCCATGACCGCCACCGAGGTCTTGGTGCGCAACCGGGAAATGACCCGCCTGCTCGGCGCCACCTATGGCCGGCTGCAGGCCGAGCTGCTGCGTCCGCTGATCGCCCGCGCGGTCTATGTGCTGAGCCGGCGCGGCGAGATCGCCGACATCCGCCTCGATGGCCGCCAGGTCGATCTGCGTTTCTTGAGCCCGCTGGCGCGCGCCCAGGCGCGTGATGATGTCGAAAACGCCATGCTCTGGCTCGAAGGCGTACGCGCGCTCGGGCCCCAGGCGTCCGAGACCATCGATGCCCGGGCCGCCGCACGCTGGCTGGGCAAGGCCCTCGGCGTCCCCGATGAGCTGATCCGCGATGACGACGCCATGCTGCCGCCCGCGCCAGAGCATGCCTGAGCCGGTTGCGCTCATGCCGTTTATGCCCCCGCCCCCGCAAAGAGAGCCCGTGATGCACCAGCCCATGCCCGAGGATGCCGTGATCGCCGCAACCGAAGCCGCCGAGGCGCGCGCCGGGACCGCACCGGTCGATGCGCTCAAGCCGGTCAAGCCGGCCATGCCGACGCTCAAGGCCGTGCCGGACGGTGTGCCGGCCAAGTTCTGGGACCCGCTCAAGGGCGAGGTGCGGCTCGACGCCCTGCTGAAATCCTATCGCGAGCTGGAAAAGCTGATCGGCCGTTCGGTGCGTCTGCCCGAGCGCGACGATGACCAGGACGGCTGGCGTCGCGTGTTCCGTGCGCTCGGCGCGCCGGAGCGTGCCGAGGATTACGACATCTGCTGCCGGTGCGAGCTGTTCGCGCCCGATGCCGTGACCAATGCCAGGCTGCATCAGGCCGGCATGACCAATGCCCAGGCGCAGCTGGTCTATGACCTGGCGGTGGATACGCTGTTGCCGCTGCTGGCCGATGTCATCGAGGAGGCCGAGGCCGCCCGCCAGGCCGCCCGCCTCGAGCAACATTTCGGCGGCGCGCAATCCTGGCGCGACACGGCGGTGGCGCTGAAAGCCTGGGGCGAGCGCCATCTCAGCGCCGAGGTGTTCGCCACCCTGGCCAGCCATGCCGACGGCGTGCTCGCCATGTACAAGATGATGCAGGCGGAGGAGCCGGCCTTGTGCGGCGGTGACGACAGCGCCGGCGAGCTGCTCGATGAGGCCCGGCTGCGGACGATGATGCGCGATCCCCGCTACTGGCAACAGCGCGATCCGGCCTTTGTCGAGCGGGTCACCAACGGCTTTCGTCAGCTCTATGCCCGGTGAACGCGCAGCAACGTCAACGTAATCGGAGCGGCGTCCATGGCCTTCCAGCTCGATAACCTCAGTGCCCTGACTTACGCCAATGGCTTCACCTTTTGGCATTACTGCACCGAGGACCCGATCAGTGCGGTCACGGCGAGTGGCTATTTGGACGCCGCCGACGGCTTTTTGCGCGCCGGCGATCTGGTGGTCGCCCATCGGCGCAGCGAGACCAGCCCGGAACACGCGCTGCTGGTGGTGACCGCCGCCGCGACGCCGATCCAAACCCAAGCCCTGGCCGGCCCGGTGCTGCCACCCGGTTGAGGGCAGCGAATGCCGGCGCGAGCCGGCCTGTTGTCATGGTGATCTGACCAATGCTCGCGCGCTCTTGGAGACGAACCGATGCCTTTTAGCGATATCGACTACTGCGCCGCCGCCTTGGTCAAGATCGGTGCCCGGCCGATCAGCGCGTTCAACGAGCCGGGTGCCGAGGCCGAGGTCGCGCGCACGCTCTATCCGATGGTGCGCGACAGCCTGCTCGCCGCCCATCCCTGGACCTTTGCCACCCGTCAGGCCGAGCTGGTCGAGGCAGCCAGCGCGCCGCCGGCCGATTTCGCCCACGCCTTCCAGCTGCCGGCCGATTTCCTCAAGGCGCTCTCGGTCGGCCAGGGCGGTTTCGGCCGTGGCGTGGTCTACCGCCTGGCCGGCGATCAGCTCCACTGCGATGCCGACACCATCGTGCTGACCTATGTCGCCCAGGCGCCGGAAACCCTGTTCCCGGCCTCGTTCGTCGATGCCTTGTGCGCCCGCCTGGCGGCCGAATTCTGCATTCCGCTAACGGAAAACAGCGCCCGCGCCGAGACCCTGTTCGCGGTCGCCGAGCGTTCCTTGCAAAAGGCCCGCTCGCTCGACAGCCTGCAGGACACCCCGGCGCGCATCGACGACTTCAGCCTGATCCGGGCGCGCTTCGCATGAGCCAGGTGGTCGTCGCCCGCACTGGCTTTACCGGCGGCGAGCTGGCGCCGGAACTGCGCGGACGCACCGACGCCCGCGTCTACGAACAGGGCGCCGGGCGATTGCGCAATGTCATCGTCCAGCCGACCGGCGGCGTCACCCGGCGGCCGGGCACGCGCTATCTGGCGACCGTGCCGGCGGCGCCCGGCACAACCGACGTGCCCGCTCCCGGTCCGGGCCGGCTGGTGCCGTTCGACAATGCCGAGGCCGGTGCGGCGCTGTTGCTGTTCGATCATTTCCTGCTGCGCGTGTTCAAGGACGGCGCGCTGGTCACGGCGCTGACCACGATCTGGCCGGAAAGCGCGCTGGCCGAGCTGACTTTCGCGCAAAGCCAGGACGGCCTGCTGGTCTGCCACGGCGGCTACCCGCCCAAGCGGATCACCGATGACGACAGCGTTTGGGCGATCCATGACTGGTCCTATGCCAGCGACGACGATGGCACGCACCAGCCCTATGCCCGCTTTGCCGATGCCGACATCATCCTCGATCCCGACGAGGTCGGCAGCACGATCGTGCTGCGCACCAGCGCCCCGGTGTTCACCAGCAACCATTACGGCGCGATCGTGCGCATCAAGCGGCGCGAAGTGCGCCTTACCAGTGTCGCCAGCGCGACCGAGGCGAGCGGCATCGCCCTGCAGCCGCTGGTCGATCTCGACGCCACGCGCGATTGGGACGAACAGGCCTTCGGACCGGCGCATGGCTATCCCCGTTCGGCGACCTTCCACCAGGGCCGCCTGGTCATCGGCGGTTCGCGCGACAAGCCCGATGCCGTCTGGCTGTCCAAGAGCGGCCAGCCGTTCAATTTCGATCTCGGCAGCGGCCTGGATGACGAGGCGGTCGCCTTCGAGCTCAAGGCCGAGCGGCCGCATCGCATTTTGAGCGCCTATTCCGGCCGCGATCTGGTGCTGTTCACCGATCACGGCGAATGGATCTGCGCCGGCCGGCCGATCACGCCCGGCAATGTCCGCTTGAGCCTGCAAACGCGCATCGGCTCGATCAGCGCGCGCCGCATCCCGCCGCAGCAGATCGAGGGCGCCATCTTGTTCCTCGCCGGCAATGGCCGTGAGCTGCGCGAGTTCGTGTTCGCCGATATCGAGCAGGCCTATCGCGCCGCCGATCTGGCCTTGCTGTCACGCCATCTGCTGCAGGACCCGCGCGCGCTGGTGTTCGATCCAGACCGGCGCCTGGTGTTGATCTTGCGCGAGGACGGCCAGCTCGCCGCCATGACCTTGGATCGCTCGACCGACACTGCCGCCTGGTCGCTGCTCGCCACCGAGGGCACCATCGCCTCGCTCGCCCGTGCGGGCGATGTGCTCTACGCTTTGGTCGAGCGCGACGGCCAGATCCTGCTGGAGCGCTTCGAGGACGGTCTGATGGTCGATGCCGCGCGCAGCGGCAGCCAGGCCACGGCCAAGACCGAGTGGAGCGGCTTCGGTCATCTCGAAGGCCAGGACGTGCAGATCCTGACCGACAATGGCATGGCCAATGATCAGGTCTCGGCTGGCAGCGTGCACCTGGTCGAGCCGAGCACGTCCGTCACCGTCGGTTTGCCCTATACCCACGAGATCGAGCCCCTACCCGGCGATATCGGCCAGGCACGCGGCGGTTTCGCTGCCCGTGCGCGCGCCGTGCGCACCGATTTCCAGCTGCTCGAGACCGGTGCGCTCAAGGTCGACACCGGCAAGGGCCCGCAGCCGATGGCGTTGGGCGGCGCGCCGCAAAGCGCGTTCACCGGCGATGTCCAGGTGCGCGCACTCGGCTGGCACAGCGGCTCGAGCACCCCCGCCTGGCGCATCATCCAGGACGAGCCCTGGCCGATGACGCTTCTTTCCGTGACCACGACCTACAAGGTGAATGTCTGATGGGGTCTTTCTCAAGTGTTGCCCAGCTCGGTCTGAACACCGCGTTGGGGGCGGTCGCCAAGAACCGCGAGAACAGTGCGATCGAGCGCGACTACCAGGGCGATGTCGAGGCCTTGCGGCGCGCCCAGGCCGAGGCCGAGCGCGAACGCCGTGACAAGCTGAACCGCATGCTTGCCAGCGAGCGCGCCAAGCAGGCCGCCGGCGGTGTCGCCGGCAGCAGCTCATCGGCCGCCGTGCTGCGCGGGCTGATCGCCCGCAGCGATGCCGAGGCGCGCGCCGAAGAAGCCGAAACCCAGGCGCGCATCGACAGCCTGCGCGCCGACAGCAGCCAGAAAAAGCGCAACAACCTGCTCGATTTCGGCAGCAGCGTCGGCCGCAACGCGCTCGGCACGCTCGGCAGCGGCCGCTCGCTGCTGGGCTGAGGCACCAAGAGCCGACCCGCGCGACCGCCCTCCGGCCATGCCGGCCCCCAAGCAACGCCTCGGCAGCCCACAACTGCCCGACTGCACCTTCAGCCAGTTCGTCTGGCTGTGGAACAAGCTGCAGGGTCGCGACACGCCGGATGTGCACATCCACATCACCAAATGGCTCGGCCGGGCCTGGAAAGGCCACGAGCATCGGTTGCTGCTCATGGCCTTTCGCGATTGCGGCAAATCCACCGTGGTCGGCCTGCACTGTGCCTGGCTGCTCATGCAGCGCCCGGACATCCGCATCCTCGTGCTCGCCGCCGAGCAGGAGCTGGCGCGCAAGATGGTGCGCAACGTCAAGGCGATCATCGAAAAGCACCCGCTGACCAGGCCGCTCGTGCCGCGCAAGCCCGAGCAATGGTCCGCCGATGCCTTCACCGTGCGGCGCACGCTGGAGTTGCGCGATCCGTCGCTGCTGGCGCGTGGCATCGGTGCCAATATCACCGGCTCGCGCGCCGATTACATCATCTGCGACGATGTCGAGGTGCCGAATACCTGCAACACCGCCCTGAAGCGTGCGGAATTACGCGCCCGACTGGCCGAATGCCGCTTTATTCTGGTGCCCGGCGGCACGCATCTGTTCGTCGGCACGCCGCACAGCTTTTTCTCGATCTACGCCGACGTGCCGCGCAAGGAACTCGGCGAAACCGAGCCCTTCCTGGAGGGATTCCGGCGGCTGACCGTGCCAATCCTCAACCCGGACGGCAGCTCGGCCTGGCCCGAGCGGTTCACGCCGGCCGAGATCAAGGACATCAAGAAACGCACCGGCGTGGCCAGGTTCACCAGCCAGATGATGCTGCAGCCGGTGGATCTGCGCGAGATGCGGCTCGATCCGGCCCGTTTGATCCGCTACGCCGAGGACATCGAGCTGGACCGCGTCCAGGGCCGCAGCCGCCGCCGCCTGGCCGGCCGCGAACTCGGTGCGCCGCGCGTCTGGTGGGACCCGGCCTATGGCCGGCCGGACAAGGGCGACAGCTCGGTCATCGCCCTGGTCTACAGCGACGATGACGGCGGCTTTTACCTGCATGACATCGCCTATCTGAAGCACGATCCGGCGCGTGTCGGCGATGCCGACGAGGCCGAACAGCTGCTCGTGCAGGTGATCGCCTTTCTCGCGCGCCACGACGTCCCGGGCCTGCACATCGAGGCCAACGGCATCGGCAAATTCCTGCCGGGCATGTTGCGCCGTCATCTCAAGCAGGCCGGCTTACGCATTGGCGTAAAGGAAGAAATCACCTCGCGTAACAAGGACGAGCGCATTCTCGATGCCTTCGATCCGCTGCTTGCGGCGAGCGCGCTGCGCGTGCACGAGCGCGTCCTGCGCACGCCGTTCCCCCATGAAATGAGCCAGTGGCAGCCGGGCGGCCGCTGCCATGACGACGGCCTGGATGCGGTCGCCGGCTGCCTTTTGCTCGAGCCAGCACGTTTCAAGAGCCCGAGCGGCGCCGTCAGCGGCGCCAACCGCGCGCCCTTCGCCAGCTTCGACGGTTTCGGATCAGCTCAGACGGAGTTCACGCCATGAGCCATGCGCCCAGCCCCGCACCCACGCCGACCCCGGCGATCGGTTACGATGCGCTCGATCATGTCGCCCAGAGCCTGGCGCAGCGCCTGATGCAGGAAGCGCCGCAAGGGCCGGTCAAGCTGCTCGAAGCGCTCGCCTGCTGCCTGATCAACCGCATGGCCAGCCCGCCTCTGGCCGTGCCCGGCCTGGCCCAACCGGCCATGCCCTGGCGGCCGTTCAGCACGCGCGCCACGGCCAGCGCGGACGCCCGTCTCGTGCAGGTCTGCAAGCGCATCGCCAGGCGCGCCGCCCATGGCTGTCTGGCCGACACCACGCTGGGCGCCAATGCCTATTGTCGTCTGTCCGACGACATGCCGGCCTGGGCGTTGGGCGCCACGCCGGTGTCCCAGGTCGCCGGCGTGCTGTTCTATCGGTTGTAGACCGAGCCGGCACCGCTAAAACCAACGCCCTCGCCGCTGCGCCGGGGGCGTTTTGCGTTGCCCGGCATCGGTCACGTTTTTTCACGCCAAAGCTGAAAAGTGTGAAGCGCTTCACATCCTCAAGCGTTAGCGCCGGCTAGGGTGCCTTTGTCGCCGGAAGCAAACACCACCGGCGCGTAATCAACCCATGGAGGGAGTTCGAAGCTATGATGAAAGCACGCACCCTGTTCAAGAGCACCAGCCTAGCCGGCTTTGGCCTCATGGCCGCCCTCGCCTTCACTGCCCCAGGCAGCACGCCAGCCAAAGCCGACACTCTGTACACCTGCAATTGCTCGCCGAGCTATGGCTCAGAATGCAGTTGCACCTGGGGTGACTCAATCGGCCGGCGCTTCGCTAGCAAGCGTTTCGTTGGCACATGTTCGGCATTGCCGGACCAGGATTCCTACGAAAACGGCTACCGCGCCGACTATGACATGCGCATTGACGGCCAGAACAATAAGACGTCTTGCAGCTATTCGGACACATACATTTCGTTCAACAAGAGCGGCAGCTATGTCAGCCAATGGTGCATTAACTCCCACTGGTCGAAGCGCGATAGCGTGACCGTGCGTGTCAAATGCGCATGGCGTGATTGAAGCCAGCACCGGGGCATTGTCATGTGTACTATGAACCAACACCTCCGGCCTCAAGCGGCGGGGGTGTTGGTTCACAATTTCTAAAACGAACGCGCGCTTGCCTTAGCGGCCGTAGGTGCCCTGCAGGGTGGCGGTGCCGAGCGCGTTGGCGTTGATGAGGAAGCCGGTGACCGCCTTGGACGCCCCTTCCGGCACCTCGAGATTGGCCGCCGGCATGGCGTATAGGGTGAAGTTGTAGCGGTGCGGGTCGTCGCCCTCGGGCGGGCACGGGCCACCCCAACCGACAATGCCATAGTCATTGACGATCGTGGTCGTGCCCTCGGGCATGGCGCCACCCTCGGCGGCACCGGCGCCCTGCTCCAGGCCCTCGGCATCGGCTGGGATGTCGAGCACGATCCAGTGCCAGAAACCGGCGCCACCGGTCGGCGCATCCGGATCATGCACCATGAGGGCGTAGCTCTGCGTGCCTTCCGGGGCGTCGCTCCAGGCAAGCGCCGGCGAGACATTGCCGCCCGTGCAGCCAAAGCCGTCGAACACATGGGTATCGGCGATGACAGCGCCTTCGGCGATGTCCGGGCTGGTCAGCTCAAAGGCCTGCGCGCCGGCGCCTGCCGCTAGAACGACACCAAAGCCGATCAGGCCGATGCATGCCTTATCGAAGATCGTCATGACAGACATTCTCCATCCCAAGCCTTTGACTGACCTTATCGACAGTCAGCGCACGGTATCGCGCCGGACGTTGACAGCTTCACGACATCTTGCAGCGGAGACAGGCAGCGACGGGAGCGACGCGACATTGCAGTTGGCAACTTTAGCAAAGTGTGAACCCGCTTACGGATTTTTCCGGCACCCGGTGCGAAGGGTCCGGCCTTCAGCGCGATCGCTGATGCCATGGAGCCTGCAGGAGATCACCGATGAGCAGCACCCTCATGCGTCTGACCGTTGCCAGTGGCGTGGCCCTTGCCGCGCTCACACCCGCCACGATGACCGCACCCGCGCACGCCGCACCCGCACCCGCGCTGTACAATCAATGTTCGCGCGTGTGATGTCTCGAACGGGCCATGTAGCTGTTCATGGCGCTACACGCTGGGGAAGTTCGCCACCAGAGGCTTCGTCACCCGTTGCAATCACAAGCAGACGTATCCCCACACGGTCGGCGTCGATCCGGAAATCGGCTCCTTTATCGGCGATGCCCAGCACATCAATGTCGATCAACGGGACAAGCGCGTTACCTGCACGATAACCGTTCCGGTGACGACGTACAGTATCAACGGCATCGATGCCAAACGCACGATCCGCCGTGACTGCACGAACTGGAAGATGTTCGAGACCGACCAAGTGCGCATCACCGTGCAGTGCAATCGCTACAATCCCTGAGCCCCGCAAGCGCGCATTGACCAGCGCCCCCGGCCGTGTGACCCGGGGGCGCTTCATGAGAGCCGTGTCGGGCTCAGGCCGCGTTGCGTGC
>JBHJHH010000084.1:0-43922 GCA_050331015.1 Geminicoccaceae bacterium
CGTCTTGCCGTGCAAGGCCGAGGCCTGCGGCTTGGCTACCCGTTCGAACACGAAGCCATCCCCATCCACCGACGTTCCGGCCCCCGCACATAGCCTGTCCGCCCCGCCTTGTGCGCGCAAAGCGCACCGCAGCCACCGCCCAATGCGCCCCCGTGACCACAACGACACGGGCGTAAGACAACCATCAGGCGTGTCAGGCAGGAAGGTAACAACAAGACAGCTAAGGCCAAAATCGCGTTCACCCAATACAAGCGTGCGCGGTGGTAGCATCAATCCAGGCGCACGACCAGAAGCTGCATCATGATCAAAAGAAGAACAACCGATACGCGTTTCGTCGATCGGCCATTCCGCCAAACCGGCATTCCCGGCCTCGCTCAGGTAGCGTACGGCTCAGCAGCATAAACCGGACTGACGATCCACCTGTCCTTGGCTTCGGCGTGGATCGTATCCCAGTAACGCGCCGGCGCGACGACGCGATGGTTTTCCAGCCAGCCGCGCTGGCTGTCGCCCATGAACGGCCACCAGGCCATGCCCGGCAGCAAGACGCCCTCGCGCGGGCGATAGAAGGTGCCATCGACATCCTCGATGCCGGCCTTCATCGCCCAGGGATCGTCCGGCAGGTCACGGTATTCGACGATGTCGGTCTCGGCCCATTGCTGCACCGGCGCCCCCGGCGGGTTGCCGCGCCACGAACAGCGGCGCAGGCGCATGCTGGCGCGCTCGATCGGGAAGTACTCGTAGTCACCGATCGGCGCGGCGCTGTCGCACCAGAAATGGGCATCTTCGAAGGTGATCCGCTCGACCGGGCCGCCCTTGGCGATGTTGGCCGACAGGGCCTCGCCGTCATAGCGGCGAAAGTCGGTCGCGCCGTCGACCACGCCGTCGGGCATCTGGTAATCGAAATTCAGCCGGTTGTCGCTGCCGATGACCTCGCCGCCGACGCCGATCTGCAAGGCCGCCACCGGACGGCCCTCGGCGTCCTGGTTGGCCCGGTTCTTCACGGCCGCGATCCACAAACCCTGCACATGCGTGCGGTGGAAGGCCTCGGCCGAGTTGCCCTCATCCGGGAACCGATAGGCGTTGAAGCTTTCCGGCATCGGCCAGCAGGTGCAGTAGCTGACATAGGTGCGCATGCCGAAATACGAGCCGAAATCGCCCCAGTTGCGGATCTCGTCATAGGCATCGGTGAAGATATTGCCGGTCGAGAACCACGAGCCGCTGTTGATCTGCGCGGCACCGGCGCTGCCGCCGCGAAAGAACGGCCCGCCGCAGCCGAGCGTGCCGAGGCCGGCGTCGGGCGCGTTGCAATTGACGCTGTACACCGTGTCGATGATCGCCGGCTGCTTGAACTCGATGCCCCAGTTCGGGCTGTCGAAGATGGCACAACGGCGCAGCGTGCCGCGCATCTCCTTGGGAAAGCCGGTCGCCCAGCGCGTGCTGTCGCCGCCCTTGAAGCTGGCCTCGCTCAAGCCGGTGCCGGCATAGCCGCGACCGTAACAGTCCTCGACCAGCCAGCGTGTGGGAAAGCCGAACGATCGCAGGTCATCCAGCGTCGGCTTGATCCAGGTTTCGCCCTCGCCCCAGTACAGATGATTGCCGGGACAGTTGTCGAAAAAGACCCGGCGGGCATAGCACTGGTCGCTACCGGGGATGAACGCGATCATGCCGCCATGGGCACCGGCCGAGCAGTCCTCGAACCAGACATCGACCACGCCGCACTTGATGGCATTGCGATTGAAATTGGCGAACACCGTGAAATTGTCGTAGAGCAGCCCCGCGGGCGCGCCGTTGGCATCGCCGGTCCGCCAGCGCGCGCCACGCACATGAAAGCCGCGAATCTCGCAGTCCCGCGCGTTCATGAAGAGGGCGTTCGGCACGGCGCCGTCATCCAGCCGGTGCCAGCGATCCGGATCGCCCGGGACATAGCCGGCACCTTCGATGACCAAGCCTTCGACATCGGCGATGATCAGGGCGTTGTAGCGGTGCGCTTCGCCTTGCGCCCATTGCGTGCCGGCATAGACGATGCGCTCGAGCGGCCGTCGTTCGCTGTCGGCTTTCAATCGCTCGATCGCGGCGTACAGCTCGGTGGCGCTGTGCACGGTGGCATAGGGCGCGTGCTCGACCGGCGTCACGGACACGGCCACGGTGCCGTCGCCAGAGGTGAAGCGGCCATCGGTGACGCGATAGGTGAACCGGTCCTCGCCGGTGAAGCCGGTCGGCGGTGTGTAGCGTAGCGCGGCACCGTCGTCGACGATGGCGACATGGCCGCCCTGCTCGGTCGGCGAGACGACGCCGGCAACCGTGAGCACGTCGTCGGCATTGATGTCGCGGTCGTTCGTGGCCGGCTGCAAGGTCAGCGGCGTGTCCATCTCGGTCGACACGCTGTCGTCGATCGCCTGCGGCGGGGCTGGATCATGCGACACCAGGCGCGCAAGCATGTCGGCCCGGCTCCAGGTCGTCTGGCTGGCCTGGAACACGATGGTCTGCAGCCCGGCGTCGGGGGCGACGAAGTTGTCGCGCACGCGCAAGGTCGGTTGGCCGAAGACATGGATGACCAGATCGAGACCGCGCTTTTCCAGCGTCAGGTCGTCCGGCGTCGCGGCAAACAATCTCAAGGTGTCCTGGCCGGTGATGTCGCGCACAGGTGTCGCCAGTCCGTTTTAGGGCCCCGGTCATCGCGCAGCCGTGGGCGCGGCCACTGCTGCACAGTTCAACCTTATAGCCATGCTAGCGCGCAAAAACGACAGCGCGCACGCGACATGCGCGCGCTGGTGCGACCGGCCGGTGCGCGCATGTCGGAGCGGATTAATCCTTAGGGCGCGGCGCGATCAGACGATGCCGTTGTCCGGCTGCGCCAGGTCGTTCAGGAAGTCCGGCAGCACCGTCATGGCCTGCTGCACCGCCGCCATCAGATCGGGCGATAGATCGAGCCCCTGCAGGCCGTCGCCGAAGGCCTGGGCGTTTCCCGGCAGCAGCGAGTCCAGATCGACGCCGTCCAGGCCCGCCAACAGATCGCTGAGCTCGGCGGCGAAGTCGGTGTACGGCGTCGACGAGAAATCCGGCAGCGGGAAGCTGGAGGCCGTGCCGAAAATGCTCTGGCCGTCGTCGCTTAGGCTGGTGCGCAGGCCGTAGGTGAACGGCGCGACGACGTTTTCCAGCGGGATCTGCTGCCAGTCGCTGCCGTTCTCGGTGACGTGCAGTTGGGCGACATTGCCCAGGCCGGCAAAGGTGCCGGTGGCGAGCGTGTCGCCCATGACCTCGAACGTCCAGAAATAGTTGGCATCGGAACCGAAGCCGTCCGGCGTGATCAGTTCCCAGCTCAACGGGTCCAGCGGCGTTGCCGAGCGGATCATCGTCGCGTTGCCGCCGAGTTCGCCGGTGCCGGCATAGAGGTGACTGCCCTCGGTACCCTCGAAGCTGGCGAACTCCATGAGCCAGGGATTGTCGAACGGGTTGGGGATGCCGTTCGGAAAGTCCGCCGGCGTCAGCGTCTCGCCCTCGAAATGGTACTGCGTCGGCGTCACGTCGCTCACGCTGTAGTCAGTGGTATTCAGGGCATAGATGCCGAAGCCGGTATTGTCCCAGGTGCCGATGAACAGCGTATCGGGCGCGCCGGGGAAGCTTTCGAACCAGCCGATGGCATCCACCGGCAGGCTGGTGATCAGTGTCCAGGTGTCGCTCATCAAATCATAGGACCAGACCTGGCTGTCGTTCTCTTTTTCGGTGCCGACAATGAGCTTGCCTGGCACATCGTCGATATTGAGCGCGCGGATCGAGGTATTGCCTGGATCATCGCTCGGACCGCCCGGCACCAGGTCCCAGGTGTCGCCATCGCTCGACTTCAACAGCTTGATCGGGTTGCCGGTGCCGGTTGGCAGGCCGAGGAAGGAGCCGCTGGCCGTGCCGGCGAAGATGTAGTCCTCATTGCTGACCATCGAGCGGATGCCGGTGTCGCCCTCGTCCAGGGCATCGGTGATGTCGGCGCCGGCGACCTGTTGCCAGCTATCGCTGTAGCGCCAGATCTGGCCGCCCTCGGAGGCGATGATCGGGCCGAACTCGCCGGGCACGTCGATGTCGGCAAAAGCATTCAGCAGAAAATCGAACGCACTGAGATAGTTGATCTGCAAGTTCCACGTGCTGATGAACAGATCGTCGTGGAAATACGCCGAGTCCCAGGCGTAGCGGTTCAGGTTCTCGCCGAAGCCCCGGCCGATGTCGGCGGTCAGGTCCGTGAAGGTCTCGCCATCATAGCTGAACACCTGCAAGCCGATATCGGGATGGAACGGGTTGTACAGCGGGAACTTGTTGACCACGAAGCCGACATCATTGAAGTCGTCGTCGCTGCCCTGGCTGCGATCGAGATCCTCGAAGGCGATGCCGAGCAGGCCGGAGGTCACCGCGCCGGACACCGCGTGCACGGCGCCATCGGCATTGAGCGGGTTGCCGTCATGCGGGTGGTAGCTCGCGGCGTGATAGACGTTGCCATGCAGCAGGTGGTAGCTGCCGTCGGGCTGCTCGATGGCGAGCTGCAGCGGCCCTTTGCTGAAAATGCCGCCGGGCTGGCCGGTGCTCGGATCGATCAGCTTGAACGGGCCGGGATCGGCGCCGGCCAGCTCGGGATTGCGGCCGAAGCCGTCCTCGAGCAGGAAAAAGCCGTAGCCATGCCCCGGGTCGACCGGGCCGAGCGAGGCGGTCGTGCCCAGCGGCGCGCTGCTGGTATCGGCGATTTCGATGTCGATCTGCTCGAACGTGCCGTCCTTGCCGATCTGGTAGCTGCCCAGGCTGTTGGCCTTGGCGGCGATGGCCTCGATCAGCGTGATCTGCACCTCGCGGCCGGTACCGATCAGGCCGAATACAGGCGCGCCGTTGATCAGCGCCGGGTCGATGGCATGACCTTCGGTGCGATCGGGGAACGGCACCAGGCGGCCCGGCGGCGTGATCTGGCCGTCTACGTTGTCCAGGGGCAAGAGCGGCTGCGTGCCGTTCAGATCGATCGTCATGGGCCAGGTTCCCTCACCGACGGTTTGTTGTAGCCGAGACGCCCTGCAGGGCGCATGCAGGTTTATTCGCCACACGCTAGGGTGCATTGATGACAAATGCATCACAATACTGAACCGACGGTGTTGCCGTTTTTCAACGGCGGACAGCAAGACGAGCGCGGCCGATATCACCTTTCAATTGCACGAGATCTTCATTGACCACTCTTAAAGTTTTCTTGCTGGCAGGTTTCCGGCCGGCAGATCCGCGGACGCGCGGGCGCGCTTGAGCCGCAGCGTATGGCCCATATCGTCATCGCCACCAACGGGCTGCGCGGCCTGCTCAATGCCAGCCTGGCACTCGCCCGGCGCCTGCAGGCCGACGGCCATCGCCTCACCTGCGCCGCCACGATCGATGTCGCCGCCAGCGTCGAGGCCCATGGCTTCGCCTACAGTCAACTGCCGGACAGCATGGCCGCGCGCGAGCGGGCGGTCGCCGCCGACGCCGCCGACGGCGCTGGCTATGTCCGCAAATGGCGCCGTCTGACCCAACGCCGTGCCGCCGTGCTCGACGCCATGGCCGCGCCGACGCTGCAACGCGCGCTACGTGCCTGGCGGGCCGATCTGCTGCTGATCGACGTCGAGCTGCATGAGCTGATCATGGTCGCCAGGGCGGACGGCGCGCGCATCGGCCTGCTGCAGGCCTGGATGTCGACCTGGCCGCACGGGCGCATGCCGCCCTTGCACCGCAGCGACCGGCCGGGTCATGGCTGGACGGGCCATGCTTCCGTGATCCGTGCGCAATGGCTGCGCCATCGCTTGCGCACCGCCCGGGTCGACGGCCAGGCCTATCTGCGCAGCGCCGGGTTGAGCTGGCCGGCGCTGCTGCACGCTTTTGCCGATGCGGTCGGCTTCGATCGGCGCCGCCATGTCGATGCCGGGCTGTGGCAGATCCCGTTTGGCTATCGCGACATGCCGATCGGTATTTTGCATGCGCGCGAGCTGGATTTTCCGGCACCGGTGCCGGCCTATGTCCGCTATCTCGGCCCCATGATCGACCGCGACCGGCCGGAAAGCGGCGATGCGGCCGCCGAGCAGGCCTGCACCGTGGCGCTACAGGCCATCCGCGCGCGCGGCCAGCGCCTGATCTATGGCGGGTTCGGCTCGATGTTCACCGCCGAGCGCGGCTTCATCGAACGCCTGTTCGCGGCCATGGCCGCGCGCGCGGACTGGGCGCTCGTGCTCTCGCTCGGCGGCCAGCGCGCCGACGATCTGCCCGCTGGCGCGCCGGACAACGTGCACGTGCTGCCCTGGGTACCGCAGCTGCGCGTGCTGGCCGAAGCGGACGCCGCCCTGCAGCATGGCGGTATCAACACGCTCGAAGAATGCATCGAGCTGGCCGTGCCGTCAGTGGTCTACAGCGGCGGCTTTCGCGACATGCCGGGCAGTGCCGCGCGCATCGCCCATCACGGCCTCGGCGCCGTCGGCGACCGGCACAAGGACAACCCGGCCACCATCGTCGCGCGCTTGGCCCAAGTCATGACCAGTGCCGCGATCCGGCGCAACCTTTCGGCCATGCGCCGCGTGACCAGGCGCTACGAGCAAGAGCGCGTCGCCGAGCAGTGGGTCGCGAGCCTATTGCGCCGCCCGTAGTGCAGCCGCCGCTTCGGCCCTGGCGGCACCGGCCTCCAGGCCGGCAATATGCGCCGCCAGCGCCGTGGTCCAGGCCTCGACGATCGCGGCATCGAAGCGAAACGCCTTGTGGCTGCAATCGAACGCGATGACCGTGGTCTGACCGGTCGCCAGCGCCGGCCACAGCCGCGCGTCCCGGCCCGGGCGCGGTTCGCGGCTGCGCAGCAAGAGCAGATCACCGGGATAGGGCTCTAGCGTGTAACGCCGGTAGGCCGCGGCATAGACCGCCTCGACATAGGCATCGCGCAACCCCAGCGGCACCTCGCGCCCCCGCCGGTTCAGCCAGGCGGCATAGGCGACGCGCACGGGCCGAGCGATCCTGCGCTGCCACAAGGACGTGGCGCGCCCGCGCAGATGCGCCGGGATCTGCACAGGCCGCTGCGCCCGCAGCGCCGCCCACTCGCGCGCGACACGGCCGGGCGCTCGCGGTCCTGCCGGCGCATCGCTGCCGTGCGTGCGCATGATGCCGCCGAACACCGCCGGGTCATCGGGCGGATCGATCAGGGCCACGAGCGCCAGGGTCTCGCCGTCGGCCTCGAGCCAGCGGGCAATGGTGTGCACGATCGGCGCGCCCATGGAATAGCCGCACAGCCAGTACGGACCGGCCGGCTGCTGCGCGCGGATCGCACGCAGATAGGCATCAGCCAGATCGTTGATACCGGCATCGGCGGCGATGGCGCCGGTATCCCAGTGATCATGCAGCAGATGCACCTGCTGCGCGCCATCAAGCTTGCGCGTCAGCGCCAGATGCGCCCGCCGGCCGCCATGGATCATGAACAACGGTGCGCGCGCGGCCCCCGGCGCGGCTGCGGCCATATCGGCCGGCCGGGTCAGGTGCTCGGCCAGCTCGGCGATGGTCGGGAATTCGAACAAGGCATTCGGCGTCAGCGCCAGACCGGCCTGGCGTGCGCGCGACACCAGCTGAATGCTGCGCAAGGAATGCCCGCCGACCTCGGTGAACGGGTCGTGCACGCCGAAGCGATCATGGCCGAGCACGCCCTGCCAGAGGGCATGCACCTGGCGCTCGATCGCGCTGCGTGGCGCGACCGCAGGCCGCGCCGCCGCCTCCGCGTCCCGGGCCAGATCGGTTAGCGCAACGCGATCGAGCTTGCCGTTGGGCAGCCGCGGCAGCCGCTCCTGCGTCTGCAGCCGGCTAGGCAGCATGGCCGGCGGCAAGACGTCGCGCAGACGGCGCAGGAGCCCGTCGATGTCGATCCTATCCGGCGGCGTTTCGATAAACCCGACCAGCCGCGCGCGCGCCGGCGCGTCCAGGGCGATCACGGCGACGTCTTGCCCGCCGGCATGCGTGCGCACGGCCTGCTCGATCTCGCCCGGTTCGATGCGCTGGCCGTCGATCTTGACCTGGCCATCGCGGCGGCCGTGGAAGTGCAGCACGCCGTCGTCGTCGAACCGGCCGATATCACCGGTTCTGTACAGGCGCCCGGGTCCGTCGGGCGTGGCGGGCGCGGGCACGAACGCCGCGGCCTCGGCGTCGGTGCGGTTGACATAGCCCAGCGCCACGCCGGCACCGGCAACGCAGATCTCGCCCGCGACGCCGTGCGGCACCGCTCGCAGGGCGGCGTCGCGCAGACGGATCGATGTGTACGGGATCGGCCGGCCGATCGGTGCGCGCGCATCGGCGGCCAGATCGGTGATCTCGGCCAGCGTGCACCAGACCGTGGCCTCGCTCGGGCCGTACTCGTTGTAGAGCCGGGCCTGGCGGGCGCGTTGGCGATGGCGGGCGCTGAGGCCGTTTGGCACCGCCTCGCCGGCGACGATGACGCAGCGCAGGCTGACCAGATCGGCCGGGCGCGCCTGCTCGAGGATGACCGCGTACAGCGACGGCAGACACAGCATGTGCGTGATGCCGTGCCGTCGGATGTGCGCCGTCAACGCCGCCGGATCGCGCGGCAGATCGGCATCGGCGATGACCAGCGTGCTGCCCTCGGCCAGCGTCCAGAACAGGCCGACCACCGAGCTGTCGAAGGCGATCGGCGAGAGCAGCAGGAAACGCTCGGGCGCTTCGGCATAGACGGCGCGCCGGGCATGCGTCGAGTGCGCCAGGTTGCGCCGCGACACGCGCACGCCCTTCGGCCGGCCGCTCGAGCCGGAGGTGTAGAGGACGTACGCCTCGGCATCGGCCACCGGTGGCGGCAGCAGCGGCGGCGTTATCGGCGCGTTGTTGACGAGCTCGTCGAGGCTGCAGCAGGTCACGTCACCGTCGAGCGCATGGCGATGCGCCGGCTGGCACAGCCGCAAGGCACAGCCGCTGTCTTGCAGCATGACCGCCAGCCGCTCGCGCGGGTAACCCGGATCGAGCGGCACATAGGCGGCACCGGCGCGCAGGACACCGAGCAAGGCGATGACGAAGGCGCAGCCGCGCTCCATGTGCAAAGCGACGCGCTGGCCCGGACCGATGCCGCGCGCGCCCAGGGCAGCCGCGAGGGCGTGGCTCTGCCGGGCCAGCGCGCCATAGCTGACCTGGCCGGTGGCATCGATCAGCGCGATCTGCTCGGGCCGCGAGCGGCCATGGCCGAGGATGGCCTCGCTGACACAGGCATAAGGCGGCGGCGGTGCCGGCGCGCCCTGCCCCAGGCGCGCCAACGCCGCGACGTGGGCCTCGGGCAGGACGGGCACGCTGTCCAGACAGGTCTCGACATGCGCCGGCAAGACCTGGAGCAGATGCGCCAGCTGTTCGACCATGCGTTGCATGGCCCCGTGATGATAGCGCGCCGGATCGAACACCAGCTCCAGCGTCACTCGGTCGTCCAGCGACGGCAGAAAGGCCAGCGGGTAATGGCTCTGATCGGCGGTCTCGAGCCGGGTCACGCGCAGATCTTCGCTGAGCGCATCGCGTTCGGGCCGGCGCTCGATCGCCACCAGCGTGTCGAACAACGCTGTGGTCGCCGAGCGGCCGCTGGCCGACTGGATGAGCTGCAAATCATCACGCGCACGCATCGCCAGGCTCTGCACCGCGGCATGCACCTGCGCCAGCCAGGTGCGCAGGCGGGCCGATGCCGGCAGCGACAGGCGCAGCGGCTGCACGCCCAGATAGAGGCCGACGCCACGGGCGTTACCGGGGCCGCGGCCGGCCTGGGCGACACCGAAGACGACCTCCTCACGGCCGCCATAGCGTTGCAGGATTAGAGCCCAGGCGGCCATGAGCAGGCTTGGCAGGGTCACCTGCAGCGTCCGGGCCGTATCGCGCAGCGTTCGCGTCGCGGTAGCATCAAGCGCGGCCGTCACCGATGCCCGTGCGCCCTCTCCGGGCCGGTCGTGGGCCGGTGCCAGCAGATCCGGGCCGGCGGCGGCCTGCAGGTCGGCCAGCCGCTCGCGCCAATAGCGTTCGCTCTCCTGTGCATCGATCGCCAGCACCTCGGCGACATGGCGGCGAAACGGCACCGCCGGCGGCAGCGGCGCCGGCGCGCTTTCGCCGTGTGCACGGTAAAGCGTGGCCATCTCCTCGAGCAGCACGGCGAGCGACCAGCCATCCAGAATGATGTGGTGGCTGGTCATCAACAGCCGCCAGCGGTCCGCGCCCAGGCGAACCAGAAGCAGACGAAACAGCGGCGCGTTCGCCAGATCGAAGCCGCGCGCGCGCTCGGCCTCGAGGTGCGTTTTGAACGCGTCCTCCTGCGCTTGCGGGCTCAGCCCGGACCAGTCCTGCACGCTCCAGGGCAGCGCGACATCGGCGCGCACGACCTGCACCGGCGCGTCCAGCCCGTCCCAAAGGAACGCCGTGCGCAAGACCTCGTGACGCGCGAGCAGCTGTCGCCAGACGGCCGCTAGCCGGTCCGCATCGAGCGCCCCTGCCAGGTGCACCGACAACGCGCCGATATAGAGCCCGGGACGTGGCCTGAGCGTGGTGTGATAAAGAATACCGGCCTGGGCTGGCGTCAGGCGGTAGACATCGACAACGGCATCGGACGACAAGGCGTCAGCCCTTCGCGGCCGCTTGGCCGAGCAGCGCGGCGACCTTGCCAAGCGTCGCGCGATCGACATCGGCCGCGCTGGTATCGACGCTACCGACGTCCGGCGGCGACGACGCACGCGCATCAGCGGCATGCACCAGCGGCGCCAGGGCGGCGATGGTCTGCGCCTTGAAGATATCGGTGGCCTCGAAGCGCAGGCCCTGCTCGTGCGCACGCGCGGCGATGCGGATCGCGGCCAGGCTGTCGCCGCCGAGCTGGTAGAAATTGTCATCGATGCCGATGCGCTCGACGCCGAGAAAGGCGCGCCATAGCTCGGCCAGGCGGTGTTCGATGGCACTGCGCGGTGCCCGGCGTGCCGGCCTGGCCGCCGGCGCGCTGGTCTCGGGCCTTGGCAGCCGGCGGCGATCGATCTTGCCGTTCGGGGTCAGCGGCAGGGCATCGAGCGCCACGATATGGCTCGGCACCATGGCGCGCGGCAGCCGCGTTGCCAACGCCGCACGCAGCGCCTCGCCATCGATCGGACGGCGCGCGGTGACATAGGCGACCAGGCGCTTGCGTTCGGCCAGCGAGCCGAAGCCGATGCGCGCCAGCATGGCCTCGACCCTGGCCGGGTCGATGTCGTCATCCAGCTCGCGCAACGCCTCGTCGCGCGTCTTGTGGCCGAGGCGCACATCCCAGCTATAGGGCACGGCATAGTTGTGAAAGCCGGTGCGCTGCTTGTGCACATAGATGCCGGCGTCATTGATCAGGCAGTTGGTCGAGCGGCCGGTATCGAGCGGTCGGATCCAGGGCACGCGGCTGTCGAGATAGGCGTAGATCTCGGCGAGCGAGGCGTCGCAATAGCGGTAGAAATCGATGAATTCGATGCGGCTCAACACGTCGTCATCGTCGAACAGATCGCCGTTCAGATGCCGTGCGGCGGCATCCTCGACGCGGTGATAGGCGCGGCGCGCGGCCAGGACCGTGGCATCGATCCGGGCGCGATCGGCCGGGCCGTTCCGAAACAGCTCGGGCGTCAGCCGGGTTTCGAAGAACTGCCCACGCGACAGGCCGGTGACGATGACCGGAATGCCCTCGTCGCGCGCCAGACGCAGCGCCAGGGTGTACAGGGCCTTGAAGCAGCCATTGCAGACATTGGCGTGCCGCTCGAGGCTGTCGACGAAGATGGCATTCATGGCACGCGTGGTCATGAAGCGGTGCGGCACGCCCAGATCGGCGCACACCCGGCGGATATTGGCCTTGGCGCTGTCCGAGATGAAGCCGTTGTCCAAGGTCGCTGCCAGGATGCGCATGTCCATCTCGGCCAGGCGTGCAAGCGCATAACTGCTGTCCTTGCCACCGCTCAGCAGCATCAGGCAGTCATAGGCGCCGCTGGCGCGCTCTTTCGCGTCGTCCAGAAGCCGTGCCAGCTCGGCCATGTCGCCGAAATAGGCCTCGGCAAAGGCGCGATAGGCCGGCAGTTCGCGGCAGATCCGGCACAGCCCGGTGCTGTCGATGTCGCTGTCCGGTACGTTGGCGGCGAGACCGCAGGCGTGGCAGTGGCCGACGGTGTGCGCGCTCGGCGCCGCCCATGTCTCGGCGACCACGTCAACGACGCAGCCGGTGACCTCCGCATGGCTGAGCAGCGCGCGCTCGATCTCGCCCGGCTCGATGCGCACGCCCTGGATCTTCAGTTGCTGATCGGCGCGGCCGCCATAGACGAGCACACCCGGCCGTTCGAAACGGGCCAGATCGCCGGTCCGGTACAGCCTGCCGCCGGGGCGGAACGGATCGGCGATGAAGCGCTCGGCGGTGCGCGCGCCATCGCCCAGATAGCCGCGTGCCAGACGCGCGCCGCCGATATGGAGTTCGCCGGACGCACCCAGCGCTACCGGGTTCAGACCGGCATCGAGCACATAGATCGTGCACTGTTCTGCCGGCACGCCGATCGGCACCGAGGCGCCGGTGTCCTTGGCCGGATCGAAGCGATGCACCATGCAGCCGACCACGGCCTCGGTCGGGCCGTATTCGTTGTAGATCTCGATGGCGGCGCCGAACGCGTCGCGCGCACGCCGGGCCAGCGCCGTCGGCAGGTCCTCACCGCCCAGGATCAGCGTGCGGATGCGCTGCAGCCGCTTGGGCCGTTCCAGCACCAGGGCCAGATGCGCCGGTGTCAGCTTGACCAGATCGACGGCATCTTCGGCGAAGACATCGAGCACGGCCAGATCGACCGCGCCGTCGCCGGGCGGATAGACCACGGTGCAGCCGCCGGTGATCAGCGGCAGGAACAGCGAGGTCACGCTCAGATCGAAGCCGAACGCCGAATGCAGCGCCGCGTCGATGGCACCGCCTCGCGTGTAGGCGCGCTGCGCCCAGGTGACATAGGCGGCCAGCGGGCCATGCTCGACGACAACGCCCTTCGGCTCGCCGCTCGAACCGGAGGTGAACAGGATATAGGCGGCCTGATCCGGTGCGGCCCGGTTGACTGCCGGCTTGGCCTGGCGCGCGGCGCTTTCGGACAACGCGCTCAGGTCCACGGGCAGGACGCGCGCGCGATCGAGGCCATCGATGCGCGCCGGGCCAGCGAGCACGATCGACATGCCGGTGCGCTCGGCGATCAGGCGTTTGCGCGCCGCCGGCCAGTGCGTTTCCAGCGGCACGTAGCAGCCGCCGGCCTTCCAGACAGCAAACACGGCCACGAGCAACTCGGGCGAACGCTCCAGGTGAATGCCGATCGCGCCTTCACGCGTGGCACCGCCCTCGAGCAGCGCCGCCGCCAGCGCGTCGCTCGCGCGATCGAGCGCGGCATAGCTCAAGCGCGCATGGCCACAGCGCACGGCGGCTGCATCGGGCGTGCGCGTGACCTGGGCCTGGACCAGCGCCAGGACGCTGGTCTCGGCAATCGAGCTGACCGGCCGGTTGTAGCGCTCGAGCTGCGTGCGCCGCTCGTCCTCAGTCGCCAGCGCCACCGCATCGATCGGCTGCGCCGGGTCATCGAGCAGGGCATCAAGCAGGTTCAGGAAATGTGCCGGCAGGCGCTGGCGGAGATCGTCGTCGAACACGCCATGGTGCAGATCGAACGCCAGGGTAAGATCGCCGTCACCAGCGAAATCGTGGACATGCAGGCGCAGGGCGTGGCCCGGATCGGCATCGTCGACCGACAGCCAGGTCGCCTGGCAGGGCATGCCGGCAAAGGCGCCGAAACGCGCCGGGATGTAGTTCAGCACCAGCGCGAATGCCCGCGCCAGCTCGCTGCTGACCGTGCCCGGCGTGGCATGGCGCAGGAAGGCATGGGCTTCGCTGGCGACTTTACCCGCCAGCGTATCGAAGCGCTCGTCCTCATCGAGCTCGAGCGCCAGCGGCAGCACCTCGATGAGCAGGCCGACGGTCGCGCGCAAGCCGAGCGAGCTGCGGTGATGCGCCGGCGCGCCGATGGTGAGCGTGCGCCGATCGCCGACGCGCGCCAGAAAAGCGGCCAGTGCGGTTGCCAGCAGGGTGAACACGGCGAAATCGCGGCTGAGCGCGCCCGGCGTCAGGCTCAGCGCGCGCTGGTACAGCCGTGCCGTGCGCGCCGGCCCGAGCTGCATGGACAGGCGCGAAAACCGGTCGGTGCCGACGCTGACATCGCGGCCATAGAGCCGCAGCGGCGTTGCCGGTGGCTGCGCACGGGTCTGCCAGTGCGTTTGCGCGTCGCCATCGGCAGCGGCGCCTGACGCGCGCTCGAGGCTGAGAAAATCGGTAAACGGCGGCAGCGGCTCGCGGGCGCCCAGATCGTCATAAGCCTGGCCCAGCGCCTTGAACAGCACGGCCACCGACAGCGCGTCCATGGCCAGATGATGCTGGTTGAGAAACCACACCCAGCGCCGCTCGCCGAGCTTGATGAGCACGCTGTCATAGACGCAGGCGGCCAGATCGAACGGCTGCCGGGCGCGTGCATTGATCCAGCCATCGAGCGCGTCCGGCGTGGCGCTCAGATCATACAGCTCGCAAGGCCGCGGCGGTTCGGCCAGCACGCGCTGCCAGGGCGCCCCGGCACTTTCGCCGAACACCAGGCGCAGGGCGTCGGCGCGCTGCACGGCCTGCGCGAAGGCGGCGACGAAGCGCTCCGGCTCGATGGGCCCGTCGATGTAGAAGCGCCAGGCCATGTTGTACAGCGGCGCCGCCGGCGCCAGACGCTGGCCCAGCCAGAGCAGCCGCTGGCTCTCGCTCAGAGCGAGCGCCTCGGCCGGGCGCGGTTCGCTGGCGGGGTTCTGGTAGATGCACGCCATGTAGCCTCGCTGTGCCCGGGCTCAGGCCGCCTGCCGGCGCGTCTCGACATAGGCCGTGATCGTCCGGATGCTCTCGAAATGGTCGATCGTGACGTCCTCGGCCGGGATCTTGATGGCGAAGCTGCTTTCCAGAAAGCGCACCAGACGCATGACGCCGAGACTGTCGATCAGGCCGCTCAGCAGAAGGTTGTCGTCGTCGGCGACCGGCTTGCCGCTCAGCAGGTCGTCAATGATGTAGCTGCGGATGGTCGCTTGCATGGCTCAGGCTCCTTGGTCCGCCAGTGCCGCCTCGGTCGCGCGCGCCAGCGCCGGGCGATCGATCTTGCCGGAGGTCGTGCGCGGGAACGCCTCGGTGAGGTGCACGTCCACCGGTACGGCATAGGCAGGTAAATAGGCGCTGGCAAACGCAAGCAAGTCCGCCGCCGTCACCGCGACATGCGGGCGCGTGCGCACGGCGGCATGGATCGCGCGGCCGTGGACGGCGTCGCCGATGGCGACCACAGCAACCTCGATGACCGCCTCGTGGCGTGCCAGCACGGCCTCGATCTCGTCCAGTTCGACACGAAAGCCGCGCACCTTTACCTGACGATCCTTGCGGCCGAGCAAAACCAGCGTGCCAGCGTCATCGGCGCGCACCAGATCACCGGTGCGATAGAACACATCCGGCGCACCGCCGGCCTGACGGCGGACATAGAACGCCCGGGCATTGAGGTCTTCCCGCCGCCAGTAGCCGCGCATCATGGTCGGGGTGCGCACGACCAGCTCACCGAGCGCACCTGGCGCACACAGGCTGTCATCGTCATCGAGCACGAGGCCCTCGGCATCAGGCCAGACGGCACCGATCGGCACCTCCGATGGCGCGTCGGCAACTGTCGCCGGCACATGATGATAGGTGCACTGGTTGACCTCGGCCGGGCCGTAGACGTTGGAAAAGCGTGCCTGCGGCCAGATCCGCATGAGCGCTGCCAGATGCTTGGGCGCGAACGGCTCGCCACCATAGAGCACCCAGCGAAGGGCGCTGCAATCGCGCCGCTCGATCAGGCCGTGCGTCAGGAGCTGGATCAGCGCGAACGGCACCGAATACCAGATGCTCAGGCGCTCGCGCTCGATCAGCTCGGCCAGGCTCGCCGGCAGCTTGGCGTAAGCCTCCGGAATGATCACCGTGCAGGCACCGCTCAGCGGAGCGCAGAAATAGTCGAAGGTCGACATGTCGAAATGCAGCGGCGAGTGATTGCTCAAGCGATCCTCGGCGCTGACGCCGTAGACCGCGGCTGCCATGCGCGCATAGGCCAGGCCGCTGCGATGGCTGTGCATGATGCCCTTGGGCGTGCCGGTCGAGCCCGAGGTGAAAATGATATAGGCGAGATCCTCGCGCATCATCGTGATCTGCGGCCGCGCCGCCGGATCGGCCTGCCAGACCTCGTCCCAGGCAACAGCGCGCGTGGCCGTCCTGCCGAGCGCGTCCTGCGCCAGGCCGATGATCGCCACCAGCGCCGCGCCCCCGTCCAGCAGGGCGGCGACGTCGGCCTGTTTCGGCGGGTGCGTCACCAGCACGGCGATGCCGCAATCCGCCATGATCGTGCGCACGCGGGCCAGCGGTGCGCCCGGATCGATCGGCACATAGGCGGCGCCGACTTTCATGATGCCGTAGATCGCGATGGCCGCTTCGAGGCTCTTGTTCAGATAGAGGCCGACCCGATCGCCCTTGCGCACACCATGTTCGGCGAGCACGGCCGCGAGCTGGTCGCTGCGCCGATCGAGCGCGGCATGGCTCAGCTCCTGATCGAGAAAGCGAAACGCCGGCCGGTCGGGCAGGCGCAGCGCGCTGGCTTCCACCATGTGGTGCAGAAGAAACGGTGCGCCGGGTGGCAGCCGTTTGCTCATGAGATCAGCGCCAGCAGGTTGTCCTTGACCGGCCCGAGCATGTCGAAGGTCCGCTCGCTGATCCATAACAGCGCCACCGCCGCCAGCGCCGCCGAGCCGGTATGCAGCACGAGCGGCCGATAGAGCACCCAGCGGCGCAGCGCGAACAGCACGGGAAAGACCACCAGAATGGCGATGACCTGGCCGAGTTCGACGCCGAGGCTGAAACCGATCAGGGCCGGCACCTGGTCGTGCGGCGTCACGCCCAAAGGTGCCAGCAGCACATCGAAGCTGCCGCCGTGCACCAAGCCCATGAGCGCCAGCAGCGGCCAGACCCGGCGGCCCAGCCATGGGCGGACATTGTTCACCGCCAGGGCGGCGATCGCCAGGGCCATGACCCACTCGATCAGCCGGAACGGCAGCGCGATGCCGGAAAGCGTGGCAAGGCCCAGGCTGAGCGCCTGAGCGAGCGAGAACAGGCTGACCGCCGCGATCGGCATGAGCAGCGCGCTTTGCGGCTCGCTGCCGGGCGCCCAGCGGTCGCCATCGCGCACCATGACCGCCGGCAGGAGCAGGACGGCCAGGAAAAGCAGATGCTCGACACCGCTCAAGACATGCATCATGCCATAGCCGATGAACGCCGGCAGGGTCGCCTGCCAGGGCGCACCCGTCAGCTGCAGGCTCTGCCGGCCGGTGTCCGGGCCGAATACCAGCGAAACGAAGCTTTCATTGTCGGCTTGGCCGGTGCGCGTGTTGCTCTCGATGAGCAGCAGGCCCAGGTGGTCGGGATCGCTGTCCGCGAACAAAGGTGTGTAGTCGACCTCGATGACGTCCGGCACCGGGCTCAGGCCGGGCACGACGAAGTCGGTCTGGCTGAAGGTGCCGACCTCGGTATCGAGCGAACCGTGGCCGGTGATCTCGACCGGATAGCGCCTGCCATCGGCATAGAACACCAGGCGCGGCTGCAGATAGGCGTAGACGGCCGGCGCTTTGGCATCGAAGGCCGCCATGGTCAGCGCGCCGTCGGTTTCGAGCGGCATGAACCTGTCGACGTCGGCGAGCGTGACCTCGAAGCGGCCGGTCAGCGCTTCATCCGTGACATTGAGATAGACATAACTTTCGCCGAGCCGGTGCGCCCAGGCGTTCGCGCTCAGCACACCACACAAGAACAGCGCTAGGACACAAGACAGGCGCGCCAACATTTCACATCCATCACAGGCAACCACAGCACGACGGTTCAAGGCTTAGCACAGGTCTGCCGCGCCATCGCCGGTGGAGTCGGCGGCATGAACATTATTGCCGTTCGCGCAGCACGCGAAAGCAACACCTCGCACCCCAGCTCACACCCGCCGCCGCGCGCGCGCCAGCACACGCGCCAGCTCACCGGCCAGAGGATGGCGCAGCGCCGTGCCCGCAACCAGACCGGCCAGCGCGTACACCACGCCAACGGCGAGCAGCTCCTGCCAGGCGGCCGTGACGCGATCGTCGATCACGAGCACGAGCAGCGCCCCGGCGGCGAGCGCGCAGCCGGCCATGGCCAGGCTCTGCAGCATGGCTTTCGCCAGCGGCGCGAAGCCGAGGCCAAGCATGCCACGCAGATAGCCGAGATTGATGACGGCGCTGAGCGCGCTCACGGCCGCCAGCGCATAGGCCGCCGCTACCAGCCCGAACGGCAGGGCGAGCAGCAGAGCGATCACCTTGACGGGCGTGACGATCGCTTGTGCCTTGATGGTCAGATCGATGCGATCGAAGGCGACATAGATCGGGATGGCCAGACGGTTGAGCGACAGGCTGAGCACGGCGGCGAGTGCCAGCGGCGGCACCAGGTCAGCAGCCATGCCCCACTGCTCGCCATAGAGAAACAGCATGGCCGGCTCGGCGACCAGCGCCAGATAGCCGAACACCAGCATGGCGGCGGCATTGAGCAGGGTGAAGCCGTAGACGATCGCCGGGCGCGCGTCGCGCTCGCTGCGCTTGATGTCGCTGAATGCCGGCAGCAGCACGGGCATGATGCCGGCGATGATCTTGTCGTACAGGCTGAGCAGCGCTTCCGCCCGGTTGAACAGGCCGACCGCCACGGCACCCTGGATACGTCCGCACAGGATGTTGAAGGCGCGCTCGTCGATGGTGCGCAGGAAAATCGCACCCGAGCCGATCCAGGCATAGCGCATGATCGGCCTGAGCCCCTGGCGGGTGAAGCGAAAGCGCGCGAAGCTCTCTGCCACCGCCAGGCTGGCGATGCCGTTGGCAAAGGCGCCCAGCGTGGTCGCGATGATCAGGCTGTAGACGCCGAAACCGGCAAAGGCGAGCGCCAGGGCGCAGAGGGCGTAGACGGTGATATCGAGCAGGTTCAAGGCGAGCAGCAGGCGAAAGCGCATCTCGCGCTGCAAGGTCGCGTGCACATTGGCCAGAAACGGAAACGGCACGATGCCGATGGCCGCGATCGCCAGCAGGCCCAGCAGCGGCACGTCGGGAAAGAACGCCTGTGCCAGCGGTGCCAGGGCGAGTAGGAGCGCTGCGGCCAGCACGGACATGGCGGTGGTGACCGTGAACGCCGCGCGCAGCACCTGCAGATCGATGGCGCGCACCTGGACGAGATAGGAGGTCACGCCGGCATCGCGAAAGGCATTGGCAAAGGCACTGATCGCCAGCGCGATGCCGGCCTGGCCGAAGGCTTCCGGTGTCAGCAGCCGCGCCAGCACGAGGCTGGCGGCGAACTGGATCAGCGTGCCGGCATAGGACTGCACGGAGGCCAAAGCGATGGCGCGACGGATCACCGGGAACGGCCCCTCAAACGGATGGCAGCGCGGCCGAAGCTGCCCGATTTGGCGTCACTGCGCCAGCAAGCGGGCGATGACCTCGCGCTGGATGTCTGAGGTCCCGGAATAGATCACCCCGCCCAGGGCATCGCGCAGATCGCGCTCGGCGCTGTGCCCGGCGAGATAGCCCTTGCCGCCGTGAATGCGCAGCGCATCCAGGCTGGATGCGGCGAAGCTCTCCGAGATGTGCAGCTTGGCGAGCGCGGCGGCCATGGTCGCGTCCTCGCCGCGATCGAGCAGCCAGGCCGCCTGATACAAGAGCAGGCGCGAGGTTTCCAGGCGCAGCTTCATCTCGGCCAGGCGGTTGGAGACCGATTGGAACTGGTCGATCGAGCGGCCGAAAACCTGGCGCCGCTTGGCGTAGGTGACGCAGTCATCGAGCTGCCGGCGCATCGCGCCGACATGGCTGGCGAAGATGAACGAGCGCTCCCAGACCATGGTGTTTTGGAAAATGCTCGCCCCGGCGCCTTCCGGGCCAAGGCGGTTGTCCTCGGGCACCCAGCAATCGCACAGATGGATCTCGCCCATGGGCACGGTGCGCAGGCCCAGCTTTTGCTGATCATGCGCCTGGCCGAAGCCCGGCCGGTCGGCCTCGACCAGAAACGCGCTCAGGCCCCAGCGGCCGCGGTCCGGCCTGGTCGTGGCGAAGATCACCGCCAGGCCGCAGGCCGGCGCCAGGCCGACATAGGTCTTGCAGCCATTGAGGACGTAGCCGCCATCGGCCCTGGTCGCGCTGGTCTGCAGGCTGAAGGCATCCGAGCCGGTCTCGGCCTCGGTCATGCCGTGCGCGCCGATAAGCCGGCCGCTGGCGAGCTCGGGCAGGTAGCGGGCTTTCTGCGCCTCGCTGCCGAAGCTCATGATCGGTTCCTGCACGGCCCAGATCTGGCCGTTGACCGCCAGGGTCAGGCCGTTGTCGGCACAGCCCTCGCCGATCGCCTCGAGCACCATGACGGTCGTGACGATATCCAGCCCGAGGCCGCCATAGGCTTGCGGCACGCACAGACCGAGCAGGCCGAATGCGGCACACTCCTGCCAGCCTTGCCGCCAGTCCTCGACATCGAGCGCCCCGCGGCGATCGCGCTCGGCCAGATCGCGGCCGAGGCTGGTCGAGGCGAAGCGGCGCGCGCGCTCGCGCCAGGCGCGCTGATCGTCGTTAAGCGCGAAATCCATGAGCAACGTCTCCGGACTGGCTGCAGGTCAGGCAGGCACGTTCCAGCGACATAGCACGCAAGGCCGCCGTGTCTGCCGCTCGATCGGGACAAAACCAGCGAGGCCGATCCGCCCGGATGACGCCACGCGGCATGGACTACGGCCGCAGATAGGCCCAGCCGTCCTGTTGCAGCTCGATCAGTTGCACGGCACCGGACGGGATCATCTCGACCTCGGCCAGCAGCTCGGGTGCGACACCGTTGTTCTGCCTCGTCATCGCCGCATGGGTATTGCCGCAGGCTTGGAACGAGATGGTCGGAATGGCCAGCGACATCTGTTCGATCCGATCACCGACCGGGCTGCCCTCGGCCAGGAACATGTGCAGGCCGGGACCATTGGCGATCACGGCGATTTCGACCTCTTCGCCCTGCTCGTCATAGTAGTCTTGAATGTTCTGGGCATTGTTGAGGGCGATCTTCATGGTTTGCGGGTCGTTTTCATCGACATGCAGGGCGACGCGCGCCACCGGCTCGGCAGCAGCGCCGAGCGGCCAGGCGAGAAGTGCCAGCGCGACCAGGGTCCATTGCAACATCGGTGGGGCCTCCCATGGGTGTTCGTTGCGTTCAAGCGCTAGCCGAAACGCGCGAAAAGGCAACACGGCTTTCTGGGCCGGTCATCACATCGAGGCGAACGTCGTCATTGTCTCCAAGGCGCGCCAGGCGCAAGGTTTCGCGCGCGGAATGACCCGCAACGTCTCTTCCGGGGGGAGGTCAGACATGGTGTGGCATGGGCTGATAGAGGGCGCACAGGCATGAACGAGTCCTTCAACGTCGCGTGGCCACCGGCCGATCGCGCTAGGCTCGGCGGTCTGTTCGAGCGGCTCGGCACGTGGGGGTTCTATCTCCAGATCGCGCTGCTGGCGCTGCCTCTGATCGCGCTCTTGCACTATCTCCTGATCACCCTGCCGGGTCTGGGCGGCGAGGCGCGCTTTGGCCTGAAACACCTGCTCTCGTTCCTCAGCATCGCGGTCTTGCTGTTCACGACCTACTGGTTCTATCGCTATATCGGCCTGGGCCAGCGGATCGCCGGCGCCGAGCCCTGCCCGCCGCTGCAGCGCGTGCTCAGCAAGCTGCGCATCGGCATTCGCGTCGGCGGTCTGGGCATCCTGTTCTCGATGCTGTTGCTGTTCGCCGCCGTCTTGCAAATGCTCTACATCCTGGTGACCAACCCGCAGATGGGCCTGCTTGTGTCGCCGGCGAGCGGTGATCCATCAATCAACAGCCTGTCGGCCTTCGATGTCCTCAGCCTTGCGCTGCTGATGTGCATGCTCGCTGCCGAGCTGATCGTCATGGCCTTTTCGCTGCAGCTTCTGTTTCGGGCGCTGCGGCCGGCGAAGAGCTAGCCCCGGGCTGAGGCTGCCGGCGCGAACAGGGCAAGCGGCTGGCCGACACCGCGCAAGGCGTGTTCGCCCAGCGGCTCGAGCGGGCAGGACAGCAACGCGGCCACCGGTGCGGTGATCAGCAGCGGCCGGCCGAGCGTCTTGCTCAACGCCTCGACGCGGCTGGCGGTATTCACCGCCCGGCCGATGACCGTGAAATCCAGCCGTTCCGGCGCGCCGACATTGCCGAAAAAGACCTCGCCCAGATGCAGCGCGATGCCGGTACGTAGCGGCGCACCGTCGGGGCGTTCGGGCAGACGGTCGGGGTCCGCATTGAGCGCTTGCAGATCGGCCAGGGCCCGCTCGGCCGCCTTGAACGAGGCCTCGGCGGCCAGGGCCGGGCTGGCAAAGGCATCCAGGCGGAAAACCGCGAGCATGCCGTCGCCGATGAACTTCAAGACATCGCCGCCCTCGGCAAGCACCGCGCCGGCGAGGCCTTCGAAATAGGCGTTCAGCACGGCAATCGTCGCCGGCGGATCGAGCTGGTCGGCCAAAGCCGTGAAGCCACGCAGATCCGATGACCAGATGATCGCCTCGATCGGGTGACCGGCACCGCGCTTGATCGAACCGCGCAGCACGCGCGCGCCCGCCTCGTGACCGAGATAGACATCGAGCACGTTGGCGCTGATCTGCTGCACGATGTGCTTTTGCACATGCAGCGCATACAGTTTCAGCCAGGCGGACAGCTGGACGATGTCGGCGTCCGAGAAGCCGCTGTCCCGCTTGGTGGCAAAGGTGACCGCATTGTGAAAGCTGCCGCCGGTGCTGAGCGGCATGGCGAGATATTCGCGAATGCCCTGCAGCGCCAGTTCCTGCAGCAAGGGCGTCGCGGCGTCCTCGGTGCGCTGGCGGATGCGCACGCCGCCCTCGATAACCTGGCGCAGCGGATTGCGCCGGTAGGCATCGCTGCCGAGGGTGGCTTCGGCGACCTTGACCTCATCGAAATCGCCCTGGTCGCGCTCCCAGTTCCAGGCATAGGCGAGAATCTGCGGATGCAGCGTGCCGACGTGCAGGGTTGTCCGATCGAGCGGAAAGCCGGCGGCGAGCAGATGCACCACGAAGCCGCGAAACAGATCGAGCATGTCGTCGGCGGCGATGGCGCCGGTCAACAGCCACTCGGTCAGGGCTGCGCTGTCGATGCGGCCGAGATCGACATCGTCCGCCTTGCGGCGACGCAACAAAGTGACGAATGGCGGATAGGTCTTGGGCAAGCGTTTGGCTCTCGCGGCGAAAAGGACGGCCGCAGGCTACCAGCTTGGCTCGCGCGATGCGCGTCTGGCGGCATGGCTTTGCGCAAAGGCTTCATGACGCGCCCGGCTGGCAGCCGCGTGCAGGCTTTCGTAGGCGGCCTGCACCGCCGAGGCGCCGTAGGTGCGCTCCAGCCGGCGCACGGTGAAATGACCGCGCGCGATATCGGTGAAATGGTGGAAAAACAGGGCGTTGATGCCGGCACCTGCGGCCGCGCCGAACAGCGGTACGGCCTGCGCTGCCGCCTTCTCGCCGACGACGATGCCAAAGCGCCTTCCCAGGCTTCGCACCAGCGCGACGGTTGCGGGCAGGCCCGGCTCGCCGGCAGCGATCAAGGGCACGCCGGCGCGCGCGAAATGCACGGCACTGGCGGCGCGCAGCTCGAAAAAGCCCAGATCGGCGTCGTCATCCGCCTCGTTCGGGCTGCCGAGCACGAACACCTCCATGCACGCCAGGCGCGCATCGATGCCATCGAGGTCCTCGCCCTGGGCCGCGGCTTCGCGGGCGATGGCGCGCAAGAGCACGACCGTGGTCAGAGGCAACTCGATGGCCAGCGCCGGCAGGCCGATGAAACCGGCGAGGGCGCCGAGGCCGATGGCGCTGGTGCGATCGGACATGCCGGCCGGTCCAGCGCGATGCAGGCTGTGCGTGGCGACGTCGAGCGCGTCGCTCATGGCGCGGTCGCTGGCGCGGTTGATCTGCACTTGCCAGGTGCGCGGCAACAGCTTGAAGCCCTGGGCCAGGGGCGCGCCGATCAGGCTCGACACCCGCGCGGCAAAGCTGGGCCGCTCGAGCAGATCATAGGCTTGCGCCAGCGCGTGCGCGTCGTCCGGCGACAGGCCGGCCGGTTCCGGCAAGACGGTCAAAGCGGCCATGAGGACAAAACGGCTCCTTTCACACCACGCTCAGTGCTACTATTGTGCACAATACGATGGTAGAAAAATCGTCCCCGTCCGGCCAGTCAGATCGGGCCGCGCTTGAGGTCCGCCATGATGCCGTGCCGGGACGCCTGCGCATCGCGCTTGCCGGCCTGCGCCATCACCCCGAGCGCGCCGGCCGTTTGATCGAGGCCGTGGCCGCGCGCGCACCCGCCTGGCGGATTGAGGCGAACACGCGTACCGGCACGCTGCTCGTGCAGTATCCGCCTGAGCAGGCAAGCGCCGCCATCCTCACCCTGCTCGCCGATGCCTGGGCCAGCCAGGAGACCGCGCCGCCCGTGTCGCCGGCGCCCGCGCTGCCCGACGCACCTGACGCCGCGTGGCACAGTCCCGCCGACAGCGTGCTCGCCAGCGTCGCCAGCCATCGGAGCGACGGGCTCAACTCCGATGAGGCCCGCACGCGTCTGGCGCACTATGGCCCGAACGCGGTTGCCGGCGCACCGCCGCCAAGCTGGATCAATGCCGCCAAGGACCAGCTCTTGACCGTACCGGTCGGCATGCTCGGCGCCTCGGCGGCCTTCTCCGCCGCCACCGGCGCGCGCGCCGATGCCCTGGCGATCGGCAGCGTCATCGGCCTGAACACGGTCATCGGCGTGGTCACCGAACAGCGCGCCGAAGCCGTCATCGCCGGGCTGCAAAGCTTTGGCAATCCCCGCTGCACGGTGCGCCGGGACGGCGAAGAGCGCAGCATCGATGCCGACCAGCTCGTACCCGGTGACATTCTCGTCCTGCAGCGCGGCAGCTTCATCGGCGCGGACGCCAGGCTGCTCGTCGCCGATGACCTGACCATCGACGAGGCGATGCTGACCGGCGAAAGCACCACGGTGCGCAAGCGCGCCGATGTCCAGTTGCCGGCCGACACGCCGCTCGCCGAACGCTGCAACATGGTGTTTCGCGGCAGCGCAATTACCGGCGGCAGCGGTCTGGCCGTGGTCACGGCGACCGGCGCGCAGACGGAAAGCGGCCGCATCCAATGCGCCTTGCAAGGCACCAGCGCGCCGACGACGCCCCTGTTTCGCGAACTCGACCGGCTGGGCGGACGCCTCGCCCTGGTGTTCGCCGCGGCTTGCGGCGTGGTCTTCCTGGCCGGCGTTGCGCGCGGCTTCGGCACCATCGCGATGATCCGCATGGCCGCCTCGATCGCCGTCGCCTCGGTGCCCGAAGGCCTGCCAGCGGTGGCCACGACCACACTGGCGCTGGGCGTCGCCAAGATGCGTCACAAGGGTGTTCTCATCCGCAAGCTCGGTGCGGTCGAAGCGCTGGGTGAGGTGCAGACCTTGTGCTTCGACAAGACCGGCACGCTGACCGAGAACCGCATGGCCCTGGCCGGCGCCGATCTCGGCGCTGGCTTCGTTGCGCACGACGCCTTGGCCTCATCGACCGCGCTCGCGCGGCTGCTGGCCACCGCCGTTCTCGCCAGTGAAGCGCGTATCGACGGGCGCGACGGCGCCCTCGAGATCGACGGCTCGAGCACCGAACGCGCGCTGATCGAGGGCGCCCTAGCCCACGGCGTCGCGGTCGCCGAGCTGATACACAAGCACCCGCGCTGCGCCTTTGTCGGCCGCAGCGAAAGCGCGCCCTGGATCGTCAGCCGGCATCGCACGTCCGACGGAGGCGTGCTGATCGCCGTCAAAGGCAGCCCCGGTTTCGTTCTCGAGCAGTGTGGCGCAAAGCGCACCGCTACGGGCCGCCAGCCGCTCGACGCGGCCAGCCGGACAGCGATCCTCGAGGCCAACGATGCCATGGCCGCGCGCGGCCTGCGCGTGCTTGGTGTCGCCCGCGGCTTTGGCGACGCTTCGGACACCGGCCGGGAAGCAGCCGCGCTGGAGTGGCTGGGCCTGGTCGCCCTGGCCGATCCGATCCGCAGCGGCATGGCCGGGCTGATGGCCGATTTCCATCGCTCCGGCGTGGCCACGGTGATGATCACCGGCGATCAGAGCGGCACGGCCTATGCCATCGGCCAGGCGCTCGGATTGAGTGGCGGCGCGGCCTTGCGCAGCCTGGACAGCCGCGCGCTCGACAAGCTCCATCCGGCAACCTTGAGCGCCATCGCCACGCGCACCGACGTGTTCGCCCGGGTCAGCCCGGCCCAGAAACTCGCCATCGTCCAGGCGCTGCAGGGCGCCGGCAAGGTCGTCGCCATGACCGGCGATGGCATCAATGACAGCCCGGCGCTGAAGGCCGCCGATATCGGCATCGCCATGGGCCGCGACGGCACCGATGCCGCCCGTGCGGTCGCCGATATCGTGCTCGAGGCCGATGATCTGACCATGATGCGCACAGCCATGGCCGAAGGCCGGGCGATCTATGACAACATCCAGCGCGCGGTCGATTTCCTGGTCGCCACCAATCTGAGCGAGATCGGTCTGACCGCCATGACCACGCTGGGGGGCCTGCCCCAGCCGCTGACGCCGCTGCAGCTCTTGTGGCTGAACCTGGTCTCCGATGTCTTTCCCGGCCTAGCACTCGCCGTTCAGCCGGCGGACGACGAAGTGCTCGCGCGACCGCCCCGCGCGCCGGGCACGCCGATCCTGTCGCGGCAGGCCTTCGCCCGGCTGGCTCGCCAGGGCGGCTTGCTCACCGCGGCCAGCGCGCTCGCCTATCTGGACGGCCTGCGCCGTTACGGCCCGAGCGTGCAGGCGCGCGCCTTGACCCTGAACGCCCTGGTCGCCGGGCAATTGCTGCATGCCTACAGCGTGCGCGCGGGCACCGAGCGGCCGATCTGGCGCGATACCCGGCCACGCAGCCCGGCGCTCGATGGTGCCGTGCTCGGCACGCTGGCCCTGCAAGCGCTCGCCCCCCTGGTGCCCGGTCTGCGCCCATTGTTCGGCTTCACCACCATGCGCGCGCGCGACTGGCTGACCATCGGGCTATGCGCTGCCGGGCCGCTGCTCATCAACGAGCTGATCAAACAAGGCGGCAGCACGAGGAGATCCGACCATGCGCGGTGATTTCGTCCATGTTTCGGAATCGGTCAGCGCCGGCCATCCGGACAAGCTGTGCGATGCCATCAGTGATGCCATCGTCGATGCCTATCTCGACGCCGATCCCCTGGCGCGGGTCAATGCCGAGTGCGCCATGGCCAACGGCATCGTCTTCCTGGCGGTGCGTTTCGCCTCGGATGCCCAGCTCGATCCGGGCGAGATTGTCCGGCGCGAGGTGGCGCGCGTCGGCTATCAGGACGATGACGTCGATCCGGCGACGCTCAGCGTCATGCTGTCCATGGCCAGGCTGCCGAACCGCAGCCGCCTACCGGCGCTGGCGGTGGATGCCGGGTCGGTGCCGGCCGGGCGGCTGGTGACGTCGTTCGGCTTCGCCTGCCTCCAGACAGCCGATCTCATGCCGCTACCGATCTGGCTGGCGCACAGCATCGCCCGTGCGCTCAGCGATGCCGCCAAGGGCCGGCACATCGCGGGCCTGGCACCGGACGCTGTCGCGCAGGTGGCCGTGCGTTACGCCAACTGGCAACCGGTGGCGGTCGATGCCGTGAGCATCGAGGCGGCGGTCAGCGAGCACGCCGGCAGGTCGGCCGGGCTGAGCGATGCCATTCGCGAGACCATCGTCGCGCCGATCCTGGCCGATCTGGCCATTGCACCGCCGTCGGCCGATGCCATCCGCATCAATCCGGGCGACCAGCTCGAGGGCGGCGGGCCATCGCGGCATACCGGCCTGACCGGACGCAAGACCGCCTGCGATCTCTATGGCGGATATGCCCGGGCCACGGCCAGCGGTCTGAGCGGTAAGGACCCGTGGCGGATCGATCGCAGCGCCGCCTACGCTGCCCGCCAGGCGGCGCGCTTCGTCGTCGATCAGGGCTGGGCACGGGTGTGCGAGGTGCAGCTCTCCTACCGCACCGATCTGGCGGTACCGACCAGCCTGCAGCTCGCGACCTATGACAGCCACGCGCTCGATGAGGCGAGCATCCTCGCCCGGTTGCGTGAGGCGATCGACTTCCGCCCGGCGGCGCTGGCGCGCGATCTCGGCCTGGTCGGTCCGCAGCGCACGCGTCTGGTCGAGCTCGCTGCGTTCGGTCAGGTCGGCCGGTCCGATCCACCGCTTGCCTGGGAAGCGGCGCCGCCCGCGCGCGGGTGAGCGGCATGGTACAGCCGATCGGCGCTGAGCAGCGCGCCCATGGCATAGACCAGCAGTGAGACCGCCGGCGGCATGATGTTGCCCCGCCGGGCCTGCAGCAACGCGGCAGCGAGCAGCAAGAAGCCCGCCGGGGCGGTCGCCTGGCTGTTCCAGGCGAGCGTTTCGAACGCCGTGCGCGCGGCATCGGCGCGCCCGTGCCAGGCCGGCGCGTCGCCAGCTGGGTAGCCCGCATCGGCCAGGGTGAACAGGCCGGCGCGCACCGCCTCGTCGATGATCGCTGCCGCCTCGCCGCGATGGCTGATCAGGATCGAGCCGGTGCGGGCAGCGGTGCGCACGCCGATGATGCCGCGCGCCATGGCCAGGCTGAGCGCGGCCTCGTCGAACCAAGCGGCATCGCCGATGCGCTCGGCAATGCGCAGACGCAAGCGCCCCGGCGTGCGGTGCACGATGCGCGCGGCCGGCACCGAAGGCGACGCCATGTCCATCGCGCCGTCAGCCGGCAGACGGCGCCGCCGTCTCGTCCACGCCATTGGCGGCGTGGGAGGTCGGCGGTGCATCCGCGGTCTCTGCATTCGCCGTGGCAGCGGCGGCCGCAGCGGCTTCCGCGGCCTCACGCTCACGGGCCAGCTCGTGGCGTACCTCGGCGAGCAGATCCTCTCCGGCTTCGGCCAGCTCGGCCACGGCCGTGCGCGCCCGCTCGGCGGCAACGACCCCGGCTTTCAGCGCGCTCTTCGCCAGGGGCCGGCCGACGCGGCTGAGGGTCGGCAGGACGCTCGGCGCCAGGACGACGACACCGGTGACGATCGCCGCCGTGGTCAGCGGTCGCTTGCGCAAAGCCTCGAACATGCCGATTCCTCCTCAGCCATCGCATTGATGCTAATTAACATCCAACTTAGGTATAAAGCCACCACGCAAAAACAGACAGCGCACAAGCGAGGACCGACCATGGCAGCCCAGGTCAAGATCGATGCCGGCGAAGTACAGGCGTCGCTGCACTTCACCGACGCGCGCATCGTGACGCAGACCGCCGAGCACGTCGTCGTCGCGCTGGAAAACAACCGCAATGAACGCCTGCTCATCACGCTGCCGAAAGCGATGCTCAGATCGCTGGGCGACTGGCGGACCCTTATCGGGCTCTGACACGGTCGGCCTAGCCGCCGGCCTGGACGAACCGCAGCGACAGGACGATCAGCGCCACGGCCGCCGTCCACGAACCGACCACGCGCGTGCCGATGCGCTGCCAATCGGCGTTCAGGCCGGTGGTCGCGCTGGCCAGGATGAAGGCGACCCACAGGGCGGCGCAAAAGGTGCCCATCGCGCTGAGCAGCACCACACGCGCCTGGTCGCTGTCGACCAGGGAATCCAGCCCTATGGCGCCGAGGCTGAGCGCGGCCAGACATGCGGCCACGAGCGCGTTGGTCTGCCAGCTTGCGGCGACCGCCAGGCCGAGCAGGCCGGTGGCGATCAGCAAGATCGGCTCAAGCAGCGCGCCCGACGCCAGCACGTGCGCCAGCGCCAGGCCGGCAAGCAGGCTGATCGCGCCAGCGGCCAGCGCGATGCGCGTGTTCCGGGTTTCCTGACCGCCCAGCCACAGGCCGAGCGCGACCAGGCACAGAATGTGCCCAGGCACGACGAACGGATGCAGCACGCCGCCGTAAAAGCTGCCGATACCCTCGATCGGGCTGTGCGCCAGCGCCGGCCGTGCCGCCAGCGTCAGCCCGATCAGGAACGCTATGGCGAGCCGCGCTGAAATCAGATCGTTCCGGTGAGAAAGCCCAGGCCAGCGAGCGCGATCAGCCCGCCGCCGGCACGCACGGCGAGCGCGCCGTGCTCGAGCTTGGTCAGCATGCCGAAGGCGATGCCGGCCAGGTGCAGCAGGCCGGTGGCGATGACGAAGCCGATGGCATAGGCCGTGGCGTTGGCGGCACTCGGCAATTCGGTGCCATGGGCATGGCCGTGAAAAACGGCGAACAGGCCGACCAGGATGGCGGCCACCCACAAGGGCGGCCGGGCGGCCAGCGCGACCATCAGGCCAAGCACGACGGCGGACAGGGCGATGCCGGTCTCCACCGCCGGGATCGGCACGCCGGCGACGCCGAGCGCACCACCGAAGGCCATGACCAGCGGGAACACCACCGGCAGGAGCCAGATCGCCGGCATGCCGAGAAATGCGCCCCAGAGGCCGACGGCGACCATGGCGACGACGTGATCGGGACCGGTCACCGGGTGCATCAGACCGCTGAGCAGGCCGCCACCGACGCCGGAGGCCTCATGCGCCAAAGCCGGTTCAGCCAGGACAAGCGTCACAAAAACGAGACATGTCAGTGCAAGACGCATAGTAAGTTCCCCTCGCGCGACGCCAGCTCGGCAACGATGGCCCGATCACGGCGGCCGGCGCCCGCGCGCACCCGACATAAACGGCCCGACGTCGCCCGCCAAGCCATCTTCGTGGAAAAGCCGCCGCACGCCTTGTGGGCCGGCGCCAACCGGCCGCTGACCGCGCCCGGGCGCCGCATTCGGCGGCTGGTCGGTCGCAAACGCGTCACCGGCGGATCTGTCGCTTGACATTGGCGCCGGCGCCAAGCCGGATGCGCGCATGACCCTGCGAGCAGCACCGGATTTCCCTGCGTTTTGCGTCGGCCTGCGCGATGGCTAGCACCACAGCCAGCGAACCGGTCGGGGCGCGCCGGCGCGGCCGCCGGCAAGCGGCGCCGGGTGCCGCCGGCTTCGCGCAAAAGCCGTTTCGCCAGCCGGTGCGCCGCTGGCCACCGGTCGAGCTGATTTCGGCCGATGAGCTCGAGACCTTGCACGAGGCCTCGCTGCGCGTCCTGGCCGAGGTCGGCATGGAGGTTCTGGACAACCAGGCGCGGCAGATCATGCGCGCCGCCGGCGCCCTTGTCCGAGCCGGCGAGCGCCGCGTGCGCTTCGATCCCGACCTGATCATGGCCAAGGTCGCCACGATCCCGGCCAGCTTCACCCTGCATGCGCGCAATCCGGCCCACAACGTGCAGCTCGGCGGCGACCGTCTGGTGTTCAACCTGATGGGCAGCGCACCGAACTGTGCCGATGCCGACACGGGCCGGCGGCCGGGTACGCAGGCGGATTTTCGCAATTTCCTCAAGCTCGGCCAGATGCACAACATCCTGCATGTCACCGGCGGCTATCCGGTCGAGCCGCTCGATGTGCATCCGCGCGTGCGTCACCTCGCCTGCGTGCACGACTTCGTTACCCTGACCGACAAGGCCTACGGCATCTACACGCTCGGCAATGACCGCACGCGCGATGCCCTGGAGATGACCCGCATCGCCCATGGCCTGAGCGTCGACGCCTTTCGTCACCAGCCCTCCGTGTTCACGATCATCAACACCAATTCGCCCCTGACGCTCGACATCCCCATGGCGCAAGGCATCATCGACATGGCGGCGATGGGCCAGCCAGTGGTCATCACGCCGTTCACGCTGGCCGGCGCCATGGCCCCGATCACGCTTGCCGGCGTGCTGGTGCAGCAGAATGCCGAAGCGCTGGTCGGGCTGGCCCTGTCGCAGATGGTCAATCCCGGCGCGCCGGCGGTCTACGGCGGCTTCACCTCGAATGTCGACATGAAGTCCGGTGCGCCGGCCTTCGGCACGCCGGAATATGTCAAGGCGCAGCATGTCGGCGGCCAGCTCGCTCGGCGCTACAACGTGCCGTACCGCTCTTCCAATGTCTGCGCCGCCAACACGGTGGATGCCCAGGCCGCCTATGAGAGCGTCCTGTCGCTCTGGGGTGCCGTGAACGGCGGTGCGCACATGTTCAAGCACGGCGCCGGCTGGATGCAAGGCGGCCTGTGCTGCTCGTATGAAAAGATCATGCTCGATATCGACCTGTTGCAGATGGTCGATGCCTTGCTCGAACCGTTGGCGTTCGATGTCGACGCACTGGCCGAGGCAGCGATCCGCGACGTCGGACCGGGCGGCCATTTCTTCGGTGCCGACCACACCCAGGCGCGCTACCGCGATGCCTTCTACGCGCCGATCTTGAGCGATTGGCGCAATTACGAAACCTGGCGCGAGGCTGGTGCGCCCACCGCCATGGTCAAGGCCAACCGGGTCTGGCAGGAGCGCTTGGCGCAGTACGCGCCGCCGCCGCTCGATGACGCCATCGCCGAGGCATTGGCCGATTTCGTGGCCCGGCGCGAGGCCGAAGGCGGCGCTGCGACCGACTTCTAGCTGACGATACGCCCGAGCCCACCGTTGCCCGGATGCGTGCCAAAAGCGCACGGCCGCATGCCGCCGAGCTGCAGCATCCGTTCGGCAAGAGCGTTGACTCTCTGAATTGCGACCGTAATCTTTGTATATGCGTCATCACGCGCATGACGCAGGCGGTGGGCTGTTGGCCACCGGCGCACGCAAACGGTGCGCCCTTGTCATGTTCTTCGTGCATTCGCACCTGGCCGGCCCGCCCGAGACCCAAAACGCAAGAGGACATGTTCGATGACCGATCCAAGCTTGGCGCGCATCAAGGGCGCGCATGTGCTGAGCGGCGACCTGGAAAGTCTGAACGCCTATTATCGCGACTGGGCCAACGGCTACGACAGCGATGTGCAAGACGAGGGCTATGTCGCCCCCCGGTTTCTTGTCGATTGTCTGCACGAAATTGCCTCGAACGAAAATATTCCCCTCAATCTTGCTGATCCGTCACTCAACATTGTCGACGTCGGCTGCGGCACGGGCCTGGTCGGCGCTGTTTTGAAAGAACGTGGTCTTACCAATATCGACGGTTTCGATTTGAGCACCGATATGGTCGATCGCGCGCGCGAACTCGACGTCTACCGCGAGCTGATCGGTGATCAGCCGCTCGCCGGTGCCGCCGAGACCCTGGGCGAGAACCGCTATGACGTGGCGCTGGCCTGCGGCGTGTTCACGCTCGGCCATGTGCCGCCGACCGAGTTGCGCGAAATGTTCAAGCTGACCAAGCCGGGCGGCGTCACCATCGTCAGCACGCGCAAGAGCTATGTCGAAGCGACCGATTTCGCCACCGAGGTCGAGCGCGTGCAGGCGCGGGGCGAGGCCGAGCTGGTCGATCGCGTGCTGGACGGCCCCTATATCCGCGAAGAGGGCGCTCATTACTGGGCTTTTCGCGTTGCCGAAGCCGCCTGACCGACGGGCGTTCGGTGTGAGGCCCGCGCCCCTCCGCTGCCGGAAGGTGGCGGAGGGGCGCGCTCTCAGGGCATGATGTGAATGTGGTAAAGCGCCCAGGCCATGGTCGCGTCGGAGTCCGGTGCCTGCGGATCGATAGCACCCGGTTCGTGCGCCAGCCAGATCGGGCCGCGTCCGCCGAGCGCCAGCGGTACGCCGTCGGCGCTGAGCGCCAGGATGACGGCTTCGCTCATGGCCAGCTCGATCGGTATGTCGACCGTGTAGCCATCAACCGCCATGGCCCGCACCGTGGCGCCCTCGGCCCCGGCCGTGGCGAGCACATCGCGCAGACGCGGTCCGGCCAAGGTGAGCGAGCTGGGCCAGTCCGGATAGTGCAGCGCCAAAGCGTGCTGCGGCATGGCTTCGAGATCGCTGCGCGTGAAGGCAAAGGCCTGTTCGAAGCCATCGTCGAGCTGGAAACCGGCGAGCGCGTCCATGAATGGATCGAGCGCCGGCCGGTTAGTGTTCGTAATGGCGCCGCTGACGGTCAGGATAACCGGCTCGGCCGCCTTGGCCGCACCGGCCAGCATCAACGCCGCCAACGCGACGAACGCAACAAGCCTATGTGCCACGCGAAACCCGGCCATCGCTCTCCCCTTCAAGCACGAGAGCTGCAGTCTAGCGCACGTGCCGGTCCGATCGAGCCTCAAGGCCGTCATCCATACGGCCAAGCCCGGCAAAATCATCCTTGCCTTGCTTCCGATCCCCGGCGAGATCTGGACAGGAAGCAGGGAGCACGCGCATGGGGGCACAAGGCGCACCACCACTGATTATCGACGGCCTGCAATATTGCCGCTGGTCGGACAAGGTGTTCGCCCAGATGCACCAAGGCGGCGTCAGCGCTGTGCATGTCACCGTCAGCTACCACGAAATGTTTCGTGAGACGGTCGCCAATATCGAAACGTGGAACCGCCACTTCGAACGCTACAGCTCGCTGATCTGTCAGGGCCGCACGGCCGAAGACGTGCGCACGGCGCAAGACGAAGGCCGCACAGCGATCATTTTCGGCCTGCAGAACTGTGCGCCGATCGAAGACGATCTCGGCCTGGTCGAGATCTTGCACACGCTGGGCGTGCGCTTCATGCAGCTCAGCTATAACAACCAGAGCCTGCTCGCCACCGGCTGCTATGAGGCCGACGACCCGGGCATCACGCGCATGGGCAGGCAGGTCATCGCCGAGATGAACCGGCTCGGCATGGTCGTCGACATGAGCCATTCCGCCGAACGCTCGACGCTCGAGGCGATCGAGCTGTCCGCCCGGCCGATCGCCATCAGCCACGCCAATCCGGCCTTCTGGCACGAGGCCTTGCGCAACAAATCCGATATCGTGCTGCGCGCCCTGGCCGAAAGCGGCGGCATGCTCGGCCTGTCGCTCTACCCGCATCACCTTAACGGCGGCTCGGCCTGCCGGCTCGAGGACTTCTGTGCCATGGCCGCCAGGCTGGTCGACATGATCGGCATCGCGCCCGTCGGGCTCGGCACCGATCTGTGTCAGGACCAGCCCGACAGCGTGGTCACCTGGATGCGCAATGGCCGCTGGACGCGCAATCTCGATTATGGTGAGGGCAGCGCTGCCCAGGCCGGCTTCCCGGCGCAGCCGAGCTGGTTCAAGGACAATCGCGATTTCGTCAACATCGCCGAAGGCCTGCGCGCGACAGGCTTCGCAGCCGACGAGGTCGCGGCACTCATGGGCGGCAACTGGCTGCGCTTTTTTGAAACGTCGTTTGCGCCGGCGGCGGCCGTCGCGACCGGCGAGCGAGGCGACGGTCATGGCGCTTGATGCCACGCTGGCCCCTGACACGGCGCCGGTCGTGGCCTTGCGGCCGCCGCAGCAGGTCATGCGCCTCGAGCGGATGGGCAGTGCGTTTGCGACGCGGTTGAGCTTCATGCCAAGCCTGCTGCGCCAGCTCGCACGCGAGAACTGGACGTTCAGCCGGCCGGTGTTCGCCATCGACAGCGCCGGGTGCGGCCATGCCGTGCTCGCGGTGCACAAAGACGGCCGCAGTTACAGCCTGGTCGCCTTTTGCCAGGATCTGGACCCGTCGGATCGCACCGACCGGGTGATTGCCGAGCAATGGGATGCGACCTTCGCTCTGTTCGATGGCGTGCCCGGCGATGACGACCTGACCCGCCTCGCCGCCAATGTGCCCAAGCAGGAAGCCGGCCGCTTCCTGCCGAGCGAGCTGGTGCTGTCGCGCGCCAACAAATCCGTGCGCTTCTTCGAGCATGTCGTCAACGCGCTGGCCAGCGGCATCCAGCCCGACCCAACGCTGGTGCGCCAGGTCGGCTATCTGATGCGCACCACGGCGGTGTACGGCAATGGCAAGTTCGGCATTGCCGATCGCGCCAAGATCGCCGAACGGCCGGAGTTCCGCGGCCCGTTTCGCGTGGAAATGCTCACGGTCTATCTGATCCGCTGCTTCACGCTTGAGCTGGTCGAGCATCTCGCCCGCTGTCGCAACCCGGCGGGTGCGGTGGCGCTCGATGGCGCGATCAAGCGTCATCTTGGCATCGGCAATGCCACCGGCCTGGGCATGGCGCCGTTCCTGATCCACCATCCGGTCCTGCTCCACAACTGGATCCGCGCGCGCGAGACCGCGCTGGCCCGGGTGCGCAGCCTGCCGGTCATCGCCCCGGTACCGCGCGAGCGCTTCAACGCACTGCTCGCCTGCGCCAAGGCGCATCTGAACGAGTGGCAGGTGGCCGATTTGCGCCAGACCGGCCGCATCGATGCGCTGCATGGCGATCTCGAGTGGCTGCGGCACTGGTGGCACGACGACACCGCCTGGATGCAGGGCGCGCTGCCCTGGGATGCCCTGTACCGGCGCGCTGCCGCCACGCTGTCCCTTGAAGGCCAGGAACTGTTGGTCGCGCTCATGCTCGAGCCCTACGGCCCGCTGATCGACGATCTGGCCGAGCAGATGAGCGCTGATGGCGACGGCGACCTGGACCCGACCATGGCGGTCGGTACGCTGCGGAGCCTGATCGCCGCGCACTATGCCTGGGCCTTCGACATCGATTTCACCCGGCGCGAGACGCAGCAGCTATTCTGGTACGTCTCGGAAGAAAAGGCTGAGCCGCGCGTCGGCCATCGTTTTGCCGAGCCGGGCGCGGACAAGGAAATGCCGTTGGCCGTGGCGCGCGATGTGCAGCCTTTGGCACTGGCGCTAAAAGCGACCGATGCCGGCGAAAGCACGGCGGCGTTTCTGGCGCGCATGCCGGCATTTCGCCATCTGGTCCGCCGCGTGCAGACCGTCGCCCGGCATCCTTACGGCGAAATCCACGACAATCTGCTGGATGCCGCCTGTCTGCCGATTGATCTCCTGCGCTGCAAGCTGGCTTTTTTCGGCGCCGGCAAGTTCGATCCGAAATCCGATCGCTGGACTCGCATCACCATGTACCAGGGCGCGCCGACGGCTGAAGAGTTGACGCCGCAACGGGCTGATACCTGGTGCCTGCCGGCGCTCGCTGTGTCATGACCCAGCGCTCGCTTGGTGAAATCGATACGACCGTGCGCAAGGCCGCCATCGGCAGCGGTGCGGCCTTGGGCCTGGCCGAAGACCTGGGCCGCTACGCCGCCTGGCTAGCCGCGCGGCATCTGCCGGGCCTGCAAGCGGCGCTCTGCGTGCTCGAGGCGTTCGAGGAAAACGGCCTCACGCCGCTGCATCTGGTTGATCTCACGGCGGCCACGACCGCCCTGCCGCGTGGCCAGTCGGCCTTGATGGTCGCCCCATTCGTTCAGGATACCCTGACGCTGCACGGCCAGGCGGGCCAGTCGACCCGCATCGAGCTGCCGGCCCTGACGGCGCCCCTGCTTTGCCTGCCGGCGGCTGCCATGGCGGCCCAGACCCTGCCCGTGACCGTACAGCTGCGCATCGGCTGCAATGGCGACGCGTTCGAGGCGCACTGCCGCAGCGATCGCGTCACGATCGCCGGCACGCTGCCCGTGACCATCGGCGATGTCTCCATCCAGACGCACGACCGGCAGCGCGCGGCCGCGATTCAACCGCCATCCTCGAGCGATCCGCTCGGTCAGGCCTGGCAGACCAGTGTGACCGAGGGCGTGCCGACCGATGACACGCTGTGGCATGCGCTGAGCGAACGCGCCGCCCGCACCATGGTGCCCGCCTCCGCGACGTCGCGGGCGCTGGGCGCCGGTGCCGGTGCCATCGATAATGATTGAGACCGCCTGACGGCATCGAGGAGGAGCGTGACCATGACGGCGACTGAGCGAATGGATCTGTCGGCGATCGAAGCGCTGGCCCGCGACGTTCTGCTGGCGGCCGGCACCAATGAAATCGCCGCCGCCTCGCTGGCCCGTGCCGTGGCGGCGGCCGAGCGCGATGGCATCAAGAGCCATGGCCTCGTCTATGTGCCGATCTATGCTGAGCACGTGCGTTGCGGCAAGGTCGATGGCAGCGCAGTTCCGACGCTCGAGCGCACGCGCGCCAGTGCCATGCGCGTCGATGCCCGCAGCGGCTTTGCCCATCCGGCGATCGATCTGGGCTTCGCCGAACTGATCCCGGCCGCGCGCGAGCAGGGCTGCGCCGCGGTCAGCCTGCACAATTCCTACAATTGCGGCGTGCTCGGCTATCACGTCGAACGCTTGGCCGAAGCCGGCCTGGTCGGTCTCGGCTTCACCAATGCCCCGGCCTCGATCGCGCCGGTCGGCGGCATCACGCCGGTGATCGGCACCAACCCGTTCGCGCTGGCCTTACCCGGCGGCGCGCAGCAGGCCGCCTTCGTCATCGATCAGTCCGCCAGCGTCGTTGCCAAGAGTGAAATCATGATGCGCGCGCGGGCCGGCGAGCCGCTGCCGGAAGGCTGGGCGCTCGATGCCGACGGTGCCCCGACCACTGATCCGGATGCCGCCCTGAAAGGCTCCATGGCGCCGAGCGGTGGCTACAAAGGCTTCAGCACCGGCCTCATGGTCGAAGTCTTCGCCGCAGCACTAAGCGGCGCTTCGCTCGGCAAGGACGCCAGCCCGTTCTCGGGCACCGCCGGTGGCCCGCCGCGCACCGGCCAGTGCTTCATCGCCCTGGACCCGGCAGCGTTTTCCGGTGAGCGGTTCGGCGAGCGCATCGGCGCCTTGTGCGCGGCCATCGAGGCGCAAGAGGGCGCGCGTTTGCCCGGCGCGCGTCGGCAAAAGCACCGCGCGCGCCATGAGCGCGACGGCGTTGATGTCGATGCCGCTTTGCTCGAACGGCTGTGCGGCCTGCGCGATCAGGCCTAGCTGCGCTCGTCCACGGCAAACGCCGCCATGTCGGCACAATAATCATAGGTCTCGGGCCTGGCGCGCGCCGTCAGCCAGACATAATCGTACACAGCCCCGAAGTCCGGGACCTGCTGCCAGTCCTGGCTGACCTCGACAAGGCCGAGACTGACCACGTCGGCACCCGGTGCGAGTGTCTCGAGATAGGCCGGCACGCCGCGATCGCGTCGGACATGGCCATTGCCGGCGACCAGCACGCCGATGCCGTCATCACGCGCATCGCTCAGATGGCTGGCCAAGGCGGCATCGCGTGCCCGCTGAATGGCGACCATGGCCTCGGCGCGCTCCCCCAGATCGTGGCCGCAATGGGCATCGATGATCTCGGCGACCAGCGCATCGTGCAGCCCGGCGTCCAGCGGTACATCCAGGCCGGTGCGCGCCAGCCAGGCCGCATCCTGGGAGCTCAGGCCGGCCTGATAGATCTGCTCGATCTGCGCACCGCTCAGATTGGCCGCGACGATCGCCGCATCGGCATCGACGGCCGCGGCAAATACCGGTTCATACCAGGCCCAGCTCGGCCAGCCGCTGCCCGGCCAATCGACCGCCTCGGCGAAGCCCGCTAGATCGAGCGCGCCGCGACCAAGCGCGTCGGCATGCGTCTGCCGCTCGGCCGTGAGCATCTCGAAGGCCACCACGTCAAGCGTGCGGCGCGCACCGAGCGCCTCGACCAGCGCCGCCTGGAGCGCGTGATGGCGCTGGTTGTCGTGTTTTTCGCCAAGCAGCACGAGATCGGCCGCCGCGAGCCGTTCCACGAGCGCATCGCGATCGAGCGCTGCGCCGGTATCGGTCGCGATGATGGTGTCGACCAGCGGATGGTCGCGCAGCAGCGCATCGTCAGCACGCGCATGCCCGGCCAGCCCGCTTGCAGCGGCAATCGCCAGCGACAGGACGACAGAATGAACGGAACCGGGCATATCCCCTCCTGAGAACGTTACGAAGGATATGCGTCCACATTTGAATTTGTCCAATTCCAGGCTGACCGAGCACGGCGGAACCGTTGATGGCGCATGAAAAGTCCGGCCAAGCCGGGCTCATGCACTGATCCCATTCGAGACCTTTGGTTGCGGGGGTAGGATTTGAACCTACGACCTTCAGGTTATGAGCCTGACGAGCTACCGGGCTGCTCCACCCCGCGTTGGGAGGGTAAGGGGGCTTCGTGCGTTGCGCGGGAAGGGGGTCGGGACGGGTGAATGGGATGACGCGTTGGGGCCGGGCCAAGGTGGTGTGGTGATCCGGCAGCGACCGACTCTCCCACCGTCAAAACGGCAGTACCATAGGCGCTGAGCGGTTTCACTTCCGAGTTCGGCATGGGATCGGGTGGGTCACACTCGCTATGACCGCCGGATCACCACACCACCTCTTGGGCTGTGCGTGCGGGGCGATGAGCTGCGTCGTCGCTTGGCTCGTGACCCTAGAGGTCACGTCGCGCGAGCCAACTTGCTCCTCTCTCCCGCGCCGCTTGCCCAAATTGCGCGTCGCCTGCCGGTTCATGAGCCGCGTCGTCGCTTGGCTCGTGAGCCTAGAGGTCAGGTCGCTTGAGCCAGCGCGCTCGTCTCTCCGGCGCGACTTGCCCACCAGACAGGGGCATTAAGGCGAACGCCGCGCTTGGGTTTGTCATCACCGCGTGGTCTACGCTGGGGCGCAAACAGAGGGTGGCGTTACGGTTAGCGGGCCGTGTTGGTTGGCGGTGATCGCCCGGCAGATCACTGCGCGGACAGATCCCGTCGCAACCATGCACGTTGGTGTCAGCGAATGTCAGGTTTGTTGTCGGGTCGTGTTGCGTTGGCTTGCCTTATGCCCAAGCGTGGGCTTGGTGCTGGGGGCAAGGGTGAGCTCGATCGAGCGATTAGGACCAGTTAGCTGCACGCGTTACCGCGCTTGGACATCTGGCCTATCGACGTGGTGGTCTTCCACGGCTCTTAGGCATACCTGGTTTTGAGGTGGGTTTCCCGCTTAGATGCTTTCAGCGGTTATCCCTTCCGAACATAGCTACCCGGCTGTGCCGCTGGCGCGACAACCGGCCCACCAGAGGTTCGTCCATCCCGGTCCTCTCGTACTAAGGACGGATCCTCTCAAGTATGCACCACCCACGGCAGATAGGGACCGAACTGTCTCACGACGTTCTAAACCCAGCTCACGTACCACTTTAATCGGCGAACAGCCGAACCCTTGGGACCTGCTCCAGCCCCAGGATGTGATGAGCCGACATCGAGGTGCCAAACCACGCCGTCGATATGGACTCTTGGGCGTGATCAGCCTGTTATCCCCGGCGTACCTTTTATCCGTTGAGCGATGGCCCTTCCACTCGGGACCACCGGATCACTAGGGCCGACTTTCGTCTCTGCTCGAGCCGTCGCTCTCACAGTCAAGCTGGCTTGTGCCCTTACACTCTGCGATTGGTTTCCGACCAATCTGAGCCAACCTTCGCGCGCCTCCGGTACACTTTGGGAGGCGACCGCCCCAGTCAAACTACCCACCATGCAGGGTCCCGGACCCGGGTTCACGGGTCGCGGTTAGACACCAAGCCGATCAAGGGTGGTATTTCAAGGACGCCTCCACGTCAGCTGGCGCCAACGCTTCAAAGGCTCCCACCTATCCTACACATGATCTGCCTAGTGCCAGTGCAAAGCTGTAGTAAAGGTGCACGGGGTCTTTCCGTCTGACCGCGGGTACTCCGCATCTTCACGGAGAATTCAATTTCGCTGAGTCGACGTCGGAGACAGTGGGACAACCGTTACGCCATTCGTGCAGGTCGGAACTTACCCGACAAGGAATTTCGCTACCTTAGGACCGTTATAGTTACGGCCGCCGTTTACCGGGGCTTCGATTCAAAGCTTGCACCTCTCCTCTTAACCTTCCGGCACCGGGCAGGCGTCAGACCCTATACGTCGTCTTGCGACTTCGCAGAGCCCTATGTTTTTAGTAAACAGTCGCTATCCCCTGGTCTGTGCCACCGTCATCTGCTTGCGCAAACAACGGTCCCCCTTCTCGCGAACTTACGGGGGCAATTTGCCGAGTTCCTTCGACGTCGTTCTCTCAAGCGCCTTGGTATCCTCAACCAATCCACCTGTGTCGGTTTCGGGTACGGTCCATATGCTGGAGCTATTTCCTGGAAGTCCTTCACCGCAGCCCCAATCCGATAAGGGACTACGATTTACGGCCTTCGTCACTACCAGCGGGCCCAGGACTATTAACCTGGTTGCCATCGCCTACGGCTTTCGCCCTCGGCTTAGGGGCCGGCTCACCCTGCGCGGATTAGCCTTGCGCAGGAACCCTTGGATTTTCGGCGACAGGGTCTCTCACCCTGTTTGTCGCTACTCATGTCAGCATTCGCACTTCCGATACCTCCAGCATGCCTCACGGCACACCTTCACAGGCCTACGGAACGCTCCGCTACCGCTCTTGCGAGCCCGCAGCTTCGGTGCATGGCTTGAGCCCCGATACATTTTCGGCGCAGGACAGCTATTAGACCAGTGAGCTGTTACGCTTTCTTTAAAGGATGGCTGCTTCTAAGCCAACCTCCTGGTTGTTGTGGCCGTCCCACATCCTTTCCCACTTAGCCATGACTTGGGGACCTTAGCTGGCGGTCTGGGCTGTTTCCCTTTTGACGACGGACCTTCGCACCCGCCGTCTGTCTGCCATGCCAAGCACGTCGGTATTCGGAGTTTGGTTAGGTTTGGTAAGCCTCGCGGCCCCCAAGCCCATCCAGTGCTCTACCCCCGACGGCAGCGCATGACGCTCTACCTAAATAGATTTCGCGGAGAACCAGCTATCTCCGGGTTTGCTTGGCCTTTCACCCCTAGCCACAGGTCATCCCCCGATTTTTCAACATCGGTGGGTTCGGCCCTCCAGTACGTGTCACCGCACCTTCAGCCTGCCCATGGCTAGATCACCCGGTTTCGGGTCTCATCCGTGCAACTAAGGCGCCCTCTTCAGACTCGCTTTCGCTACGCCTTCACCTAACGGCTTAAGCTTGCTGCACAGACGAACTCGCTGACCCATTATACAAAAGGTACGCGGTCACCCGTGAGCCTTGCCGAAGCAAGACTCCAGGCTCCCACTGCTTGTAGGCATTCGGTTTCAGGGACTGTTTCACTCCCCTCGTCGGGGTGCTTTTCACCTTTCCCTCACGGTACTGGTTCGCTATCGGTCACCGAGGAGTACTTAGGCTTGGAGGGTGGTCCCCCCATCTTCGAACAGGATTTCACGTGTCCCGCTCTACTCAAGGTCTTTACTTGCCCTACCCGTACGGGGCTATCACCCGCTATGGCCCGACTTTCCAGACGGTTCCGGTTCAACGCGTAAAGACACTGGCCTGGTCCGCGTTCGCTCGCCGCTACTAACGGAGTCTCGTTTGATGTCCTTTCCTCCGGCTACTGAGATGTTTCAGTTCGCCGGGTTCGCCACGTGCCGCTATGGATTCACGACACGATACCCTCACGGGTGGGTTGCCCCATTCGGAAATCCACGGATCAAAGCCTGCTTGCAGCTCCCCGTGGCTTATCGCAGCATGCCACGTCCTTCATCGCCTCTCGGTGCCAAGGCATCCACCAAATGCCCTTCAGTCGCTCAACCTCGCCGCCCAGCACCAAACCCACGCACGCCTGGCTCTCAAGAAAGAACCAACCGAGCAAAAGCTCAAACCAGGACAGACAAGGCCAACGCGTCAACGGATCGTTCCCTCCAAGGCTCGAAGCGAACGATCCAACCTAACAACCGACGCTGTCACAAAGACACGCTTTGCTCGAGCACCGGCCGCCAAGTGTTCTTGGTCGGCATACCTGACATTCTTTGACTGGGGCCGCCTGGCTGATCAAAGCAGGCACCCCAGTCCGATAGTGGTACGTCATCCAAGAAGACACCGACCGAAGTCAGCGCTCCTCTTCCGACGCACCCGCGTCATCCTCTTCACCATGTCCAAACAGCAAGCCTCGGCCAAAACCGAGGCATCACCGGCCCGAAGGCCGGATCTCGCATCACTTGCCACGATCCGTCAGCACCCTGGCGGACGGCATCAGGCAAATGTTGGTCTCTCATTGACGGGATCGCTTCGAACTTTTTCGGTTACGCTCTCTTTCA